>NZ_DASRGV010000120.1:0-4071 GCF_035650855.1 Actinocrinis sp. | reverse complement strand
TTCGGGGTTCAAGTCCCTGACGGCGCACCACGAATAGCGCGCAAGGTATGGCTAGGGCGTCTCTCGGAAACGGGGGGCGCCTTTTGTCATTGCCGAGAGATCCAACGTGCCGTGAATGCCGCGATGATCGGACAGCGCCGCGTCGTAGGGCAGTGTGCTGAACGTGCGGGGCGTCTCGCGCAGCCGCTGGCATACGTAGAGCCGGTCGCAGCGGATGGGGGCGTCGTCTTCGAAACCGGCGGTCGGTTGTCGGCTGGTGGTCATCGGCTCCAGAAGTGCGGCCATGTCGTGCAGTTCCGCGGCGTGCAGCACGCTCGCTGCGCTCTCGCCGCCGGGCCGCATATGTCGCAGGCGCTTGTACGCGGGCAGGCCGCTGCGGTCGGGGATTGGGTCCGCGAGGCCGTCGTCGTTGAAGTCGCCGCCGCCGATCGTCAGCCGGCCGTCGGCCAGGTCGCAGGTGGCGTAGGCCTCTTGGACCCGGATCTGCGGCACGAACGGGCTGAAGTGCGCGCCGAAAAGCCACAGCCGTTCGTCCAGATCCTCCACGCGCACCGAGGTTCGCGCTTGGGCGTGCCAGAACGGGTGGTGCGTCTCATGGTGCTGCTCGGGGTGGTGCAACCGGCGCGGATTGATCCAGATCACGATGTTGCAGTCGTGGCGGGGTGCACGCACCCAGAGCGGCGTCATGCCCAATCGCGCGGCGGCCAGCTTGAGCGGCGCGTCGTCCGGTTCGAACCAGCCTTTTGCCTCGGTGGAGATCAGCACGTCCAGCTCCAGTGACGCGAGCAAGCCGAGCTGGCGGTCCAGCCGCTCCAACCGGTCGAGTGCTCCGGCGCCGCCGGCTGCGCCGTGATCGATGCCGCCGTTGAGGTGGTTGTAGACCCCGATGTGCAGATTGAGCTCAGCCAACGCTCGACTCCGGGTGCTCCGTCTCAGGCGGGGATGCCTTGAGTATCCGGGACGGAAGCGGTTAGGTCACGGTGACGGCGTGGCCGGATCAGCCGCGGGGCTGAGCTCAGCCCTGGTACGGAGGGGCCACGCCCCAGCCCCACTTGGGCATCGGCGCGCTGCGGACGACGTCCGCACCGGGCTGCGAGTTGTGCAAGGCCAGGCGGGTGCCCCACTCCAGGTAGCTGGCGAAGGCGGCACGGAACTCCGGGTCCTGCGGCAGGCCGACCTCGTCGGCGGCGTCCATCATCAGGTTGACCCAGCGGCGCCGCTGCGGCTCGGTGATGCCCCGGCCCAGGTGCCGCTCGACCATGGGGCCGTAGCCACCGCGCTGCTCGGAGTAGGCCGGCGGGCCGCCGAAGACCTCTGCGATCCACAACGCGACGTAGCGGGCGTGGTCGGCGTCCATCGACTCGAACAGCGGGGAGAGCAGTTCGTCGGCCTTCACCAGCCGGTAGAACGCGTCGCAGAGCTTGACGAAGGCCTCGGTGCCGCCCGCCCAGTCGTACAGGCTCGGCGGGGCCGCGCCGCCGACGCCGCGGACCGTGGTGGCCTCGTAGTGCCGCATCTCTTCGATGTCCGCGACATAGGGGCGGATCGCCTGGAAGAACGCGCCGAACACCGGGCCGCCGCGGAAGCCCTGCAGGTGTGCCTCGACCGAGGTCCAGGTGATGCGCAGGATGAAGCAGGCGGGCTCCTCCGCGCAGCGGCTCAGCTCGAAGTCGACGCACTCGGGGGCGGCCCGCAACGCCTCCGCGGCACGTTCGTATGCTGCGACGAATCCGCCCTCGCGCTCCGCGGGCAGGCGGTATCTGATGTACTCGGTGACCATAGGCAACAGCCCAGCATCCGGGGCGGGCCGCGATCAAGTACGCACCTTTTGGTGGGTAGGCGGCCTCGTGGTCGAAGGTTACAGGGGTTGACATGGGCAAGCGCTACTACTGCGCGGTGGAGCTGGCGGTGGACGTGATCGGCGGCAAGTGGCGGCCGGTCATCCTGGCGCATCTGAAGGAAGGCGTGCACCGCTACGGCGAGCTGCGCCGCCGCATCCCCGACATGAGCGAGAAGATGCTCGCCCAGCGCCTGCGCGAGCTGCAGGACGACGGCCTGGTCGAGCGGATCGACTACCAGGCCAAGCCCGCCCACGTGGAGTACCGGCTCACCGAGGAGGGCCGGAGCCTGGCGCCGGTGTTGCAGGCCCTCTACGACTGGGGCACCGCTCGCGCCGAGCGCGCCGGCACGCCCATCGAGGCGCCGCGGTAGCCCTGCTCTCCTCCCCTGCCCCTCGCCTTCGCCCTCTCGGGTAGGCGCCGTTCCGAACTGCTCGACGCGCGGTCACGCGTTCGTGCGGAACGTTTCATGCGTCCGCTGCCTCGGCGTGCAGCGCCGCTGGAAGGATGTGCCGGCCGGTGAGAGCACCGCCGTCATCGAGAAGGGGCACGATCGCCTTGGACAGCCCGCACATGCCGATACGCAGCTTCGTGGCGATCGGCGACTCGTTCACCGAAGGCCTCGCCGACACCTATCCGGACGGCTCGCCGCGCGGCTGGGCCGACCTGGTGGCCGAGCGGCTGGCCGCCGACGACCCGGACTTCCGCTACGCGAATCTCGCCGTGCGCGGAAAGCTGATGCGCCAGATCACGGCGGATCAGGTGCCGACGGCCCGGGCGATGCGCGCCGACCTGGTGACGCTCGCGGGCGGGCTGAACGACATGGGCAGGCCGGGTTGCGACATCGAGGCGGTGTGCGCCGAGTTGGAGCGGGCGGCGGCCGAGGTCGCCGAGGCGTGCGATGTGCTGGTGATCTTCCAGCCGGTGGACGTCACCGTGCGCATGCCGTCGATGGCCCGCTTCGCCGACCGGGTGCGGCGGCTGATGCAGAGCGTGGAGCTGATCCGCGAACGGCACGGCGCGCTGGTGGTGGATCTCTCGGTGCAGCGGGTGTTCGACGATCCGCGGATGTTCGCCCCCGATCGGCTGCACCTGTCCGCGGAGGGGCACCGGCGGGTCGCGGAGGCGGTGCTGGAGGCGCTGGGCTGTGAGCCGTCCTTCGACTGGCGCGCCCCGATCCTGCCCGCGCGCCGGCCCGGCTGGTTCGCGCGGAAGCTCTCCGACCTGGTGTGGCTGGTGGTATTCCTCGCGCCGTGGGTGAAGCGCCGGCTGACCGGCCGCTCCTCGGGCGACGGCCGGCCGCCGAAGCGTCCGGAGCTGAGCCCGCTGGCGCCGTACCGTATTCTGTCGGCTCCGCAGCGGCCGGAGCAGGCCGTTCCGGCCGAGCGGGGCTGAACTGGAGGACGGATGGTCGACTGGGGCACGCTCGCGAACGTCGGGACCGCGGCGGGGACCGCGCTGCTGGCCGTGGCTACCTTCTCCTCCACCCGCTCCGCGAACGCGGCCGCGCGTAACGCGGAGCGCGGGCTGCTGCACGGATTGCGGCCGATACTGGTGCCCACGCGCTGGGAAGATCCGGTGCAGAAGGTGCGGTTCATCGACGGCCAGTGGATGGCGGTGCGCGGCGGTCGCGGGGTGCTGGAAGCGAGTGACGAGGCGGTGTACCTGGTTACGTCACTGCGCAACGTGGGCCGTGGATTGGCCGTGCTGCACGGTTGGGACCTGGTCTTCGAATACAACGCCGAGCACCGGCGGCCGGAGGAGTTCCACCGGCTGACCCGCGACATCTACATCGCGCCCGGGGACAACGGGTTCTGCCAGGTGGCCCTGCGCGATCCCGGCGCCGAGCAGTTCGCCACCCTGACGGAGCGCGCCAAGGACGGACAGCCGTTCAGCATCGACGTGCTGTACGGCGACGCGGAAGGCGGCCAGCGGGTGATCACGCGGATCGGCCTGTCGAAGAGCCCGGCGCCGGACAGCCCGGAGACGGAGTGGGCGATCTCGGCGGGGCGGCACTGGAACCTCGACCGCCCCGATCCGCGCTGACCGCTCCCCCACGTCCCGAGCGTCCCCTGTAGCCCGAGCTCCCGCATCCCGAGCGTCCGCCGCGTCCTGAGCGTCCGCCGCGAGAACTCAGGCGACGACTTCGCCGCGCAGGATGACGCGCTTCGGGTGTGCGAGCACTGAGACGTCGGACGTAGGGTCGGCGTCGAAAGCCACCAGGTCGGCCGGC
>NZ_DASRGV010000119.1:0-9237 GCF_035650855.1 Actinocrinis sp. | reverse complement strand
GCGACGGCCACGCCAGCTACCAGGAATCGGCGTACTACACGACATCCTCCGGCGCCGGAGTCTTCGACGCGGGCACCATGCGCTGGGTGTGCGCACTGGGCAACCGCTGCGCGTCGCACCTCAACGAGGCTGGCCGTACCTTCGTGCGTACCGCAACGCTGAACCTCCTTACCGCCTACGCACAGGGGCCCGCGGGCAAGGTCCACCCCGCCACCGACAACACCGCGGCCGACGGCGTCCCGCACTCCGGCGGCCTTGGCATCGACTAGCGCACCTGTCCCGCTCAGCCGGACAACTGCCCGGCCGGTGGCCAGCTGAGCGGGACAAGCGCACGATCACCAGGCGACCGACCCCGACCCCCGGACGACGGTCTGTCTAGACTGCTGCCGTGCCGACTCAATACGCCGCCGCGCAGAACCAGGTCCCCGCCTCCGAGAACACGGCCGACGCGATCATCGTCGGCGCCGGCCCGGCCGGGTCCGCCACGGCGTACCACCTCGCGCAGGCGGGGCTGGACGTGCTGCTGCTGGAGAAGACCGAGTTCCCGCGCGAGAAGATCTGCGGCGACGGCCTGACCCCGCGCGCCGTCACCCAGCTGATCCGGATGGGCATCGACACCTCGCCCGAGGCCGGCTGGCTGCACAACAAGGGCCTGCGCATCATCGGCGGCGGTCGGCAGCTCGAGCTGGAGTGGCCGGAGCTCGCCTCGCATCCCAACTACGGCCTGGTGCGCCCGCGCTCCGACTTCGACGAGCTGCTGGCCCGTCAGGCGCAGAAGGCGGGCGCGCGGCTGCTGGAGCAGTGCAACGTGACCGGACCGATCCGCGACGAGCGCACCTCCCGGATCGTCGGCGTCGCGGCGCGGCTCGGCCAGGAGAAGCGGGAGACGACGTTCCGCGCGCCGATCGTGGTGGCGGCGGACGGCAACTCGACCCGCCTGTCCATCGCGATGGGCCTGCACAAGCGGGACGACCGGCCGATGGGCGTGGCCTACCGGGCGTACTACCGCAACCCCCGGCACAACGACGACTGGCTCGAGTCGTGGCTGGAGCTGCGCGACGCGCAGCAGCCCGACCGGCTGCTGCCCGGCTACGGCTGGATCTTCGGCATGGGCGACGGCACGTCGAACATCGGCCTGGGCATCCTCAATACCTCCGCGGCGTTCGGCAGCGTCGACTACCGCGAGATGATGCGCCGCTGGCTGGCCTCCACCCCGGCCGAGTGGGAGCTGACCGAGGACAACCGCACCGGCCCGATCCGCGGCGCGGCGCTGCCCATGGGCTTCAACCGCAAGCCGCACTACACCCGCGGCCTGCTCCTGGTCGGCGACGCGGGCGGCATGGTCAACCCGTTCAACGGCGAAGGCATCGCGTACGCGATGGAGTCCGGCGAGATCGCGGCGAAGGTGATCGCGCAGGCCCACTCGCGCCGCACGGCCTACGACAAGGAACTGGCCTTGTCCGACTATCCCAAGATCCTCAACCAGACCTACGGCGGCTACTACACCCTCGGCCGGATGTTCGTCAGCCTGATCGGCAACCCGAAGGTCATGCGGGTCGCGACCCAGCGCGGCCTGTCCCACGCGATGCTGATGCGCTTCACGCTGAAGCTGCTGGCGAACCTCACCGACCCGCGCGGCGGCGACGCGATGGACCGGATCATCAACGGCCTGAGCAGGGTCGCGCCGAGCGCGTAGGCAACGCGACGCGTCGCAGGCGCCGGCGACGGACGCGCGCTCCGCCTCCTCGCTTCGCTCGGTGGCTCTGCGCGCTGATCTTGACCCGCCCACCCTGCTCCGCGTCCCCGCTGGCGCTCGGCCGCTACGCGAACCAGGGCGCTGCCGCGCACTCGCTGCGCGCTGAAGGCTGCGCTGACCCTCCGGGCCGCTCGCTTCGGCGATTCGCCGCGCTTGGCATCCGCGGTTGCCTCTCAAAGCGCTTCCGTAACCGCGCCCGGTGCGTCACGATATGTAAGAACACAGCGATAGCCGCTACTCAGCTCCGCCTACGGGGGCACACATGGGCCTGAATTGGAACCGCGTCATCGCCGGTGCGGCACTGTTCATCGGCGGCATCATCTGGAGCACGCAGCTCGCCTCCCGCACCCCCGGCCCGATGAGCTGGCAGACCAGCCAGACCGCCGCGATCGGCTCATTCATGATGAGCATCGGCTTCGGGATCATGTACGCGTCCTGGCGCGCCCGAAATGACGGCCCTCGGCGCCGCCGATAGCACTTCGCGCGACATCAGAATACATTCTGAGTACGCTGGCGGCATGACAACAACCGCACCAGACACCGTGACGTTCTCTGACTTGTCTCGCAACCCGCGAGCTGTGGCGGAACGCGCTGCGCGACTGGGGCGTGTACGCGTCACACACCGCGATGCGCCGGACTTCTACCTCACAGCCGCTGATCGTGAGGAACTGCGCGAGGAGAATCTGTCGACGGCCGCGCGTCTGTTTACAGCACTGATGAAGCAGGATGCGGGCGCACACGTGGTGCACCATGCGCTCGCGGACGTATTCCCCTGGGTCCGCCATCTTGGCGAACGTGAACTTGAGGACTTTGCGCGTGAACTGGTTGCAGCGCTCTCGGATGCTGCGGAACTCGAAGCAGACGCGAATGTGCATGAGGTCCTCGCGGGCTGGCGCGCCACCGCACGAATCAAGGCTGACAAGAGCGAGTACGCGAAAGCCCTTCTGGAGACGTCTGGCAACTTTGGACCGGTGGAGGTCAGCGCGTGAGCCCGAAACGCGGCGACCGGGTCACTGTTCCACCGCCCGCCGACGAGTGGGACGTGCGCTTCGCCAGCAAGCGGCGGACGAGTGCGATACGTGATCGACGACGAACAGCGCCTCGTCTGGCTCGTGTACGCGTCACCGCGCCATCCGAAAGACACGGACCGCTGATTCACATTCGAACGCAATGAACGGCGAAGCTGCCACGATTCTTCGCCCGTCGGGCTCCAAAGTCGCTTTAGCTTCGCGGAACTTTCATAAGAGGACTTATCATAACTCGACTTATGAAAGTTGAGCTGCGCCTTGTGTCGCGCCAGCTCCCTGCTCACCGATCAGCCGGATAGGTCGCAGGAGCGGAGCGGCCCGGAGGGCGAGCGCAGCGTTCAGCGCGCAGCGCGTGCGCGGCAGCGCCCTGGTTCGCGTAGCGGCCGAGCGCCAGCGAGGACGCGGAGCAGGGCGGGCGGGTGGGCCAAGATCAGCGCGCAGAGCCGCCGAGCGCAGCGAGAAGGCGCAGCGCGCGTCAGGCTCAACTCAAGGCTTCGGCGACCGGCTCGACTTCAGGCCGACCGAGCCACGGTTCCCGAGCGCACAAGGACCGCCGCGGCGACGGCCTTTGGCTTCTACATGACGTAGAGCGTCAAATCAAATTCAGTGTCCGCATCATGAACGGGCTTTGGACCCTTGTGCACGGTCCGTCCGGCGTGCAAGCGATCACCCTCCGGACCGGTGTACCGACCCCGTGTGAAGATCGTCACAATCGTGTCTCATCAGCCTCCGGACTTGTCCAAAGCGCCCTGACCTGGGCGTGATGGAGATCACACAGCGCTGCGGACCGAGTAAGGACTAGGTTACGGATCAGCGGGTCGCCGAAGGGGTGACCCGTGGCGAGGATCACATCTGGTAGGCCGTAGGATTGCCGTCAATCGGCAAGGCTTGCGGCCGATTTCGCCCCCGGCTTGTGAACGGCTTCACGAGCAGGCCGGGCCACGGGGGCGGGTGTCACCCGTCGACGACGACGCCGGCGGACTACGACTAGCGGCGGAAAGGTGGCGGCGCGTGTGGACACGTACGTGCCGATCCTGGCCCTGGGTCTGATCGCGGCCGGATTCGCGGTCTTCTCGGTGGTCATCGGTTCGCTTACCGGTCCGAAACGGTATAACCGGGCCAAATACGACAGCTACGAGTGCGGCATCGAGCCGACCCCGCAGCCGGTCGGCGGCGGCCGCTTCCCGGTCAAGTACTACCTGACCGCGATGCTGTTCATCGTCTTCGACATCGAGATCGTCTTCCTCTACCCGTGGGCCGTCGCCTTCGACGCGCTCGGCTGGTTCGGGCTCGCGGAGATGGTCCTGTTCGTCCTCACCGTCCTGGTCGCTTACGCCTACGTCTGGCGGCGCGGCGGCCTGGACTGGGACTGAGAGGTACGGGTTCTGCGATGGGCCTTGAGGAGAAGCTTCCCAGCGGGTTCCTGCTCTCCACGGTCGAGGGGCTGGCCGGGTACATGCGCAAGGGCTCGCTCTGGCCGGCCACCTTCGGACTGGCCTGCTGCGCCATCGAGATGATGGCCACCGGGGCGGGCCGCTACGACCTGGCCCGCTTCGGCATGGAGGTGTTCCGCGCCTCGCCGCGCCAGGCGGACCTGATGATCGTGGCCGGCCGGGTCAGCCAGAAGATGGCCCCGGTGCTGCGCCAGATCTACGACCAGATGCCCAACCCCAAGTGGGTGCTTTCGATGGGCGTGTGCGCCTCCTCCGGCGGCATGTTCAACAACTACGCGATCGTCCAGGGCGTCGACCACGTCGTGCCCGTGGACATCTACCTGCCCGGCTGCCCGCCGCGGCCGGAGATGCTGATGGACGCGATCCTCAAGCTGCACGCCGAGATCCAGGCCATGCCGCTGGGCGTGGACCGGGAGAAGGCTGCCCGCGCGGCCGAGGAGGCGGCGCTCAAGGCGCTGCCCACCATCGAGATGAAGGGGCTGCTGGCATGAGCGGCGAGGAGTCCCGTCCGTCGGCCGGATCTGCCGGTGCGGTGTCCGCCTCGGGCGAGATCGAGCAGCCGAAGTCCCAGCCGCTCGCGGTGCAGGAGGCTGAGATCGTCGCCGTGCGGCGCGGGATGTTCCCGACGGCCGGCGGCGGCAGCGACACCTCCGGCTACGGCCGGCTGGTGCGCAAGATCGAGCTGCCGGGACAGTCCCCGCGGCCCTACGGCGGCTACTTCGACGAGGTCGAGAACGAGCTGTTCGGCGCGCTCGACGAGCAGGGCCTCGCGCCCGAGCTGGCGATCGAGCGCGTCGTCGTGCATCGCGGGCAGATCACCTTCCAGGTCCGCCGCGAGCACTGGGTGCAGGTGGCGCGCACCCTGCGGGACGACCCCGCGCTGCGGTTCGAGCTCTGCCTCGGGGTTTCCGGAGTGCACTTCCTGCACGAGACCGGGCGCGAGCTGCACGTGCTGGTGCCGCTGATGTCGGTCACCCACAACCGGCGCATCCAGCTGGAGACCACGTGCCCTGACAGCGACCCGCACCTGCCCTCGCTCTACGGCGTGTACCCGGCGGTGGACTGGCACGAGCGCGAGACCTGGGACATGTTCGGGATCGTCTTCGACGGCCACCCGTCGCTGACCAGGATCCTGATGCCGGACGACTGGCCCGGGCACCCGCAGCGCAAGGACTACCCGCTCGGCGGCATCCCGGTCGAGTTCAAGGGCGCCCAGATCCCGGCCCCCGACCAGCGGAGGGCGTACCAGTGACCATTCAAGCGGAGAGGGCGGCCGACGACATGTCAGACGCCGCGGCCAACGCGAGGACCGGAGCGCCGCTCGCGGCCGAGGAACTGAACGGCGACCCGTACGGCGCCGGCGACGAGGCCGCCGGCGGACGGGTCTTCACCATCACCGGCGGGGACTGGGACGAGATCGCCGACTCGCTCGGCGAGGCCCCCGAAGAGCGCATCGTCGTGAACATGGGTCCGCAGCACCCGTCTACGCACGGGGTGTTGCGGCTCATTCTGGAGCTTGAGGGCGAGACGGTCACCGAGACCCGAGTGGGAATCGGTTACCTGCACACGGGAATCGAGAAGAACCTCGAGTTCCGCAACTGGACGCAGGGTTCGACCTTCGTCACGCGGATGGACTACCTGACCCCGTTCTTCCAGGAGGTCGCGTACTGCCTCTCGGTGGAGAAGCTGCTTGGCATCGAGGAGCAGGTGCCGGACCGGGCCAGCGTCATCAGGGTCATGCTGATGGAGCTGAACCGGATCTCCTCGCACCTGGTGTGCATCGCCACCGGCGGCATGGAGATGGGCGCGCTCTCGGCGATGATCTTCGGCTTCCGGGAGCGGGAGCTGGTGCTGGACATCTTCGAGATGATCACCGGCCTGCGGATGAACCACGCGTACGTCCGCCCCGGCGGCCTCGCGCAGGACCTGCCGCCCGGCGCGGTGGACAAGGTGCGCGAGTTCCTGGCGCTGATGCCCAAGCGGATGAAGGACATCGAGGCGCTCTGCAACGAGAACGCGATCTTCAAGGGCCGCACCGAAGGGGTCGGGTACCTCGATCTGACCGGCTGCATGGCGCTGGGGATCACCGGACCGATCCTGCGGGCCACCGGCCTGCCGCACGACCTGCGCAAGGCGCAGCCGTACTGCGGTTACGAGAACTACGACTTCGACGTGTGCACGTGGGACACCTGCGACGCGTACGGCAGGTACCGGCTGCGCATGGACGAGATGCGCGAGTCGCTGAAGATCGTCGAACAGTGCCTTGACAAGCTCAAGCCCGGCCCGGTCATGGTCGAGGACAAGAAGATCGCCTGGCCGGCCCAGCTGGCCCTCGGCGGCGACGGCATGGGCAACTCGCTGGACCACATCCGGCACATCATGGGCGAGTCCATGGAGGCCCTGATCCACCACTTCAAGCTGGTGACCGAGGGCTTCCACGTCCCGGCCGGCCAGGTGTACGTCGCGGTCGAGTCCGCGAAGGGCGAGCTCGGCTGCCACGCGGTCTCGGACGGCGGGACGAGGCCGTACCGGGTGCACTTCCGGGATCCCTCGTTCAACAACCTGCAGGCCACCGCGGCGATGTGTGAGGGCTCGATGGTCGCGGACGTCATCGTCGCGGTCGCCTCGATCGACCCCGTGATGGGAGGGGTGGACCGGTGACGGACGTCTTCATCGGCCGGAACCCGAACCTGCCCGGCGCGAACACCACCGCGCCGGCGAATCAGACTTCGTACGCCGACGCGCCGGAGGTGCGTGAGCGCTTGGTCAAGGACGCCCAAGCGCTCATCGCGCGTTACCCGCAGCCGCGTTCCGCGCTGCTGCCGCTGCTGCACCTGGTGCAGTCGGAGGAGGGCTACGTCACCGGCGACGGCGTGCAGTTCTGCGCCGAGATGCTGGGGCTGTCCACCGCCGAGGTCTCCGCGGTCTCGACGTTCTACTCCATGTACAAGAACAAGCCGGTCGGCGACTACCACGTCGGGGTGTGCACCAACACGCTGTGCGCGGTGATGGGCGGCGACGAGATCTTCGCCACCCTCAAGGCGCACCTGGCGGTCGGCAACGACGAGCGCACCGCGGAGAGCCAGGGCGAGCGGACGCTGACGCTGGAGCACATCGAGTGCAACGCGGCCTGCGACTTCGCCCCGGTGATGATGGTCAACTGGGAGTTCTTCGACAACATGACCCCCACCACGGCCGTCAAGCTGGTCGACGACCTGCTGGCCGGGGAGGAGGTCACCCCGAGCCGCGGGCCGGCGCTGTGCCGGTTCAAGCAGACCGAGCGGATCCTGGCAGGGTTCGAAGACGAGCGGCCGGACGCGGTGGACGCGGGCGGCCCGGCCGGCCCGGCGACGCTGGAAGGGCTGCGCCTGGCGCGCCAGGAAGAGCTGGCGGCGGGCGATCAGGGCTCGAACGGCGGCGTCAATGGTCAGGGCTCGAATGGTCAGGGCTCGAACGGTCACGGGGCGGAGGCATAGTCGATGAGCAAGCTCTCCCCGGTGCTTTCGCGTGCGTGGGACGATCCGCGTTCCTACACGCTCGAGGGCTACCGCAGGCACGACGGCTATCAGGCCATTCACAAGGCCCTGGCCATGCCGCCGGACGACGTCATCAAGCTGGTCAAGGACTCCGGGCTGCGCGGCCGCGGTGGCGCCGGCTTCCCGACCGGGATGAAGTGGTCCTTCATCCCGCAGGGCGACGGCAAGCCGCACTACCTCGTGGTCAACGCGGACGAGTCCGAGCCGGGCACCTGCAAGGACATCCCGTTCCTGCTCGCCAACCCGCACGAACTGATCGAGGGCATCGTGATCGCGGCCTACGCGATCCGCGCCAGCCACGCCTTCATCTACCTGCGCGGCGAGGTCGTGCACGTGCTGCGCCGGCTCCAGGCCGCGGTGCGCGAGGCCTACGCGGCCGGCTACGCCGGAAAGAACATCCTCGGATCAGGGTTCGACCTCGAGATCGTGGTGCACGCCGGAGCCGGCGCGTACATCTGCGGCGAGGAGACCGCACTGCTCGACTCGCTGGAGGGCTACCGCGGCCAGCCTCGGCTGCGCCCGCCCTTCCCGGCCATCGAGGGCCTGTACGCGAGCCCGACCGTGGTCAACAACGTCGAGTCGATCGCCTCGGTGCCCGCGATCCTGCGGCACGGCGTGGACTGGTTCCGCTCCTTCGGCACCGAGAAGTCGCCCGGCTTCGTGCTCTACTCCCTGTCCGGGCACGTGAACCGGCCGGGCCAGTACGAGGGCCCGCTCGGCGTCACGCTGCGCGAACTGCTCGACCTGGCCGGCGGGATGCGCGGCGGGCACCGGCTGAAGTTCTGGACGCCCGGCGGCTCCTCGACCCCGCTGCTGACCGAGGAACACCTCGACGTCCCGCTGGACTACGAGAGCGTCGGCGCGGCCGGCTCCATGCTCGGCACCCGCGCGCTGCAGATCTTCGACGAGACGGTCTGCGTCGTGCGGGCCGTGCTGCGCTGGACCGAGTTCTACGCGCACGAGTCCTGCGGCAAGTGCACCCCGTGCCGCGAGGGCACCTACTGGCTGGTCCAGGTGCTCAAGCGGCTGGAAGCCGGACAGGGCAGCGAAGAGGACCTCGACAAGCTGCTCGACCTGTCCGACAACATCCTCGGCCGGGCCTTCTGCGCCCTCGGCGACGGCGCCACCTCGCCGATCACCTCCTCGATCCAGTACTTCCGGGACGAGTACATCGAGCACCAGAAGCGCGGCGGCTGCCCGTTCGACCCCGCCGCTTCGACCTTGTTCGGGAGCCGATAACGCATGACCGTGCAGGCAACCAGCGACCCGGGCGCGCCCGCTCCGGTCGAGACCGTGACCGTCACCATCGACAGCTTCGAGATCGCCGTGCCCAAGGGCACGTTGGTCATCCGGGCCGCCGAGCTGCTCGGGATCCAGATCCCGCGGTTCTGTGACCACCCGCTGCTGGACCCGATCGGCGCCTGCCGCCAGTGCCTGGTGGACGTCGAGGGCCAGCGCAAGCC
>NZ_DASRGV010000118.1:0-6299 GCF_035650855.1 Actinocrinis sp. | reverse complement strand
AGGGCTGCTGGTATGACGACTGCTGATATGACTGCTGTTCCGAGTAACCCTGTTGCTGCGAAGAGCTCCAGCTCTGCGGGGGCGTCGAGCGCGGGCCGAGTTCGTCGTAATACGGCTGCTGCGGTTGCGAGGAGTAGCCCTGCGAGTACTGATCCGACTGGTACGGGTCCTGCGGGTACCCACCCGACTGCCCGGCCTGCTGCGGGTACTGTCCGGACTGTCCCGACTGCTCTTCGTGCCCGTACGCTGCGCGGCGTCCCCGGCTCTGTCCGTAACCGGGAGTAGGAGCCGGTTCCTGCGGATCGCCGTACCAACCGTCGTCGCTCAAGCCTCGAACTCCTTAACCGGGGCGTGGGGCGCGCCGTCGTCAACCACGGACAGCTGACCGGGCGGACGCCCGGAGGCCCGCTCGGCGTCGAGCGCGTCCTGCAGGATCACCACCGCCGCGGCCTGATCGACCACGGCGCGGCTACGGCGACCGCGAACTCCCGACTCGCGTAGTCCACGGGTCGCGGTGACGGTTGTCAACCTCTCATCGACGAGCCGCACGGGAATCGGGCGAATTGTCCGCGCGAGCCGGCCGGCGAACTCGCGGGCCTTCACGGCCGCGGGCCCTTCGCTTCCGGACAGTGACCGGGGCAGTCCGACCACGGCTTCGACGACCTCGTGCTCGGCGGCCAGCGCCGCGAGGCGGGCGAGGTCGCCCTCTCCCGCCTTGACCGTCTCGACCGGCGTGGCCAACAGTCCGTCGCGGTCGCAGACCGACACTCCGATCCGGACCGCTCCGACGTCGATGCCGAGCCGTCTGCCCGCTCTCACCGTTCTCCCTATCGCCCAGGCGCGCGTCGCCTCGCTGCCGCGGCACACCGACCGCGGGATGCCGCGCCGGGCCGGTGTGTCCCAGTCCAGCACGGTATCGCGATCCTGGTGCGCCGACCGTCCAGGACGTACGGCCGGTCGTTCTGGTTCAATTCGCCCCGGTTCTGTTTCGGCCACTGAGACCGGACCGTGGGCCGGCCGCCGGCTGCCGGCTGCCGGCCGGAGCGGCTTATGCCGGACCGGCCGCCGCGACCTGCACGCGGACTGCTTCGAGCGCCGCGTCGAGCGCGCCGACGTCGGTGCCGCCGCCCTGCGCGACGTCGTCCTTGCCGCCGCCTCCGCCGCCGAGCGCCTGCGCGGCGGTCTTGGCCAGGGCCCCGGCCTTCAGGCCATGCTCCCGCGCCGCCTCGTTGGTCGCCACCAGGACCACCGGGCGCCCGTTCGCCGCGGCCGCGAGCGCGACCACCGCGGGCCGGGAGCCGAGCCGTCCGCGCACGTCGAAGGCGAGCTTGCGCAGGTCGTCCGCGGAGGTGCCGTCCGGCGCGCGGTGCGCCACGAAAGCGACGCCGTGGACGTCCAGCGGGTTCCCGGCCAGTTCGCCCGCGACCGCGAGCACCTGTCCGGCCTTGAGCGCCGCGATCTCCTTCTCCGCGTCGCGCAGCTTGGCGACGATGCCCGCGATGCGCTCGGGCAGCTCCTCCGGCCGGGTCTTGACCAGCTCGGAGACCTGCGCGAGCAGCACGTGCTCGCGGGCGAGGAAGTTGTACGCGTCCGCGCCGACGAGCGCCTCGACGCGGCGAACACCCGCGCCGATGGAGGATTCATGCAGAAGCTTCACGAGGCCGAGGCGCCCGGTGTTCGGCACATGTGTGCCACCGCACAGCTCGTGCGCCCAGTCCCCTACGGACACGACGCGTACCCGGTCGCCGTACTTCTCGCCGAACAGCGCCATCGCGCCCATAGCCTTCGCCTCGGGCTGCGACATGATCTGTGCGGTAACCGCGAGGTCGTCGACAAGCACCGCGTTGACCAACTGCTCCGCGTCCGCGAGCACGGACTGCGGTACGGCCTGCGGGTGCGCGAAGTCGAAGCGGAAGCGGCCCGGCGCGTTCTCAGAACCCGCCTGCGTAGCGGTCTCGCCGAGCAACTGCCGGAAGGCGCGGTGCACCATGTGCGTCGCCGTGTGGGCGCGGGAGATCGCGTGACGGCGCGTCACATCGACGACCGCCTCGGCCGGCTGCCCGACGACGACCTCGCCGTCGCGCACCACCGCGCGGTGCACGATGAGGTCGCCGACCGGCTTCTGCACGTCGAGCACCTCGACCAGCGCGCCGTTGCCGAGCCGGATCAGGCCGTGGTCGGCGAGCTGGCCGCCGCCCTCGGCGTAGAACGGGGTGCGGTCGAGGACCAGCTCGATCTCCTCGCCGGTGCCCGCCTCGGCCGCCACCGAGCCGCCGCGCAGCAGGCCGCGCACGCTGCCCTCGCTGGTGGTCTCGCCGTAGCCGGTGAACTCGGGCGCGCCCGTGGCGTCGTAGAGCTCGCGGTAGGCCGACAGGTCCGAGTGCCCGGTCTTCTTCGCCTTCGCGTCCGCCTTCGCCCGGGCTTTCTGCTCGGACATCAGCCGGCGGAAGCCGTCCTCGTCCACGGTCAGGCCCTGCTCGGCCGCCATCTCGAGGGTGAGGTCGATCGGGAAGCCGAAGGTGTCGTGCAGCTGGAACGCGTCCGCGGCGGCCAGCTGCTTGCGGCCCTCGCCCTTGGTCGCGCTGACCGCGGTGTCGAAGATGTTCGTGCCGGTCTTGAGGGTCTGCAGGAAGGACTCCTCCTCGCCGACCGCGACCGCGTCGATGCGCTTGTAGTCGGAGACCAGCTCGGGGTACTGCGGGCCCATCGCGTCGACCGCCGAGGCGACCAGGTCGTGCACGGTGGCCTGGTGCGCGCCCAGAAGGCGCATGTTGCGGATCGCGCGGCGCATCATGCGGCGCAGCACGTATCCGCGTCCTTCGTTGCCCGGGACCACACCGTCGCCGATAAGCATCGTCGCGGCACGCACATGGTCGGTGATAACGCGCAGCGCGACGTCCGACTTGTGGTCCTTGCCATAGACGACGCCGGTCAGCTGCGCGGCCTTGTCCATGATCGTGCGCGAGGTGTCGATCTCGTAGAGGTTGTCAACGCCCTGCAGGATCGAGGCGAGCCGCTCGAGGCCGAGACCGGTGTCGATGTTCTTCGAGGGCAGGTCGCCGAGGATCGGGAAGTCCGTCTTGCCGGTGCCCGCGCCGCGCTCGTACTGCATGAAGACGAGGTTCCAGACCTCGAGGTACCGCTCGCCGTTGACGGCTGGTCCGCCTGCCTCGCCGTACGCGGGACCGCGGTCGTAGTTCAGCTCCGAGCAGGGTCCGCAGGGGCCGGGCACGCCCATGGACCAGAAGTTCTCCTCCATGCCGAGCCGCTGGATGCGCTCGGCCGGGATCCCGATCTTGTCGTGCCAGATGCCGTAGGCCTCGTCGTCGTCGAGGTAGACGGTGGCCCAGATCCGGTCGCCGTCCAGGCCGTAGCCGCCCGCCTCGACGGAGCTCGTCATCAGCTCCCAGGCGTAGCTGATGGCGCCTTCCTTGAAGTAGTCGCCGAAGGAGAAGTTGCCGCACATCTGGAAGAAGGACGCGTGCCGGGTGGTCTTGCCGACCTCGTCGATGTCGAGGGTGCGCACGCACTTCTGCACGGACGTGGCGCGCGGCGCGGGCGGGGCCTCCTGGCCGAGGAAGTACGGCTTGAACGGCACCATGCCCGCGTTGACCAGCAGCAGCGTCGGGTCAGCGGCGATCAGCGAGGCAGAGGGGATCTCGGCGTGTCCGCGCTTGACGAAGAAGTCGAGCCAGCGACGGCGGATTTCTGCGGAGTCCATCGGTCCTGTGCCTCTCGGAACGGTCGGTCTGTCGGTCGATCAGTTCGGTAACGCGCCCTGGCTTTCATACGGGAGCGCTCGCTGCGCGGGGCGCGTGTGCCCGGCTGCGCGGCCGGGCACGGATGCCATTGTCTCAGGAAGCGGACCCAGGCCAGTCCCATATATCCCCTCGCAGGGTATACACCGCAGCAGATGCGGTTCCTCCGGCAGCGTGCGCGTTGCTACCGCGGGAGCTTCTTGTCGCCCTCGGAAGGATCGGCCACGTCCACGCCGAGCACCCGGTACAGCTCGAACTCCCGCTCGGCGGCCGCGGTACGCACATCGTCGGCGAAATCCTGGAACGCCCCGCCGATCGCCCCGGGCAGCCCGGCCGCGCCGTCGGCGATCCCGGACGGGGTGAATTTGTGCAGCGCCTTGGACGCCTTCCTGACGACCAGGACGCCGGCGGTCGCGCCGAGCGCGATCCAGAACACCCGCTTGCCCATCGCTGCTGCCCTTAGCCCTTCTTGGCCTTGCGCTCGGCCTTGATCTCGGCGCGAACCCGCTTCTCCACGTCGGCCTTGCGGCGGTTGGCCAGCGCGGTGCGCACGCCGTAGGAGAAGGCCGCCGCCTTGATCATCGGGCCGCCGACCGTCGCCGAGAAGGTCGAGGCGAGCGCGGAGGCGTTGCCGGAGAGGTTGGCGACGTTCTCGGTGATGGTGTCGACCCGCCCGAGCTGCTGGTTGGCGGTGACCACGGTGGTGGTCACCTCGCCGAGCAGCGGCACGGTCTGGTCGGCGATCCCGGCCACCAGCTTCCCGGCCTCTTTGAGCACCTCGGCGAGCCGCAGCAGGACGAAGCACAGGAAGATGACCCCGATCGCGAAGAAGATCGCGAATACCAGCCCGACGACTGCTCCTGCCGACACCTTGGGATCCATCCCTTCGCCCTGTTGCCCGTCGGCGCAGACACTATCGTGTTTCGGGCTCAGGGCTCGGTGACCGGCTCGTGCAACGGCTCGTCGGCGTCATCGCGCATGGATCGGGTCAGGTGCGTGCGGATGGAATCGCGGATGGCGCGTTCCAGCGTGGCCGGGTCGGCCGACGCGATCGGGTCGAGTCCTAGCAGGTAGCGGCAGATCGCCAGTCCGAAGGTCTGGGTCATGACCAGCGCGGCGCGCAGTTCCGCGTCGGGGTCGTCGCCGAGGACGGCGAGGATCGGCGGCTTGATCTGCTCGTCGAAGATCCGTTGAATCTGGCCGACGGCGTCCTGGTGCGTGAGCGCCGTGCGGATCAGCAGCTGCTCGACCTCGTTGGTGCCGCTCTCCCAGCGGGCCATGAACGCGTGGCCGTACTCCTCGGCGAGGCGCTCGGGGCCCTCGTGCGTCGGGACCGTCTCGCGCAGCGCGAGGTCGATGGCGGAGCTGGCTTCGAAGAGCTCTGCTTTGCTGCCGTAGTAGCGGATGACCATGGAGGCATCGATGCCGGCCTCCGCGGCGATCGCTCTGATGGTCGCCTTGTCGTACCCGTCGGCGGCGAAGCGCGAGCGGGCCGCGGCCAGGATCGCGGCGCGGGCCGGGGCCGAGCGATCGGTGAAGCGGCGGTCCGGCACGGTCATCGGGGCTCCTCGGTCAGGTGCGCTTAGTGATGTCCATCTTCGTTGGCCAACGCTTGTTGTCAAATCGCGCGGTGGGTCGGCGGCGGAATCGCGCTGTTGGTTGTCGGTGGCATCTGGGAACATCCTCTTGGAGGTAGTCGACCGTCATGCACCTGGCCCCTTACCGCTCCGTCCTCCGAATCCCGGGGATGCGACTGTTCATGCTCGTCGCGCTGATCGCCCGGATACCGGGGACGGCGACCAGCACCGCGCTCACGCTGAGCGTCGTGCTGGACCGCCATCTCGGGTACGGAGCGGCCGGCGCGGCCAGTGCCGCGTTCACGGTCGGACTCGCGGTGGGCTCCCCGCTGCTCGGGCGGGTGGTGGACCGGCGCGGGCCGCGGCCGGTGCTCGGGGTGACCGGCGTCGCGGCGCTGGCGTTCTGGACCACGGCGCCGATGCTGCCGTTCGCCGCGCTCATCCCGGCGGCGGTGCTCGGCGGGATGCTGCAGGTGCCGATCATGCCGCTGGTGCGGCAGTCGCTGGCCGCCAGGGTGCCGCGGGAGCAGCGCCGTCAGGCGTATTCGCTGGACTCGATGGCCGTGGAGATCGCCTTCATGGTCGGCCCGGCGCTCGCCGTGCTCCTGATCACGCAGCTGGGCGACGGGATATCCACCCTGCGCGCGCTCGGCCTGGCGCTGGCCTTCGCCGCAGCTGTGATGTGGGCGTACAACCCGCGGGTCACCGGGCCCGACGCGGCGGCCGCGGCCGGCCTGCGGCCCGCGCGGCGCAGCTGGTTCGGGCCGGGCTTCGCGCTGGTGCTGTTCGTCGCCGTGGCCGCGACGGTCGTGCTGTCCGGGACCGACGTCTCGATCGTCGCGGTGCTGCGCGCGCACGGGCAGGTGCAGTGGGCCGGAGTGACCATCATCGTGTGGTGCGGGGCCTCGATGATCGGCGGCTTCATACACGGCGCGATACCTCGGCCGCTCGGCATGCTCACTTT
>NZ_DASRGV010000117.1:0-20127 GCF_035650855.1 Actinocrinis sp. | reverse complement strand
GCGGTGGCTCGCTGAGGGGAGGGAGTGGTTGGCAGCGCAGCGAGCAGAGGAGATGGCGAGATGAGCCAGGACAACCGCGGGCGGGTGCGGGTCGAGGAGGGGCGCAAGCGGGTGCGCGTCTACCTGGGCGGCGCGCTGGTGGCGGACACGACGCGTCCCCGGCTGGTCTGGGAGGCGCCGTACTACCCGACGTACTACCTGCCGGCCGAGGACGTGCGGGCGAAGCTGGAGCCGACCGGGCGGACTGAGCGGTCGCCGAGCCGGGGTGAGGCGCAGCTGTACGACGTGGTGGCCGACGGGGCACGCGCTGAGGGTGCGGCGCGGCGGTATCCCGACTCGCCGCTGGAGGCACTGCGCGGGCTGGTGCGGCTCGACTTCGCCGCGATGGGCGAGTGGTTCGAGGAGGACGAGCCGATCTACGTGCACCCGCGCGATCCGTACACGCGCGTGGATATCCTCGCCAGTTCGCGGCACATCCGGGTGGAGATCGACGGCGTAACGGTCGCGGACAGCCACCAGCCGCGCATCCTCTTCGAGACGGGGCTGCCGCCGCGCTACTACCTGCCGTTCACCGACATCCGCATGGACTTGCTGCGGCCGTCGTCGACGCAGACGCACTGCCCGTACAAGGGCACGGCTGAGTACTGGTCGGTGGATACCGGCACGGCTGTGCATGAGGACGTGGTGTGGTTCTATCGCACGCCGCTGCCGGAATCGCAGAAGATCGCGGGGTTGGCATCTTTTTACAATGAAAAGGTGGATGTCTATGTGGACGGGGCGTTGGAGGAGCGGCCACGAACGCACTTCAGTTGAGGTGAAGGGGTGGGGTGGGGGTAAGGCGAGCAGCTGAGTTGGTGGCAAAAGGCGCGGTCTGCGGGCGGGGGATTGAGACGGGCCCGCAGACCCCACCGGGGAGGGTTACTCGAAGAAGGCTTCGGCGGCGAGTTCGTCGGCGCGCTCCGGTTCGGCGAGCAGGGCGGCGATCAGGTGCCTGCGATCCCACCGGCCGGCAGCCCAGGCCAGGGCGCGTGCGAGGCCGTCGAACGTGGAGGCGTGCACCTCGCCGTCTATGACGCGCCAGTCGGTCTCGATCTCGTCGTCGAGGATGAGCTCCTCGTGTTCGAGGTAGGTCTCGGGAGCGTCGGGCAGCAGGTCCAGCACCACGTCCGGGACGTCTTGGCGTTCGCCTTCGGAGGTGACCCGGCCCGTCACCAACTCGGACGCCAGGTTGAGGTCGAGCAGGTCAGCCAGCCGCTCCGCGGTGCGCGGCGGGACCGGTAGGTACGGCCGGTCGCCGAGGAGGGGCAGCAGATCGGGGGCGTCGATGACCGCGACGTCTGCCGCGTCGGCGAGCACCGGACGGCCATCGTCGGTCGCGGAGCGGCCGTCGAGGAACGCGCGGAGTACGGAGGGCGGGGCGACGCGGTTCTCGGGGACGTCGGCGAGGGTGTTGTAGAGGTCTACGAGCTGGGCGCCGCTGACGTGACGGGTCGGGTCGGCGAGCCGGTCGAGCAGTTCGTCGGGGCCGCCGGGGGCGTCGAGCAGCGCGTCGAGGGTCGTGCGGACGCCGAGGCCGATCAGGAAATCGGAGGGGAGGCGAAGGGCGTCGGGGTGGTGTTTGAGGTCGGGGTGAGGGTCCGGGTGGTGGTCGGACGGGGCGGTCGGGTGGGGGTCGGCCTGCGGTGCGGCGGCGGTGTCGGTGATCTCGTCGTAGAGGCCGCGCAGCAGGCCGCCGCCTGTGGCGAGGTCCGCGGGGCAGCGGCCGTCGAGGACGGGGTTCCGGCTGAGCCACCAGGACGTGTACGAGGGCACGCGCAGCGATCCGCCGTCGCCGGTCAGCACTCTGATCGGCTGGGTGATCGCGGCGCGCAGTGCCGGGCCGGCGAGCAGGTCGAGCGCGGCGGACCAGCGGCCCGGGGCGACCAGGTCCAGGTCGCGCACGGCGATCAGCTCGGGGGCGACCGGAGGCGTGTCGCGAAGGTCGGCCGGCAGGAGGTCGCGCAGGTCGTCGAGCCAGTCGTCGAAGCCGTCCAGCTCCAGCAGCTCGCGGTCGACGGCGTCCGGGTCGAGCAGCACGTCGGTGACGCGAACGAGCGTGAACGTGTCGAGGACGCCGACCGCGCGCAGGGTCTCGGCTCCCCAGCGGCGGACCCATTCGGCGTGGACTCGGCCGAACGCCGTCGGTTCGACGATCTCGGCGAGCGGGGAGCCGGGCAGCAGCAGTTCGCGGGCCGGAGTGTAGGAGCCTTGATCGTCCAGGAGAAGGAGGGCGTCGAGGCCGAAGCGCTCGTCAGGGCGCGGTTCGGCGGCACGCACGAGCGTGAGCACCGCCTCGGCGATCGCGCCGGGGTGGACGAGGTTTTCGGGGTCGGCCTGCGGTAGGTCGTCGCGGGCGGCGGCGATCGCGGCGTGCAGTGCAGGGTAGGCGAGGACGGCACGCGGCTGGGCCGGCTGGGCGCCTAGTCGTTCGAGCAGCGCGTATGCGCCGGGGCCGAGTGCGGCGGGGTGCACGATCCGCAGGCCGAGAGGGCGCAGCGCGTCGAGCCGCACTTCGTCGAGTCCGGCGGTGCCGTAAAGAGCCGAGCCTGACGAGGTGTCACCCGGCAGCAGCGTGCCGGCCGCGCCGCGCACGGTGCGGCCGTCGGCGAGCGGCACCGGCAGCGCGGTCAACGCCTCGCGGGCGCCGGGGTCGTATCCGGCCAGGCCGTCGAGCGCCGCGTAGAGGCGGCCCCACCAGGAGGGGTCGCGGCGCAGCGCGGCGAGGATCTCGACCAGTTCGGCCAGGTCCAGCCTGCGCACGCGCAGCGCGGTCAGCGCGATGGTGTCGCGCTCCCAGCCCGCGGGCAGCAGACCGGGGATCACGTCCGCGACCGCGGCGACCAGCGCTTCATCGCAGGGCACGATGACGGTGGCGTCCTTCGGGCGCAGCAGTTCGCGGCCGCCGTCGGCCGCGGGCAGGCACGGCGTCTCCGGCAGCCGGCGCGAGATGCGTTCGCGCAGTGCCGCGTCGAGCGCGCCCTCGGCGACCGGACCGGGCACCAGGCGCAGCAGGCCGGGCGTGCGGGCCGGCCACTGCGCGAACAGGTCGGCGTAGGCTGCGGCGGCCTGGTCGAGCAGATAGTCCGTCAGATCGCCGGGGGCGACGTGCCGGCGCGTGGGATCCAGCGGGAACGAGGCGATCAGCAGCGCGGGCAGGCCGAGCGGTTCGTCGGTGGGGGTGGGGGCGTGCACGACGGGGATGGTTTGGGGGCGGTGGGGCTCGACCGCGCCGCTCTCTAATGCGCCGCTCGCTTCAGAACTGATGGGGACGGCCCAGGTCACGGACCAGTAGGGGCGGGCACGTTCCTCGACCGGCCGGTGCGCCAGCAGCAGCGGGTCCAGCGGACCGTGCGCGCGGGCGAGCCGCCAGCGGGTGGTGCGGGCGCCGTCGCCGATGATCCACTCGTGGTCGCCGCCGCGCCGGGAGGTGAGCGTGCGGGTCGTGTCGTCGACCTCGACGACGATCTCGGCCAGCTGCGGGAGGGCGAGCAGCAGCGCGTCGTCTATCTCGGTCAGCAGCCTGCGCACGAGTTCCTCGGCGGCGCTGTCGCGCAGCGGGAGGACGACCGCGGTGTCGTAGCCCTGCGGCGGCTGGCCGTCGGTCGGGTACGGCAGGCGCAGCACCGGGATGCGGCCCTCGCGGCGGCGCAGCTCGAGCCCGAGTTCGGGGCTGCGGACGGAGATGTCCTCGACGGCGGCGCGCGCGTCGGCGTTGGAGAAGCGGACGGAGCCGTGCCGGGAGAGCACCGCCGGCTCGTCGCTGACCGCGAGCACGGCGGCGAACCCGACGCCGAAGCGGCCGACGGTTCCGCCGGAGGTGGGCACGTCGTCGGTCGCGGGGTCGCTGCCCGGGTCCCATTCGTCGCGCTTGGACGAGGCGCGCAGGGTGGAGAGGCTGACCACTCCGGCGGCGTCGAGCGGGCTGCCGGTGTTGGCGACCACGAGCGTGGCCGGACCGCCGGGCGGCTGCCGCAGGGTGATGCGCAGGCGGCCGGTGCGCCCGGCCCGGGTCGCGGCGTCGGCGGCGTTCTGGGCCAGCTCGATGACGACGCGGTCCCGGTACGCGCCGAGGACCAGGTCCTCCTCGAGGTTCGCGTCCTCGCGGAAGCGCACCGGGGCGGCCGCCCAGGCGTCGAGCACCCGGCCGCGGATCGCGGCCGTATCGAACCGGTCGGTCACGGCCTGGCTCTCTTTCGTGGGCTGACATGCGCGGCCGGACGGCCGTGTCCGACAGGTTACCGTTCCCGCCGCCCCGGATTGATCGAGCGCGCGGCTCGCGGAGTCTCAGCCGTGTGCCGGTTCATCAGTGGTTATGCGTATCGCGTAGATAGAGGCCGCGGGTATTGACCCGGTCCGGGCGCGGCCGTACTCTTCCGGTGCATTACAGCGTTAGGAAACTTGACTAACTAGCGCCTTCAGCTGTTCCGACTACCCACCGGAGAGCGGCCGTGCCTGTGCGGAGAAGTGCTGCCTGGACAGGCCCGGCCCGCGAAGGCGCGGCGAGGCGGCCCGTAACCGCCCGCACCGCGATCGGTGCCGTCCTCGCCGCCGCCGTGCTGGTCTGTGGTGCGCTCGCGCTGCGCTGGGGGCTCGCGGCCGCCTCCGTGCCCGGGCCGGGAGGTGAGCCCGGCCCGGGCACGGAGGCGGCCGCCGCGGGTTCGCCACGGCTGCACGGCGCGGACCCGCTGGCCCGCACCCGGATCGATCTCAAGCCCGGGCCGGCGGACGCCGTCCTGACCGCGCGCGGGGATCTGACCAGGCTGGGCTTGGATTCGGCCGAGCCTGAGCTGAGCCCGGCGCTGTTGAAGTCAGGCCGGTTCGGCAAGCGCGCGTCGCTGCCCGTGGACGGGAAGATCTACGCGCAACCGCTGTTCGTACCCTCATTCACTATCGACGGCGCACGGCACGACGTGGTGATCGTGGCGACCGAGCACGACAGCGTGTACGCGTTCGATGCGGATCAGACGGCTTCCTCAGCCGGGGCGTTGTGGCACGTCTCGCTGTTGACGCCTGGGGGGCGTACGTTCCAGGCGGCGGCTGATCGCGTAGCCAAGAACCGGCTGTGCGACTCGATCACGCCCGAGGTCGGGATCACGAGCACACCGGTGATCGACTGGTCGACGCAGACCCTTTACGTCATGGCCCTGGACGTGGAGCAGGGTGCCTTGACCTACCGCCTGCACGCCCTGGATCTGGCCACCGGACGCGACAAGCAGCCCTCTGCGATCGTCGGTGCGTCAGTTCCCGGACAAGGGCTCGACGCGCACAACGGGACCGTGGCCTTCGCCGCGACCGAGGAGCAGCAGCGGATGGCGCTGACCGAGGTGCGCGGCGTGATCTACGCGGGCTTCGCCTCGTGGTGCGGCTGGAATCCGTACCACGGCTGGGTGCTCGGCTACTCGGCCGCGTCGCTCGCGCGGCTCGTGGTGTACAACACCAGCCCGGACCAGTGGGGCGCGGGTCTGTGGGAGTCCCAGGCCGGCATCTCCGCCGACGGTCACGGTCACCTCTTCCTGGTCACCGGGAACGGCCCGTTCGACCTGGACAGCGGCGGCGCGGACGTCGGCGACTCGGTGCTGGAGATGACAGTCCAGGACGGCACGCTGCGCATCGTGGACTCCTTCACGCCGTTCGACCAGCTGTGCCGGGTGCGCCACGACCAGGACCTCGGCTCGGGCTCGCCGCTGATGGTGCCCGGCCATGACGAGCTGGTGCTCTCCTCGAAGACCGGCGCGGTGTATCTGCTCTCTGAGTCAAGCCTCGGCGGCTACCACAGCGTCGCGAACCCCTGTGCGACGGTTGCTCGGGCACGCACCGACGTCGATCGGATCAAGCAGGAACTGACCGTCAACACCGTGCCCGGCGGAATGTGGGGAACCTGGGCGTTCTGGTCGACGGCCACGGTATCGGGCTCCGGCGAGGCAACTGACTTCGTGTACGGAAGCGGCGCGCAGGGCCGGCTGACGCAATGGCGGCTCGCGCGGGACGGAACGATCGTGCCGCAGCCGGTCGCCCAGGCCCCGCTCCCCTATGACCATCCCGGCGCGATTCCGGTCGTCAGCAGCAACGGGACGAAGCCCGGCAGCGGCGTCGTGTGGACTGTCGACCAGACGCACGGCGCGGTGCTGCGGGCGTTCGACGCGTCGAACATCGCGACGCCGCTGTGGGACAGCGCCCGCGACCCGTCCCGCGACGGCCTGCTGCCCGGCGAATTCGACCACTTCACCGTCCCGACCACGGCGCACGGGATGGTGTTCGTCGGTGACCAGAACCACCTGGAGATCTACGGCGCCCTGCACAGCTGACCCTCCGGGGGCGCCGGTCTGAGGACCCTTATTCACAGAGGAAGGAGGAGCGGCAGAGCCGGCGGCGCACGGCGAGAGGAACCACCTACCCACGCAGGTTTCCCTTCTCAGTCGGGAGGACCCCATGCGGCTGACCAGAACGCGCCTCTGGGCGCTGATCGGCGGGCTGCTCACCCTCGCGCTGGCCGGATTCGGCCTGTTCGCGTCCGCGACCTCGGCCCAGGCCGGCACCACGCGCAACTTCCTGGTCACCCTCTACGGGTGGCCGGACAACTCCCCGCCCGGGAACGACATCGCGTACCCGGCGAGCGACGGCAACCCGACCATCCACGACGCGGCCGGCGGCACCGGCACCTATTCGGATCCGATCACCTACGCGACCGACAAGGCGGAACTGCCGATCGGGACCAAGGTGTACTACCCCTACCTGCACCGTTACTTCATCATGGAGGACGACTGCGTCGAGTGCGACCAGGACTGGACGGGTCAGGGCCCTGACGGCGGCCCGAATCTGTACCACATCGACCTGTGGATCGGCGGCGAGGGCGGCAACTCCAGCGACGTCATCAACTGCGAGGACAACCTCACCCAGAACTCGGCCTCGGTGATCGTCAACCCGCCGAGCGACGAGCCGGTGGACACCACCCCGCTGTTCGACTCCTCCGACAACTCCTGCTACGACCCGTCCAGCTTCAACGGCGGCGGCGGAGGTAGTGGCGGCGGGAGTGGCGGCTCCAACCAGCAGTGGTCCTGGAGCTGACCGGCGTCCACGCCACGCCACAGCGACCTCGGGCGCGCCGGCCCGCGCTAACCGGCGCGCCCGAGCTTCATGCACGTGTGCGAAGATGCGAATCCTCTGCGAAGGCAGAGATCGTCAGTACAGCGACGGATCATGGAGCAACGCATGAACGACCGCGGTCTACCGGCATCCGAGATCGACACCGGACGGCCGCATCCGGCGCGCATGTACGACTACTGGCTGGGCGGCCGGGACAACTACGAGGTCGATCGCGACGCGGCCGAGCGGGCCCTGGCCACCTCGCCGCGGATCCGCGACGCGATCCAGGGCAACCGGGCGTTCATGCGCCGCGCGGTGCGAGCCGTCGTCGAGGGCGGCGTGCGGCAGATCATCGACATCGGCACGGGCATCCCGACCTCACCGAACACGCACGAGGTCGCGCAAGCCATCGCACCGGAGACGCGCGTCGCGTACATCGACAACGACCCGATCGTCGGCGTTCACGCCCAAGCGCGGCTCATGGACGCGGAGGGCACCGGCTTCGCGCTCGCGGATCTTCGCGACCCGGCGGCTGTGCTCGAGAACCCGATCGTCAAGTCGCTGATCGACTTCGACCAGCCGGTGGCCGTGCTGCTGATCGCCGTACTGCACTTCGTCACCGATCTGGAGGAGCCGGCACGGATCGTCGGCACGTTGCGCGACGCACTCCCCTCGGGAAGCTGGCTGGCGCTCACGCACGGCACCGGCGACAACGCGGTTTACGACACGACCGAAGCCGTGGCGGTGTACCGCAACGCCACCGCGACGCTGAACCTGCGCCCGCGTCAGCAGGTGCTCGGCTTCTTCGACGGGTTCGAGCTGGTGGAGCCGGGGCTGGTGACCATCTCCGAGTGGCGGCCGGACCCGGACGCGCAGATCACCAAGTTCGGGATCTTCGCCGGGGTCGGGCGCAAGCCGTAGCCCTCGGTGCCCAAGCGATCGCGCCCGGTAGCGGATTGGGGCGCCATCGGCGCGCATTGAAGTGCACGTACGTTTGATTCGCCGCGCACGGGTATCCGCTTCCTCGGCCTTCCGAGGAGGAGAATCTGATGAGCGGCACTATCATCCTCGCCATCGTCCTCGCGGTCATCGTGGTGCTCGGCGCGGCGGTGCTGATCCTGCGCACCGGCACCCGCGACCGCGGTCACGACCTGCGCCGCAGGTTCGGCCCTGAATACGACAGGGTCGCGGCGCGGCACGGCGACCAGGCGGCGGCCGAGCAGGAGCTGGCCGAGCGGGTGCGCGAGCACGACGCGCTGAAGCTGCGGCCCCTCGCCCAGGACGAGCGCGAGCGGTACGAGCGCACGTGGAACAGCGTGCAGGAGCGATTCATCGAGGACCCGCGCGGTGCGACGCAGCAGGCCGACCAAGTGATCAGCGGTCTGCTCACCGCGATCGGCTACCCGTCCGACGACCGCGAGAAGCAGTTGGAGCTTGCCTCCGTGGATCACGCCTACGCCCTGGGCGACTACCGCCAGGCGCGTGAACTGGCCCAGCGCGGCCTGAACGGCGACGGATTCGCCGCTCGGCGCGAGACCGGTGCCGCGGACGGCGCCGTGGACTCGTCGACCGAGGCGTTGCGCCAGGCGCTGCTGCACTACCGCGTGATGTTCAACGATCTGCTCGGCCACGCCGGTGCCGAGCGCGCCCACGCCGGTCAACGTTGATCGAAGGGGAACACGATGCCGATATTCAAGTCTGAGAGCGCGTCACAGAGCACTGAGCGCGACGGCGAACTCGAGCAGGAGCGAGCCGAGGAGGAACGGGCCGGGCACGAGGGTTCGTTCGGATACGGATACGAGGACGGGCGCGAGCCGGACCCAGACCTCGAAGGCGCCGAGGCCGCGCCGCAGCAGACCACGACCGGCGCCGTCAATCGCGACCTGAGGGCGCGGGACGCCGAGCGCGAAGACGGGGCTGTACGCGATGAGGCCATGGATGACGGTGCCGCGGAAGACGAGGCCTTGGGAGAGCGGGAGCCCGAGGGCGAGGATGAATCGCGGGCGACCACACTTTCCACGGCCGAGCCCGGCGCGACGATGAGTCACGACGGGACGATCGGCCATGGCGGGGCGATCGGCCATGGCGGGGCGGAGCCGGACGAGATCGAGCACAGCGGGTTCCACGGCGGCGAGATGGACTCCCGTCCGGCCGGCCAGGACTTCGCGGCGGATCGCGACGAGGAGCTGAGCGACGACTCGATGTCCGGCGACGCGGTGCAGACGCAGCCGCAGAGCACGCCGATGCAGCCGGCGATGGTGCCGGAGGCCGTGATAGCCGGGTCACCGGCCACGCCGCCAGCCACCCCGGCCGCTGCGACCACCCCGAGCAGCCCGACCGCACAGTCGCCACTGGCGACCGACCCCGGCCCCGTGCTGGCCCCCGAGACCTCGCTGGACTTCCGCGAGCGGTGGCACGGCATCCAGGCCGAGTTCATCGACGACCCGCGCCGCGCCGTGGAGGACGCCGACCGCCTGGTGGCCGACGTGGCCCGCGCGTTCGCCGCCAGCGTCGAGGAGCGCCGCCGCGGCCTGACCTCGGGCTGGGAGCACGACGGACACGGCGAGACCGAGGAACTGCGGCTCGCGATGCGCCAGTACCGCGCGCTGGTGGACCACATCCTGCAGGACTGAATCCACGCACCACTCCCCCACCCCCGGTCGGCGCCCACCGCCGCCGGTTCGAGCCCCACGTCGAACCGGCGGCCGGCGCCGACCGGGTCGTGCTTTCTACTTTCGCTTTCTGCTGACACGCTTTCTACTGGAGCAACTCAACGTGCTGCGGCAGACGTCGCGTCAGTACATTTCGACGCAGTCGTAGCTGTAGCCGGGGCTGAGGTATCCGCCGTAGCCGGCCGTGCCGCTGATCACGTTGATGGTCATCCGGTTCGTCCCGGACACGAAGGCGCTGGCCGGCACGTTGTACGTGTACAGCGCGTTGTTGCCGCGGTAGGTGCCGATGGTCAGGCTGCGCGAGCTGGGCTGGCTGGACGCGGAGGGCGCGGGCGAGGTCCAGTTGTTCACCGTGATCTGCGGGCGGCCGCCGTCATAGGCGGCAGTGATGCCGATGCGCACGGTGCGTGCGGCGATCTGGCTGGAGCTCAGGTTGAACACGACCGTGGTCGGGTTGTTCGAGTCCTTCCACTGGTACGCCGGGAAGTCGCCGGCCTGGCTGGAGCCGACGGTGTAGGTCACCGGTCCCCAGCTGGCGTTGCGCGTGTCCGAGGGGTGCATCAGGCTCAGGTTGCCGAAGTTCTTGAACCCTGAGGGCGTGCCGTCCCAGGTGCCGATGCGGAAAATCGGCGCGGACGGCGTGTTCCAGGTCGAGGCGAGGTTCTGCCCGGTGGTCGTCGCGCCGGCGGTGACCGTGACGCTGCGGGCGGCGACGGCGAGTTCGCCCTGGTACAGCGTCTGCGTGTACGTCCCCGGCTTCATCGCCGGGCTGGAGAAGTCCCCGGTCGAGGCGTTGGGCGCGGCCCAGTACTGCGCGGTGGAGTTCGCCCAGCCCACCAGCGGGGTCGATCCGGCGGTGAGGCCCGAGGCCTTTCCGACGACGTATCCGCGTCCTGAGGCCGAGACCGTTCCGGCAAAGCCGAAGTTGTACATGAAGCTCAGGTCGGGCGCCGAGGGCGTTGATCCGTTCGTGACCAGCAGCGCGTAGGGGCCGTAGAGGACGTTGAGCCGCTGCGGCTCGGTGTCGTTGTGGCCGGAGAACAGGTAGTTGTAGACCTGGATCGAGTCGGAGGTGCCCTGCTGCTCGATGTCGCGGAAGAACGGGCCGCCGCTGCTGGACTCGCGGTTGCCGAAGTCCATGAAGACCCCGACGCCGTTGCCGGTCACCCCGCGCACGGTCAGGTTCCGCGCCTGCCTGTTGCCGTAGTACTTCGACCTGGTCTGGCCGTTGACCAGGTAGATGTCGCTGGACTCGATCGCGGTGCCGCCCTTGACGTCGGAATAGACCGAGATGTTCGGCAGCACGGCCCGGTTCAGCGACTGGATCCAGCGCAGCTCGCCGGCCGCGGCGGAGTCGACGTAGGTCGCCATGTAGACGTTGTTCACGCCGTTCTGCACGACGAGGTAGTGGTGGATGGTGCCACTGCCGTAGAAGTTGGTCGCGCTCTCGGTGAGCACGATGTAGTTGCCGCTCTGGTAGGCGCTCACGCTGGCGCCGGTGCCGAGCCCCGACTCGACGTTCGACGGACGGCTCGGGGAGGTGAGCTCGACGCCGTTGTACACGAACGAGGTCATGTCCCCGTTCGACTGGCGGATCTTGAAGGTCAGGCCCGCGCCGGTGCTCACCGTGTAGTAACCGCCGCTGCTGCCGTACCCGAACCCGGTCGCGGCCTGCGCGCTGGGCATCGCCAGCAGCTGGTCCGCGCCCGCCGCGCCAAGGCCGAGCGCCACCGCGCCGGCTCCCGCGCGGCCGAGGAACTGGCGGCGGCTCGGGCCGGCCGGCGGGCGCATGCCGGCGGCGTCGCGCGGGCGCGCACTGTGTGCACCGTGCGGACCATACGCGCCGCGCGGACCGGGTGACGATTGCGGATCGGACATGACGACTCCTCGTCGCAATCTGAGCGAATGTGTACGTGCCCGGCGGGTTTTGGCACCGTAGTTTCGAAGGCTGCGGGCGGCAACGCGCCGCGGCGCGGACGCCGGGGGCCGCGAGCGGCAAACCGCAGTTCAGCGGGGACAAATCTTGAACTATCAGGCTGAAAGTTACCGATCCCGGACCGGCCGCGGCCCGCGGCGGACCATGGCGAAGCGTTGACATCGATTCGAACGTGAGTTCTATACTCGGGACATGCGATGGTCCGGCCAGCTCGTGGAGGCGGTGTCCGATAGTGGCGCGCGAGAAGGCCAGCTGGAGCTGTTCGGCGGCGCGGTTGCACGCACGTTCGATACGCCGGAGTTTCGCGGCATGACCTTCTACGAGGTGCACGCCAAGTCGGTGCTCAATCGGGTACCGGGCGAAATGCCGTGGTTCAGCTGGACGATCAATCCCTACCGCGGATGCACGCATGCATGCGTGTACTGCTTCGCCCGCAACACTCACACGTATCTGGACCTGGACGCGGGCCGCGACTTCGACTCGAAGATCGTGGTGAAGGTCAACGCGCCGCAGGTGCTGCGCCGCGAGCTGGCGCGGCCGTCCTGGCAGCGCGAGCACGTGGCGATGGGCACCAACGTGGACTGCTATCAGCGCGCTGAGGGCCGCTACCGGATGATGCCGCAGATCATCGCGGCGCTGGCCGCGTCGGACACGCCGTTCTCGATCCTGACCAAAGGCACGCTGATCCTGCGCGATCTCGCCGCCCTCGAGGAGGCGGCGCAGCGGGTGCCGGTCGGCCTCAGCTTCTCGATCGGGTTCACCGACGAGCAGCTGTGGCGGTCGGTCGAGCCCGGCACGCCGAGCCCGCTGCGGCGGCTGGAGGCGGTGCGCAAGCTGAACGAATCAGGGCTCGGCTGCGGGGTGCTGATGGCGCCGATCCTGCCGTACCTGACCGACTCCCCCTCGCGGCTGCGGGCGACGGTGGCGGCGGTCGCGCAGGCGGGGGCGCGATCCATCTCCCCGATCGTGCTGCATCTGCGCCCGGGCGCCCGCGAGTGGTACCTGTCGTGGCTGGCGGCGAACCACCCGGGGCTGGTCGACCGCTACCGGGCGCTGTATCGCGGCGGCTCGTACGCGGATAAGCGCTATCAGCGGCGGATCACGGAGCAGGTCGCGGGTTACGCGCGTCAGCTAGGCATCGGCCGCGACAGCGCGGGCGGACACCGTCAGAGCACGCCGACGGCTCGCGAGGACACGACTGCACGCGGCGGCGCGACCGCGAGTCGGACCGGCGAAGGACGCGGGCGCGACGCGCTCCCCGACGCCCCGTCTCCTCCCCCGGCCCCAGAGCAGCTGCGCCTCTTGTGACGCCACGCCATTTCTCTCTACGCGCCGGTGCAGCCGGCGACCCGTTCAGCGATGCCGGCGGCCGAAGGCGTGGGCCATGTTCACCAGCGCGATGCCTCCCCAGGCCACCGCGATCGCGAACACGTTGCCGTGGCTGGTGCCCGCCACGATGCCGGTGACCGGGATGCCCGCGATGAGCGAGGCCGTGGCGATCCAGCGCGAGTCGTTGCCGCCGCCGCGGGCCTCGTGCTGGCGCGGCGCGGGAGCCGGCGGGTTGCGCGCGGCGTCCATCCGTGCGGCGATCTCCCGTTCGACCCGGTCGGCCAGGGAGGCCGCGATCGCGTCCTCGTACTCCGGGCCGAGCTCGCGGCGCGCGGCGAGGGCGGCGGCGATCTCTTCCGGCGTCAGGTCGGCGGTTGTCATGCGTGCAATGTAGCGCGATATAGCGCGTTTAAGCAGCGGGGGCTGGCACCCTGGTTCCATCCGTCCGGGTTCTGACAGGCGTCGTGCGGCGCCGGGTGCGATGCCGGTCGGGGCATCAGGCACTAGAGTCGTCATTATGGCGTGGGGAGCGGCTGAGGCGCGGACGTTCGGCGAGAGCGCCGCCCGCGTCGAGTGGTCCGAACTGAGGGCGCTGATCGCCGGGCGGGTGCCTGAAAGAGTCCTGCGGCGACTGGCCTATACGCCCGCCGACGAGCTCGCCCACCTGCGGCCTCATCTCAAGGCTCTGCGAACGCAGCTGCGGACGGCGCTGAAGACCACCGACCGCGCCGCACACGACGAGGCGTACGCGCAGCTCGCGCCGCTGTACCTGGCCGGCGTGCTGTGCTCGGCCGATCCGGCCGAGGCGCTGGACTGGCTGACCAGCCCGGTGCTGCGGGACGCGGCCTGGCAGCGCCCTGACGGCAGCTCCCGCGAGCCGAGCATGCGCAGGGTCCTGCTTTCGCTGCTGCTCGACCACCGGGACGGCGCGTGGCAGCGCGATCTGGCCGGGCGGCTCGCGCAGTGGCTGCCCGCGGCCGGGGATCCGCGCCGCTGGGCGCTGACGGACGGCCTGGCCGCGTGGTCCGGCGCGAAGCCGCCGCTCACCGACGGCTACGTCCTCGGGTGGGTGCTGCGGGGCTCCTCGGTCAGCCGCGACCACGCGCGCGGCCGGCTCGACGTGCGCGAGTGGTTCGCCGAGCTGGGCTGGCGGCCGCCGGTGCGGCATCACGCGACGCTGCTGGACTGGCTGCGCGCGCAGCCGCGGTTGACGGAGATCGTGCCACGCCTGTTCGAGGTCGCCGAAGTCGGCACGCACCTCGACGACGCAGAGCCCGAAGACGCGGGCGGCGGCGAGAAGCGACCGGCTGACGCGGCGCCCGATCAGAGCCGCGCCCCGGAGAACGAGTGGGCCGGCGCACTGGCGACGCTCGCGGCCGAGGGCGTGCTGGATCGCGGCGAACTGCTGGACCTGTGCCTGGCCAAGCTGCTGCGCGGGGACCGGCCCGGCAACCTGCGCGGCTTCGTGCTGCTCGCCGAGCGACTCGCTCCGCGCGCCGACGAGGTCTCGGCCCGGCTGGCCACCTTCGTCGCGCTGGCCGGGCGCGGGGCGGGACCGTCGGCCCGGTTGGCGCAGGGCGCGCTGCGCGACTTGGACGCCGCCGGGCGTCTGGGCTCTGTCACGCTCGCCGAGGTGTCGAAGACGGTGCTCGGCCGGCCGGAGCGCAACCTGGTCACCACCCAGCTGTCCTGGGTCGAGGCGGCGGTGCGCCGGGACCGCGGCTGCGCGCCCGAGCTGCTGAACGCGGTCTCGGCCGCCTTCGCGCACCCGGCCGTGCCCGTGCAGGAGCGGGCGCTGCGGATCGTTGTCAGGTATCTGAAACACCTCGACGCCGACGAGGTCGCGCAACTGCACGACGCCGCGCTGAAGCTGGACGCCGTGCTGCGCGACGAGGCGCTGCGCGTTCTCGGCGGCGACCCGGACGGCACCGGGTCCTCCTCGCAGACTTCTCCCAGGCTGCTGCCCGCTTACCAGCCGCTCGCCGCGCCGGAACCGGTGCGCTCCACCTGGGAACTGGTGGAGCTGCTCGGCTCGGTGCTCGCGGACGGGGCCGCGCAGGCGAGCGCGCAGGACATCGAGCGGATTCTGGACGGCGCGGTGGCCGAGTACGACCGCGACGCCCTCGCCCTGGCCGAGGCGCTTGCCCCGCTCGCGGCCCGGTTCCCGGCGACCGGTCTCGATCCGTGGGAGCAGCGCGGACTCGCGGGCGCGCTGCGGTGCCTGCTCTACGCGCTGCTCGGCGAGGACCGGCGGGCGGTTGTCGTCATGGACGAGCTGTACGGCGTCAGCCAGTCCGGTTCGGTCGCGCCGGACCGGGCGGTGCTCTATCGCGTGTACGAGCTCGTAGAAAACCTCGGCAGGGTGCGGATTCCGGGCCTGCTGGCCACGCCGACCCACGGCGACGGCTCGATCGATCCCGAGGTGCTGCGGTTCCGTCTCGACCGCTACGAACGCTCAAGCGCCGCGCCGCTGCCCTGCGACCTGGAGCAGGCGCTGCTTCGGGTTCCCGTGGAGGACGCGCAGACGCTCCTGGCCTCCAGCGCGCTGCTGGCGACCCCGGCCGGCAAGGAGCTGGCCGCGCTGTTCGCCTGGGGCGAGGGCGCGCTGCCGTTCTTCGAACGCTTCGTCATCCGCCGGTCCGGCGCCGCCCAGGACGGCCCGGCGGGCACGCGCACCGGGGTCGTGCAAGTACCGCGGATCGCGCCGCGGTTCTCGGCCTTCCACGAACTGATCGGCGCCGTCGACCGCCAGCCCTCCCCGGTCACGGTCCTCGCCCGCATTCCCGATCCGGACGACGTGAACCTGTTCGCGTGGAACGGATCCAGCACGCACGCCGCGCTCTGGCCCTCGCTGCTTCCGTTCCACCCGGAGGTCGTCGCCGCGCACGCGATCCCGGTGCTTTATCAGCAGGCGAACGACACCGCGCGGGATCGCAATGCCCTGCTTCCGGTGCTCGCCGGGACAGCCGGCTGGCCGGGACCGGTGACGCATCTGGCGCTGGCCTACGGGCTGGCCGCCGGCCGGCCGGAGAACCGCGCGGCGGCCGTGGAGGCGATGGTCACCTTCGCCGCGCGCACGCTGCTGGACGCCAGGGCGCTGGGCGCGCTGTGCGGCGAGCTGTGGGCGAGCCGGATGATCAAGCCGAACCGGCTCGTGCACGCGCTCGACGGCGCCGCGCAGGCGGGCGCGCGCCGCGAGGTGTTCAGCGTGGCCGCCGCGGCGCTGCCGGCGCTGACGTCGCAGCCCTCTGTCAGAGGCCTGGCCGACCTTCTGGTCCTGGCCGCGGACTGCGCGCGGGTGGCGGATCTGCGCGAGGAGATCCCGGAACTGGGCGCGTTGATCGCCTTGGAGAAGCCGAGCCGGGTCGCCACCGAGGCGCGGCGGCTGCGCCGCATACTCGGCCGCTGATGCGCTGTGCTTGACGAGGCGGCGGCCCGAGCGGAGCAGGAGCGCCTGCGCCCGCTGGTGCGCGCGGAGGGTGTCACAGCGGACGAGGTGCGCCTGATCGCCGGAGTCGACGTGGCGTACGCGAAAGACGAGAGCGTCGTCGCGGGCGCCGCGGTCGTACTGGATGCGGCCACGCGGCAGGTGGTCGACAGCGCTTCGGCGATACGCCCGGTGGAATTCCCGTACATACCCGGTTTGCTGGCGTTTCGCGAGATCCCCGCGCTACTCGACGCGCTCGCCGCACTGAGCCAGCAGCCTGACGTAATCGTGTGCGACGGCTACGGCGTCGCACACCCGCGCCGCTTCGGCCTGGCCTGCCACCTCGGCGTGATCACGGACCTGCCGGCCTTCGGCGTGGCCAAGACCGCGTTCATCGGCGAATACACGCAGCCCGGTCCGGAGCGCGGCGCGTGGTCGTACCTGACGGACCGCGACGAGGTGATCGGCCGGGTACTGCGCACCCAGCGGGAGACCAAACCGGTGTTCGTCTCGACAGGTCACCGCATCGGCCTCGATGCAGCCGCGCAGTTGACGCTCGCACTCGCCGCCGACTACCGGCTGCCGGAGACCACGCGCCAGGCCGACCGGCTCTCCAGGCAAGTCCTGTCGGAGCATCACCCGGCCGGCGCAGGCGGCTGGGCGCCTACTGGGCAACGAACAGGCAGAACGGGTGCCCGACAGGATCGAGCATGACCCGCACGTCGTCCTGCGGCTGGTGGTCGGCGAGCCTCGCGCCGCTGCGCTCTGCCCAGGCAACAGCCGCGGCAAGGTCGTCAACGGCGATGTCGATGTGCGTCTGAAGCTGCTGCTGACCCTCGACGGATGGCCACACCGGCGGGACGTATTCGGCTTCGTATTCGAAGTTGAGCGTCGGTCCTGGCTGCCCCTCGGCGGGCCGGATCTGCGCCCATCCGTCGTTGGGCGGGAAGCCCGGGCGCGGACCTTCGGAACTGGTCACCGGCACGCCGAGCAGACGGCTGTAGAACGCAGCGAGCTCGCGGGGGTCAGGCGCCGCGATGCTCACCGAGGTCACTCGCAAGGTTGGCTGCCCCATGGACCGACCATATCCGTCGCGCCGGCGGCGGGCCCGCGACGAGGCGCCACAACGGCCCGAAAGGCGTGCCGGGCCGCTACTCCAGCCACGCGCGCAGCGCCCACCACCACCGCACCGAATGTTCCAGTGTGTCGCCGGGCTCGGGCGCCTCGTCGAAGTCGGTGAGCGCGCCGAAGCGGCGCAGCCGGTGCTTGACCGTGTTCGGGTGCACGTGCAGGGCCGCGGCTGTGCTCTCGACCCGCCGGCCGTGTTCCAGATAGGCCAGCGCGGTCTCGGCCAGGAGCCGGTGGAACTGCTCGGCCGGATCCAGCCGGGCGAGGCGCTGCTCGGCGAGGAACTGGCCGATCCGCGGCTGCGCGTGCACCGCCGCCGGGACCGCCATGTCGGTCACTGATCGCAGGCCTCGAAGTCCCTTCGCGCGTGCCGCGGCCATCGCCGCCGCGGCCGCCCGGTACGCATCAGCGAGCTGCGTTATTCGCACCGCCGGCGTTGCGATCACGAGCAGGTCCCCGACGCGCTCGGGCGGGGGGAGCCGCGGCGTGGCCGAGCAGAGCTGGCCGTCGACGAAGCCTGACACTCCCCCGCCGGAGACGAGCACGGCTTCGGTGGGCGCGGCGCGGTGCGGATCGGTGATGTCCGCGATCAGGCAGTGGTAGCGCAGACCGGGTTCCAGCAAGGCCTCGGGCGGCGCGGCGGTCGGCTCGCCGAGCAGCAGCTCGCGCAGTGCCCGCGCGCGCGCCGAGTAGCCGCTGCGGCCGAGTTCCTCCTCCCGCACCCGGTAGGCGTCGATCAGGCGGTTGCGCAGCTCGTGGCTGTACGCGTCGAGTTCGCCGAGCGCGTCGAACAGCTCCTCGGTCGCGTGTGCGGCACGCGCCTCGTCGATCAGCCGGGAGAGGGCGTAGACACGGCCGGCCTGGAAGCCGTCGAGCAGCGCGGCGAGCGGCACGCCCTGGATCGCGCGGTCGAAGGCGAGGCGGTCGGCCACGGCGGCGCTCGGCCCGAGTTCGCCCTCGCCCGCTCCGGCCCCGGCCCCGCCTCCAGACACCGGGCCTTCCTCGGCGCCGCTGTGCGCGGCCGGGCTGTGCGCGAAGGCGCTGGCGACCACGTCAAGCAGCGCGGCCACGTGCCGCCGGACCTGGTGCTCGGGCAGCCGTCCGACGAGAGGCGACTGGCGGCGCACCGCGGCGACCGCGCCGTCCAGCGTGGCCGGATCGGCGCGCATCTTCTCGATCAGGATCCGCACGACCGGCCTGCCCGCCGACTCGCCCACGCGCCGTGCCTCCTCCGAAGCCGCGGCGCCGCGCGCGGGCGCGGCGCTCGATGACCACTAGGAGAAGAACTCTGGCACAACAGGGCGAACTTGGCGTCAATCCGGGCCCGGCCGTGCGGGAACGCACCATGTCGCGGCGGTCGCGCGCGGTGCGCGGACAGCGCGAACGCCGCGCTCCGTCCGGGTCGGCGGACGAAGCGCGGCGTTCACGGACCGGGCCGGGGCCGCGCCCCGGCGGGCTGGAATCGCCCAGCCCGCCGAGGCGCCAGAGCTGCACCTGGCTCCCGAGGGAGCTTCGTCCCCGGCCCGGGGTCCCGGTCAGCCCGCCGAGCTGGAGAGCCCGGCGAGGGCGGCGTCGGTGACCTGCGCGAGCCGGCCGCGCTGCGGGAAGTTGCCCACCGGGATGCGGGTGACCTCCTGGCCGGTGGCGTAGCTGATCACGGAGACCGCGTTGCCCGCGCTCAGCGGAACGAAGCAGTAGTTGCCGTCCACGCTGGTGGCGGCCCAGTACGGGATGCTGCCGGTCGGGTAGGTGACGGTGGCCTGCGTGGTCAGCGTCGAGACGTCCACGATCTTCGCGTAGTCGTCGATGGTGCCGACGTCGCACAGCTTGGTTCCGTCGCCGGACAGCGCGATGCCGTGGTGCGCGGAGTTCTGCGGGTAGCTGTCAGGGCTCTCCGACGCCGCGTTGGCGCTGAACGGCTGGTTGACCGTGGTGATGGTGGTGCTGGTGTTCAGGTCGTACTTGATGAAGCCGTTGAGGTAGGACAGGTCGGCGTACATCGTGGTGCCGTCCGGCGCGATCACGAACGGGCGCAGCCCGTACGGGAAGGTCCAGGTCTTGACGACCTTCAGGGTACTGGCGTCGACCTTCTCCAGCTGCAGCGCGCCCTTGAGCCCGTTGAGCGCCTTGGGCAGCAGCGTGACGCCGATGCTCTCGTTGTAGATGTACTTGCCGTCGGCGGTGTAGTTGTTCTGGTGCGGGTAGCTGCCGGTCGGGAAGGTGCCGACCAGCGCGCCGGTGGCCGCGTTGTAGACCTCAGCCTCGGTGGAGGTGGTCGCGGAGACCACGACGCGGGTGCCGTCCGGCGAGAGCGCCATGTGGTCGGCGTGGATGCCGTCGACCGGGGAGCGCCACAGCATCTGATGCGTCGCCAGGTCGAAGGCGGCCACGTCGTCGAGGTTGGCCCGCGAGACGTACAGCGTGGTGCCGTCCGGCGAGACGGTCATGTCGTCGACGTAACGGGTTCCGCCGACGGCCGGGTCGACGGTCGCCTCGTCGGCGTTGGCCAGCTG
>NZ_DASRGV010000116.1:0-3953 GCF_035650855.1 Actinocrinis sp. | reverse complement strand
GAACCGGAGACCCCGGTGAACACGGTCAGTCGGCGCTCGGGGATCTCGACGCTGACGTCCTTGAGGTTGTTCTCGCGCGCGCCGTGCACGCGGATCACCTCGTGGCTGTCCGCTCCGGGCAGCGCAGCCGAGTCCGCGTGCGCGTCGGTCCTCGTCGCCTTGCTCATCGTGTCTCCGTCTCTCACGCGGGGCGCTCCCTTGGATGCTATGAGGGACCGGAGTGGCTCTGCTTCTCGATTCCTGACCGGGCCGGTCGCTGCACCGGACGACAGGGCGGGCTCCGCGCGTCAGCCGCCGAGGACCGTCAGTTCGACCTCGACCATGTCACCGAGCTCGACCGACTCGGCGCGGCGTACCGAGTCTTTAAGCGGCAGCACGTATCCGCCGTCCTTGGGGAACAGGGACGTCTTCCAAGCGGTGCCGCCGAGCCGCACTCGTACCGGGATCATGCCCCAGCCGTACGTGACGTCTGCCGCTAACGCCTGGATGTCTGCGGCTTGCTCCTCCGGAACGGTGACGAAGTGGAACGGCGACGGACCGCGCCAGTGCCAGATCTCGCCGGTGAACTCGAACTCCACTGGACCTCCCATCGACTGTCCCCATGCTTCCATCGGCTGGCGACAAGTGCGCACGGGTGAGGAGGGGAAAGGCCCGGCGGATCGGGTCCGCCGGGCCTTTCTTACCCACTGGACTGGTGTGGTGCGCCGCTACTTCACCGAGCCGGCGGTCAGGCCGGAGACGACCTTGCGCTCGATGAGGGCGAACAGGATGATCACCGGGATGGTGGCGATGACCGACCCGGCGAACAGGTGCTGCCAGTCCACCGAATACGCGCCGATGAAGTTGTTCAGGCCGACGGTCAGCGGCTCGTTGCTCGGCGTCGAGGTCAGCGTGAGCGCGACGATGAACTCGTTCCACGCGGCGATGAACGTGAAGATCAGGGCCGTGACGATGCCGGGCAGCGCCAGCGGGATGATCACCTTGAACATCGCGCCGAGCCGGGTGCAGCCGTCGACCAGCGCCGCCTCCTCGAGCTCCTTGGGGATCGCGCCGAAGTAGGCGTTGAGGATCCAGATCGCGAAGGCCATGTTGAAGCCCGCGTTCACCAGGATCAGCGCGGTCGGGTCGTCGATCATGCCGAGCTGGTTGAACTGCCCGAAGATGCCGACGACCAGCGCGGTCGGCTGGAACATCTGGGTCACCAGCACCAACAGCAGGAACACCGACCTGCCGCGGAATCTGCGGCGCGCCGTGTAGTACGCGGCCGGGATCGCCACCAGCAGCACCAGCGCCGTCGCGCCGCCGGCCACCATCAGCGAGACCCGCAGGTTCGAGCCGAGGCCGGTGGACCACAGCGAGGTGAAGTTCGACCAGGCGAAGTGGTGCGGGACGTAGTCCGCGTCCAGCAGTTCCTTCGGCGGGCGCAGCGCGGTCAGCGCCATCTCCACGTAGGGCAGGATGAAGATCAGGGCCACGGCATACGCCGCGGCGGCCACGATCACGGTGCGCAGCCTCGGCGGGTTGCGGCGGGCCTGCGGCGCGCCGGTGCGGTCGGCGGCGGTCCGCGTGGCGGCGGGTGCTGTGGTCGCGGCCATGCTCAGGCCACCTCCTTCTTCCAATTGCTGACCCGCAGGAACACCAGCACCATCACGATGATCACGGCGAAGTTCACCACCGACATCGAGGCGGACTCGCCGATGAAGTTCTGCTTGAGGTTGAACATGTAGACCGTCGAGGTGTTCGTCTCGTAGCCGGGGCCGCCGCGGGTCATCTCCCAGATGATCGGGAACGAGTTGAACACGTTCATCACGTTGATCAGCGTCGCGACCAGGATCGCCGGGCGCAGCAGCGGCAGCGTGATGGCGAAGTAGGTGCGCAGGTGCGAGGCGCCGTCGATCTTCGCCGCCTCGTACACCTCGCCGGGGATGGTCTGCAGGCCGGCCAGGATCGTGTAGGTGGCGAACGGGACCGAGACGAACACGGCCACCGCGATCATCCAGAGGAACGCGGCGTCGGGGCGGCCGAGCCAGTCGGCCTGGCTGGTGCCGAGCCTGGAGATCAGGCCGAGGTCGCGCAGCAGCAGGTTGATCGCGCCGGTGTTCGGGTCGAGCATCCAGCGGAAGATGATGGCGGTCATCATCACCGACGCGGCCCACGGCGCGATCAGCGCCCAGCGCGCGATCCGCCGCCCCGGGAAGCGCTGGTTGAACAGCTGCGCCACGCCGAGCGAGATCGTCATGGTCAGGCCGACCACGGCGACCACCCAGATCAGGCTGCGCATCATGATCGGGCCGAAGTTCGGGTCCTGAAAGAGCTTGGTGTAGTTCTTGAAGCCGGCCGAGCCGAGCAGGAAGCCGTCCGGGCTGTAGTGCTGGAACGAGATCCGGAACATCTCGTAGACCGGCCAGATCACCGCGAAGCCGATCAGGGCGACGGCGGGGCCGACCCAGCCGAGGGGAGCGGCGGCCCGGCCGAGCCGCCGCAGCGGGGGGGTGGGGGGTAGTGACATGGTCTCTCCGCCGAGTTCGGGAAGGGCCGGGGCGGCCAGGCGGTCGGCAGGTGCACTGTGCCGGATGGTTCACTGGCCGGACGGTTCACCGCGCCGGACGCACATGCGGGTACGTCCGGCGCGGCGCCAGTGAGCGGTGCAGCGGGCTGGTTGGCGATGTGTCAGGGGCCTTCGGGTCCCGGCCGATCAGAGCCGCCCGCGCCGAGGAGGAGGACGGCCGGGACCCGAAGCTTTGGCGGGCCTGGCCCGGATTACTGACCGGAGGTCGCGGTCTGCTGGATCTGGTCGAGCACCGACTTGGGGTCGCCGGTGAGCGCGGTGCCGATCTGCTTCTGGATCGCGGTCAGCACGGTGCTCCAGTTGGCCTGCGAGCTCGGGTACAGCGTGGCGGTGCCCAGGTTCTTCACGAAGCCGGCGAACTGCGGGTTGCTCGACATGCTGTTGGTCGCCGAGGTGGTGGCCGGCAGCAGGTCGTACTCGTTGTCGAAGGCCAGCTGGTTCTGGTCGTTGTAGGCGAAGTCCAGGAAGGACTTGATCGCCGCCTGATGGTTGTTGTTGTTCAGCGCGACGACGTAGTCCGCGACGCCGACGGTCGAGGTGAGCGGTGCGGTCTTGCCGGGCACCGCGACCACGCCGTAGTCGGCGGCCTGCAGCACGCCGGCCTTCTGGATGATCGGGATCAGCGCCGGGGAGCCGTTGATCATGCCGATGTTGCCCTGCGCGAACTGCTGCCACAGGTCGGTGCGGTTCTTGGTGGCCGGGTCCGGCTCGGTCGCGCCGGACTTGGCCAGGCCCTGCAGGTACTGGTAAGTGGCGATGTTCTGCGCCGAGTTGATCGCGTACTTGCCGGAGGCGTCGGTCAGGCCGCCGCCGTTGCCGAGGAACCACAGCAGCGACTCGGCCTGCGCCTCCTCGGAGCCGAGCGGCAGGCCGAAGCCGGTCTTGCCGGTCTTCTGGGCGATCGTCTGCGCGTCGGCCTTCAGCTGGTCCCAGGTGGTCGGCGGGGTGCTGATGCCGGCCTGCGTGAACAGCTTCTTGTTGTAGAACATGGCCCGCGAAGACGTGGTCCACGGGATGCCGTACTCGGTCCCGCTCACCTCGCCGGCCTTGGCGAAGATCGGGTTGATGTTCGAAAGCGTGGAGGCGTCGAGCACGTCAGAAGCCTTGTACGCGATGCCGTCCTGGACGTACTGCGCGTAGGTCAGGCCCTCGAGGACGTCCGGGTACTGCTTGTTCTGGATCATCGTCTGGACCTTGGAGCTCAGGTCGTTCCAGTCGATGGTCTGCACCTGGACGGTGATGTTCGGGTTCGCCTTGTGGAAGGCGTCCGCGACGCCCTGCCAGTAGGTCTGCGAGGTGTTCGACGCGCCGGTGCCGTAGTCGGCCGCGACCAGCTTGATGGTGACCGCGCCGGAGGCCGAGCCACCCGAGGAGGAGGAGTTCG
>NZ_DASRGV010000115.1:0-16757 GCF_035650855.1 Actinocrinis sp. | reverse complement strand
GCTGGAACTCGGCCTGATCGTCCCGGCGCTCTCCCGAGTGCACCCACTCGACCACATCGCCCAAGCCGTCAGGTCCGTGCAGCTCAACGAACACGCAGGCAAAGTCGGCGTACTCTGCCTCGCCCCCCGCGAAGGCCTGGGCATCCAGGATCACCGGCTGCGCGAGCAGATCGGCGAGTCGCGGCTGCACCTGTTCCGCGACCACGCCGACGCTTCGGCGACGCTGGACTCGATCGGCCGGGACGCGGAGCTGATCGGGTCGGCGGCGCGCTGAACCGGCGGCCGCGCGGACCGGGCACGGCGCGAGCCAGGGAGCGCAGTTCAGGAACGCGGGTCAGGAGCGCGGGTCAGGAGCGCGGCACCGGCGAGGCGATGTTGAGGAAGAACTCGTCGATGCTGCGCACCGCGTGCTCGAAGTCGGCCAGGTTGGCCGGCTTGGTGACGTAGGCGTTCGCATGGCGCTGATATGCGTTGGTCACGTCCTGCGGCGCGGCCGACGTGGTCAGCACGACCACCGGGATGACCTTGAGCCTTTCGTCGGCCTTGAGCTCGGAGAGCAGCTCCCAGCCGTTCATCCGCGGCGTGTTCAGGTCGAGCACGATCAGGTCCGGCCGGGTCGCCACCGGGGCGCGCAGCCACTCCAGCGCCGCTAGGCCGTCCCCGGCCCGGTGGATGATCCGCCCGTGACCGCGCTCGCGCAGCGCCTCCGCGATCAGCAGCGCGTCCGCCGCCGTTGAGGAGTCCGGCGCGCAGATTACGCACGACCGGTTGCCACGGGCATCCGGCGACCGGTCGCTGCTTGTCCTACTCATGCAAAACCTGCTGAGCAACGCGGTGAATTTCCGCGATCCGCAGCGGCGGCCGGAAATTCACGTGGCGGCGACGCAGGAGGACGGACTGTGGCGATTCGCGGTCACCGACAACGGCATCGGGATCAGGCCCGAATACACTGAACGCGTGTTCGCGATCTTCCAGCGGCTGCATACCCGGGACGCGTATCCGGGCAACGGCATCGGCTTGGCCCTGTGCCGCAAGATCGTCGAGTTCCACGGCGGCGGCATCGAGCTGATCGAATGCCTTGAGCAGATCACCGTCGCCGAGCGGCCCCGGCCCGAGTTCTTCGCCACCTGCACAGTCGTGTCGATCGACCCGGTCCGGCGGACCGCCTCCGTCGTGCTCGCCGGGCATCACGAGCCGCTGCTGCTCGGGCCCGGCGGGCCGCAGCTTCTGCCCGCGGCGTACGGCGTGGCGCTCGGACTCGGCTCAGGCCGGCGCCGCTGGACCGAGACCGGCCTCGACCTGCCGGACGCCGGGGCCCTGCTGCTCTATACCGACGGTTTGAGCGAGGGGCACACCGGTATGGGCACGCAGCGACTCGGCGTCGAAGGCCTGCGGGAACTGATCGCGGCCGCGCCGCAGGCCGGAGCCGAGGCGTTGCTCGATCATCTGGTGAGCGCGGCGCAGCGGCTCGACTCCGGACGGCACTCCGATGACATGGCGATCCTGCACCTGGATTTCACCCGCCGCGACTGACTGCTGACGCCCTGCCAAGAATCGCCCCGTTTGAGCTCGGCGCGACCGGGCAGCCAGGCGTATTGCGCGCGCGGCCCGAGATCATCACACGGAGGAAGCAACACCCGAGCGTGCGTTGCGCAGTACCGAGACAGACCGAACCAGCAGCCGGCTCCGGCTGCCCCGATCCGACCTGATCCGACTTGGACGAACCTCAACCCGGATTCGCGCCGCCCGCGGGCTGGGCAAGCGAAGCGGTCCGATCACATGGCCGACCCGAATCCGCGATGGGCGGAGCGGGCACGCACGCGTGCGACGCAACGGGTATGGAGTATGCGGTGTCCGAACCTTCCCTGCGGAAGCTGGCCCGGCTGAGCGCGGAGACCACCGCGCCGCGCCGAGCCCGCGACCTCGTCGCGCAGGCCTGCGCGGCCTGGCACGGCGAGCAGTTCCTCGAGATCGGCCAGCTGGTCATCAGCGAGCTGGTCAGCAACGCGGTGCTGCACTCTGGAACGGCGATCGAGGTCGAGCTGCGCCTAGAAGGGGACCGGCTGATCATGCGTGTGCACGACGAGGGCGCCGGCCTGCCTGTGGTCGTGCCGCCGGGGCAGCGAGCGATCGGCGGAGTGGGCCTCGATCTGGTCTCGCGGGTCGCACAGTCCTGGGGCGTCACGCCGGATCCCCGCGGCGGCAAGGACGTGTGGTGCGTGATCGCTTCCACGCGCAACCCGCCGAACGCCTTGTGACGGCCGGCGCTAGCCCGATCGGCGGCGGTCCGCCCGACTCGCAACGGCCGTCGGCGTGCGCAACGATGGCATACTGACCAGCGGATGGCCCGGGTTGGTGAAGCAGCCCACCGTCTCGGGCACGACGCCGCTCCTGTCGTCGAGGGAGCCGCACGATGCCGCAGGACGCTTCGCCGCCTGCGCCGGTGCCGCCCGGTTCTGGCCCGTTCGCCTGCCGCGTGCTGCGGGAGACGGCCGACGCCGCCACGGTCTCGGCGTGCGGCGAGATAGACCTGGCCACCAAGGACCGGCTGCACGCCGCGCTGACGCCGCTGCTCGCCGACGAGCGCGCGCTGCTGCTGGATCTTTCGCAGATCACGTTCATCGACTGCTCGGGTCTTCAGGTGCTGCAGACCGCGTTCCGGGCGCACGGGCGCTTCGCCGTCATCGCGCCGAGCGTGGCCGTGACGCGGCTGCTCGAGCTGTCCGGGGCGCAACTGCCGGTGTACGCCTCCGCGGACGAGGCGATCAGGGAGCTCGCACCAGATCCGCCGCGTTGATCTCCTCCGGGTCCTGGCCGGTGAGGATCACATACCTGGCGACGTCTCCGATCTTCGTGTTCAGCCGCTGGGAAGCCTGCACGAGCCGGGTGAACGCTTCCGGCGAGTTGCTGCGGTGACGCTCCATCAGGATGCCGGTGGCCTCGCCGATGACCTGGCGCCGGTCCAGGCCGCCGCGCATCGCCTCCACGGTCGTCGCGTTCCCGAGCGCGAGCGCGGCGTGCGCGGCGTAGAGGGAGGCGATCTCGCCGTCCAGGCCGCTGAAGGCGCCCGGGCGCTGCGCGTGCAGGTTCAGCGCGACCCGCCAGCCGTCGGTCCGGCCGAGGCCACAGGCGATCAGGCTGCGCACGCCCAGGTCGAGCGCCCGCGCCGCGAACTTCGGCCAGCGCGTCTCGGTGGCCATGTCGTCGATGCGCACGACCGCGTCCTGCTCCGCGGCCGCGAGGCACGGACCCTCGTTCTCCTCGCTCTGCACCCGGTCGAGCAGCAGCACGACCTCGTCGGTGTAGGCAGGGCTCTCCATCGTGCGGTCGCGACGCAATGCGGTCAGGCCCGCGTGCTCGGCTCCGTCGACTATTTCAGGCGCCGTATAGACGATGGTTCGCATCGTCTGTTCTATCGATGGCTGCTGATGCAATGATGTGGCCGCTTTGACCAGCCGCCGCGCCAACTTCGTCTCGGCACGGTGCGCGCCCATGCCCGCCGACCTCCTGATCGTTTGTGCGAATGCGCCTTCCGCATTCTGTTCGGCACCAAGTACCCGCCCCCCGAGAAGGAAACCGCTGGCCGGAGGTGGCGCGGGTTACATCGTTCGGGCGGTGTAGAGCAGCTTGCGACGCGAGCAGCGACGCCCGAGCGCCAGCCACCGGCCAGCTCATATCCGGGTGAATTCGAGGTCGAAGATCTGCCGGCCGGCGGCGAGGGCACGGCGCTCGAACTTGGTCACCGGCCGGTCGGCGGGCCGCGGCGCGAAGCCGCCGTGGGCGTTGGACAGGCCGGGGTCGGCGGTCAGCGTGTCCAGCATCTGCTCCGCGTAGGGCGCCCAGTCGGTCGCGCAGCGCAGCGCGCCGCCGGGGCGCAGCCGCTCGCGGATCAGGGAGACGACGTCCGGCCGGATGATCCGGCGCTTGTGGTGCTTCGCCTTCGGCCAGGGGTCGGGGAAGAACACGTGCACGGCGTCGAGCGAACCCGGCTTCATCAGGTCCCTGAGCAGCTCCACCGCGTCGCCGCGGGCCGCACGCAGGTTGGTCAGGCCGCCCCGCTCGGCCAGCAGGAGCAGGTTGGCCAGCCCCGGCGTGTGCACGTCGGCGCCGAGGTAGTCGCGCCCGGGGTCGGCCGCGGCCATCGCGGCGGTCGCCTCGCCCATGCCGCAGCCGACCTCCAGGACCAGCGGGGCCTGGCGGCCGAAGAGCGCGGCGGCGTCGAAGCCGGGGCCGTCGGCAGTGATGTCGTAGCCGCGCCGCGGCCAGAGCCGGCCGAGTACTTCCGCGCGCGCGGCGCCGATCCGCCCACGGCGTGGGTGGAACGTGCGTATGTGCGGTGCGGCCTGCGGCGTCGGCTCCTCGGTGAACATCCGTACCAGCCTAGTGGGCCCGGCTTGGCACACGTACTTGCGCTCCGACTGTCAGCGATATATCGTTAACACATCGGGTAAGTCGCCCGACTACCAAGGAGATAACGATGAGTATCCATTCTTTCCCCATGGACGGACCGTTCCGCGAGCGTCGCGGACGCGGCAAGCGCGATCGGATCGACGAGGGCGGCCGCGAGCAGCGCCGGGCCCGCTGGGAGCGCGGCGAGCACCCTGAGCAGCACGAGGGCCCGCACGAACACCGCGGCCGCGGGCGCGGCAGGCATGGCGGTTTCGGCATGCCTCCGCTTCCGCCGATACCGCCCGGGCCGTTCGGCCCCGGTGGACCGGAGTTCTGGGAGGGCCCCGGCTTCGGGCCGCGCGGACACCGGCGCGGACGCGGCCGGGCCGGGCGCGGCGACGTGCGCGCGGCGATCCTGGCCCTGCTGGCCGAGGAGCCGCGCAACGGCTACCAGATCATCCAGGAGATCGAGCAGCGCACCGACGGGGTGTGGCGGGCCAGTTCCGGCTCGGTGTACCCGGCGCTCGCGCAGCTCGAGGACGAGGGCCTGACCGAACCGGTCGGCGAGGGCGGGCGCAAGCTGTTCACCCTCACCGAGGCCGGCCGGCAGTACGCAGAGCAGAACGGCGAGCAGCTCTCCCGCATCTGGCAGGAGGCCGTCGGCGGCCCCGGCGCGCGGTTCGAGGAGTTCGTGCGCGACCGCGAGCTGCTGGGCCAGCTGGCGATGGCCTACAAGCAGGTCGCCCAGGTCGGCAGCACGGCGCAGCGCGAGGAGGCGCGGGCGATCCTGATCAAGGCGCGCCAGTCGCTGTACAAGATCCTCGCCGCCGACGACGAGCCGAGTGACGCGCAGCCCGGCGAGTAGCAGCACAGCGAGTAACAGCACAGACTGAGCGCGAGTGGGCTTGATGACCTAATCCGCACGCCTTTCGAGCCAACGAGGCCCGGTTCCGGCCATACCGCCGGACCCGGGCTTCGGCCGTCCGCGTACCGGGTCGCACCGGGTACAGTGATGCGCCATGGCACGCCCCCTCAACGAAGTCGTGGAAGCCGGCTGGGCGAAGGCGCTCGAACCGGTGGCCGGACAGATCGCCGCGATGGGCGACTTCCTGCGGGCGGAGGTGGCGGCCGGCCGCACTTATCTGCCGGCTGGGACGAACGTGCTGCGCGCCTTCCAGCAGCCGTTCGACGCCGTACGGGTCCTGATCATGGGTCAGGACCCTTATCCAACTCCAGGGCACGCGGTCGGCCTGAGCTTCTCAGTCGCGCCGAACGTGCGGCCGCTGCCGGGCAGCCTCGTGAACATCTTCCGCGAATACAGCCAGGACCTGGGTTTTCCTCCGCCCTCCAACGGCGACCTCTCGCCGTGGACCGAGCGCGGCGTGCTACTGCTCAACAGGGCGCTGACGACGGCGCCGAGCAAGCCGGGAGCGCACCGCGGCAAGGGCTGGGAGGCGGTGACCGCGCAGGCGATCAGCGCCCTGGCACAGCGCGGCACTCCGCTGGTCGCGATCCTGTGGGGCCGCGACGCGCGGGAGGTCAAGCCGCTGCTCGGAAGCGGGGTGCCGTGCATCGAGTCCGCGCACCCGAGCCCGATGTCCGCCGATCGCGGCTTCTTCGGTTCGCGTCCGTTCAGCCGGGCGAACGATCTGCTGGCGCGCCAGGGCGCCGAGCCGGTCGACTGGCGCCTCGCGTGACGGTCCGCCGCCGGCCGTTTCGCAGTCGGTTGTCTCACAGTCGGCGGTTTCGCTATGCGAACTGGGCTTTTTCTTAGCTTCCGATCATGTGCGACCGGGTCCGCGACGCGCTAACGTGACAACAGGTCACCAAGGTTTCAGCGCCAGGAGGCGGATCATGGCGGCCGGCCATGTCGTGGCGTTCGGGATCGCCGCCGGGGTGAGCATCGTCACCGCGGTCGCCGGGGCGCTGCTGTGCGGTTCGCAGTTCACCAGGTCGCGCAGGCTGCTCCAGCGCGGGTCACATGTGACCGCCCGGGTGGTCGAGGCGATTCCGCAGCATGCCGCCGGGCAGTCCTTCCCCTCGGACGCCGCGCGCATCGTGGTCGAGTACGAGATCGGGGGGACCAGGCACCGCGAGACGATCCTGCTCGCCCGCACCTCGCAGGACAGCTACCGGATCGGCGACGAGCTGGAGGTCATGGCCGGCTGCGGGCGCTCCCCGCACGTGCGCACGAATGAGGAGCCGAACATCGTGTACGGCACGATCGAACAGATCACGGGGGCGGCCTTGGTGATACTCGCCGCCCTTCCGCTGTTCATCATGCTTTCCGTGCACGCCCTCACGCCGTGACTATGCGGTAACTGCGACTGCGAACGCCGCCCGATTCAGTCAGCCGACGAGGTCCCGCAGTGCCCTGACAGCCGTCAGCGCGTCGCGGTGGGTGTTGTAGAGCGCGTTGAATCCGCACCGCAGCACGTCCGGCTCCCGCTTGTCGCAGAGCACGGAACGCCGCGCCAGCTCGGGCACCAGCCGCACGGCATCGCGGTGTCGCAACGCGACTTGGCTGCCTCGGCGTCCAGCGACCCGCGGCGTGGCCACCTCGAATCCGAGCTCTGCCAGCGCCGCGTCGCAGCATTCGATGAAGAAGCCGGTCAGGCTCAGGCTCGCGGCTCGCAGCTCGTTCAGGTCCACGCCGTCGAAAGCGGACAGCGCGGCCTCCAGGCTGAGCAGGGAGAGCATCGGCGGAGTGCCGATCCGAGCACGCGCGATGCCATCGGCCGGCTTGTACGCGTCCTGCATCGCGAACGGATCGGCGTGGCCGTTCCAGCCGGTCAGCGGGTACTGCATCGTATCCTGGTGCCGCGCCGCGGCATATGAGAAGGCCGGCGAACCGGGGCCGCCGGAGAGGTACTTGTAGGTGCAGCCGACGGCGAAGTCGACCTCTGCTTCGTCCAGCCCGATGGGCATCGCGCCGACGCCGTGGCACAGATCCCAGAGCACCACCGCGCCGGCGCCGTGCGCGGCCCGGGTGACGCCCGGCAGGTCCCAGAGTTCGCCGGTGCGGTAGTCGACGATCGGGTATGAGACCACGCATACGTCGCCGCCGATCTCGGCCAGCACAGCCGGAGCTTCAGACGCCGGCACGCGCCGCACTTCGAGGCCGAGCAGCCCGGCCACCGAATCGGTCAGATAGGCATCGGTCGGGAAGTGCGCCGGGTCGGTCAGCAGCACCCTGCGACCGGGACGAAGCCGAGCAGCGGCCATCAGTGTATTGAACAACTGGACGGAGGTCGAGTCGCCCACGACCACCTGGCCCGCGGCCGCGCCGAGCAGTGGGGCGATCCGTTCGCCGATCCGCAGCGGCGCATCCCACCAGCCCTCCTCGAACCAGGAGGAGATCAGGCCGTTGCCCCAATGGCGATGTACCGCGTCCTCGACGGCCGCGGGCACGGCCGCAGGCAGCACGCCGAGCGAGTTGCCGTCGAGGTAGACCAGGTTCGGCGGGATCAGGAATCGCTCACGGGTGTACGCCAGCGCGTTGGCCGCGTCGAGCTTCGCGGCCACCTCAGCGAGTTCCGCAAGCGTCGCCTCAGTGTCAGCGTTCGATGGCGTCGCTGTGCTCGATGGCGTCGCTGTGTTCGATGGCGTCACGGTCACGGTCATGCCCATCCCTGGTCGCGCAGAGTCCACAGATCGGGGAAGTACTTGCGGTGTACGCCACGCTCCAGCCATTGGGCGCCCGAGGTGCCTGCCGAGCCCGGCTTATCGCCCATCGAGCGCCAGACCGACAGCAGGTGCCGTTGCTTCCAGCGCAAGTGCCGCTCGGCCGTGTCGAACAGCGCGTCGCCGAGGTCCATCAGGTCCGCGTGCGGTGCGTCGCCGCCGCCGTATACCGCACGCCACACGGCGACCACGCGATCGTCACCCTGGTACTCGGTCCGCGGATCACGGTCAGCCAGCGCCTGCGGTACGGCATACCCGCGGCGACGCAGCAGCGTGAGCGTCGCGTCGTACAGCGAGGGGGAGGCTGCCTGTGCGGCGAGGTCGGCGTGAATGCCCGGCGTCTGCTCGTGCACGGTCAGCGCGCGCGGGTGCCGGGCGCCGAGCAGGAACTCGATGTGCCGGTACTGGTAGGACTGGATTCCAGAGGCGACCCCGAAGGACTCGCGGAAGGCGTCGAACTCGGTGGGAGTCAGCGTTCGCAGGGCCTCCCACGCCGCGATCAGCGCGTCCTGCACCCCGTGTCCGCGCCGCAGCGTGCGCACCACGCCGCGCACATCGGCGTTCGGGCGGGCCAGTTCGTCGCGGGCGCTTTCCCATTCGTGGCGCAGCAGCGTGAAGTACAGCTCCATGACCTGCGTGACGACGATGAACGACAGCTCGGCCGGCGCGTCGGTGCGCGGGCGTTGCAGCGTCAGCAGGGCGCGCAGCTGCGCGTAGTCCTCGTACTCGTTGAGATCCGTCCGCTCGGGCGCGGTGAGTTTCGCAGGCACCTAAATATGAAACTACCGTCCGCGGCGACCCGGAATGGCCGATGAGACCGCATTGACCGCTACTGGCTTACGATCGAAAGGTGATAGTGCGCAGCGACTTTCCAGACGCCACCGACTGGCTGCTGCTCGCGGAGTTGCAGCGGGACGGCCGGCTCTCCTTCAACGAGCTGGCCCGCCGGATCAACCTGTCCGCGCCGGCCGTCGCCGAGCGGGTGCGCAGGCTGGAGCAGAGCGGTGTGATCACCGGCTATCACGCGCACGTGGACCCGTCGCGGGCCGGGCGCACGGTCGAGGCGCTGGTCCGGATGGCCTGCTACGGACCGCGCTGCCTGCTGCGGCACCCGGACGTCATCGAGCAGAGCCCCGAGATCCTGGAGGTGCACCGGCTCACCGGCGACGCCTGCTGCCTGCTGCGCGTCGCGGTCGGGTCGATGCCCGACTTCGAGGCGCTGATCGACCGGCTCGCGGACCACGGTCAGCCGTCCTCGACGATGGTGCTCTCCTCCCCGCTGGCCTGGCGCCCGGTGCTGCCGTCGCAGTAGCGCACGCCCGTCCAGGTGACGGCCGCCCAAACGCCTGTGCAGGGTCCTGAGTTCTGCCAGACTGCTCAGCGAGCGCTACGGCGAAAGGGGCGGGGCTGTGGACAGCACGAACGCGAAGGCGAACGAGACAGACGAGGCTGCCGGGGGCGGCGGACTGCAGTCCATCGACCACATCGTGGTGCTGATGCTGGAGAACCGGTCCTTCGACCACCTGCTCGGCTACCTCTACCACGACACCGGCAACGTGAGCCCGAGCGGCCAGCCCTTCGAGGGCCTGACCGGCACGGAGTCCAACCCCGGCACCGACGGCAAGCCGGTCCCGGTCTTCCCGATCAGCCCGAGCACCCCGAACGCCTACTTCATGCCCGGCGCGGACCCGGGCGAAGGCTACATGGCGACCAACAGCCAGCTGTTCGGCTCGAACGCGACGCCGAGCGCGCCGACGCTCCCGTCGATGCAGGGCTTCGTGACGAACTACGCCTACACGCTCGGCTGGGAGGGGCGCGAGGGCTGGTCCATCGTCGGCGGGACGCAGCCGCAGGACATCATGGGCTGCTTCACCCCCGAGGCGCTGCCGGTGCTCTCCACGCTGGCCCGCGGCTACGCCGTGTGCGACCACTGGTTCGGCTCGGCCCCGACCGAGACCCTGCCGAACCGGGCCTTCGCGCTGGCCGGGACGAGCCAGGGCCACATGGACGACAAGACCCGCACGTTCACCTGCCCGTCGATCTTCGGCTCGCTGACCGCGGCGAACGTCAGCTGGAGCGTCTACGGCTACAACGCCCAGCCGCTGACCAAGCACAACTTCCCGGACATCACCGGCGCCCCGGCCTCGCACTTCGGCCTGTTCAAGGACTTCACGGCGGCGGCTGCCGCGGGCTCGCTGGCCCAGTTCGTGTTCCTCGAGCCGTCCTGGAGCGCCACCGGCAACAGCCAGCACCCGAACTACGACGTGGCGCTCGGCGAGCAGCTCATCCACGACGTCTACGAGGCGCTGCGCACCGGCCCGCAGTGGAACAGCACCCTGCTGATCGTGACCTACGACGAGCACGGGGGTTGCTACGACCACGTGCCGCCGCCGTGGGGCGCGACCCCGCCGGACAACTCGACCGGTGAGTTCGGGTTCGACTTCACCCGCTTCGGCCCGCGCGTGCCGACGGTCCTGATCTCGCCGCTCATCCCGGCGGGCACGGTCTTCCGGGTCCCCGAGGGCGCGACGCCGCTGGACCACACCTCGATCCTCAAGACGATCGAGGCGCGCTGGAACCTCAAGCCGCTCACCGCCCGCGACGCGGTCGCCGAGCATGTCGGAGCGGCGATCAGCCTGACCACGCCGCGCACCGACGACGCCCTCGCCGGCGTCGTCGTGCCGGTCTCCGGCGGCGTCACCCCGTCCGCGGGGAAGATCAGCCACCTGCAGGAGGTCCTGGCCGATCTGATGGCCCGCCAGGTCCCGGCCGGCGCGCACGTGCCCGCACCGCGCACGAGCGAGGAGGCGGACGAGTTCATCCACGAGCGCTCGCAGGCGGAGGTCGAAGGCGGCTGAGGTCGGTCCGCTCGGCGCTTCAGTGCTTCAGCGCGGCCAGGATGCGCTGCTCCTCGGCCGGGGCCAGGCCGTGGCCGTTGATCCGGCCGTCCTTGTCGGCGAGCGAGGGCGCGTCCTTGAGCCAGGCCCAGGTGTCCCGGACGGTCTCCTCGATCGGGCGGCAGACCAGGCCGGCCGCCAAGGCCGGCGCGCTGTCCTTGTCCCACACCCCGGCCGCCTCACCCTCTTCCGGACTCCACAGCGGCAGGCCGGACCAGATCGTGACCTCGTGCTCCAGCAGCACCTCGTCCGGCGCCCAGGTGAAGTGCGCGTCGGAGCCGGTCGTCTCCGCGCACGCGGCGAGCCAGTCGCCGAAGGTCGTGTGGCCCTTCGGACCGGCGAGCAGGTACCGCTCGGTGTTTCCCGCCTCGATGCAGTGCAGGCCGAAGCGGGCGATGTCGCGGGCGTCGATCAACTGCATCTGGCGCCTAGGGTCGCCCGGCGCCAGCACCTCGCCGCCGCGCGCGATGCGGGAAAGCCACCAGGTGAGCCGGCCTGAGGTCTCGTGCGGGCCGAGGATGATCCCGGGGTAGTGAACCAGCACCCTGCCGGGGAAGTTCTCGCGGATCGCGCGCTCGCAGCCGGCCTTCAGCGGACCGTACTCCCCCTCCGTCGCGTCCGGCGGGCAGTCGAACAGGGGTGAGTCGGCGTTGAGCGGCCGGCTGGGAAAGTCGGCGAAGGCGGAGGCGCTGGAGATGAACAGATAGGCGCCGGCCGCCTCGGCGAGGGCGCGCGCCCCGTATCCGACGATCTTGGGGACGTAGCCCGAGGTGTCCACGACCGCGTCCCACGGCCCGGCCGCCGTTCCCTCGGCGACCAGCCGTTCGAGGTCCGCGGGGTTCTCCCGGTCGCCGCGCACGGCCGTCACGCCGGGCAGGTCCGGGCCGGAGCGGCCGCGATTGAACACCGTGACGTCGTGACCGGCGTCGAGGGCTTCGGCCGCGAAGGCCCGGCCGAGGAATCGGCTGCCGCCGAGGATGAGGATGCGCACCCCGCCATCCTCTGGCGCGCGGGGATCGGCGGCAACGATGTTCGCGCAGAGCGGATCCGGACCAGGCCCGCGCACCCAAACCGGTGGCTCAAGGAGTCAGTAGGTCAGTCATCGGGGTTGTCACACGCGGGAGGGACCATGAGCACTACCGTCATCAACGGCGCGGCGATGGATAACGACGTCATGGCGGAGGGCGCCATGGGTTCCGGCGCCTTCACCGGCGGCGCGGGATCCACTCCCAGCCTGCCCTACCACGGCATACGCCTCTCCGAGCAGCAGCGGACGCAGTTCGACCGGGACGGCTACTTCATCGTCCGCGACGCGATCCCGGAGGAGCTGCTGGTCCGGCTCGACGAGGCGATGGAGCGGGTCTACGCGCAGGAGAAGGCCGCTGGAGGCGTGCGCCAGGACGACCAGAGCCTGCACCTGATGGGCTTCCTGCACCGCGACAAGACGTTCCTTGAGCTGCTGGAGCTGCCGACGGTCTTCCCGTTGGTCTGGGGAATCCTCGGCTGGAACATCCACGCCTACCATCACCACCTGGACGTGCACCCACCGATTCCGCAGCAGCGGCCGAAGGTGTGGCGCTGGCACCAGGACGGCGGCCGGCAGAACCTTGAGATCGAGACCGAGCCGGTGCGACCCCTGCTGTCGATCCGCGCCTCGTTCTGGCTCTCCGACGCCTCGCAGCCGGGCCGCGGCAACTTCATGTGCATTCCCGGCACGCACAAGACCAGCCGGCTGTCGCGCCCGGAGCACCCGGAGCTGGGTTTCGAGGACCCGCAGGGCGCGATCGAGGTGTGCCCGAACCGGGGCGACGTGGTCATCTTCGACCGGCGGATCTACCACGGCCGGTCCGACAACTACTCGCAGATCACCCGAAGGGTGCTGTTCGTCGGATGGACGTACCGGTGGATCGCGCCGCACGAGGACCGGGTCATCACCCCGGAGCACCCGTGGTGGGACGAGCTGACGCCGATTCAGCAGCAGCTGCTCGGCGGCGGCCGGGACGCCCTCTCGTACTGGGGGCTCGGCGAGGATCACTTCCCGCTGCGCGACTACCTCGCCGAGCGCGGGCTGCTCGACCCCTCGGTCAACAACAACCGGTGAGCTGACGGCCCTGGGCCGCGGCCTGCGAGCGTGCCGGCCGGATCGGGCCGGTCAGATCAGATCGGGCCGGCGCCGTTCGCTGGCCAGGTCTCCTCGAGATAGACCACCGCTCCACGCGCTTCGCGGATCGCGGCGAGCCGGTGCACGATGAACGGACGCGTTCCCTGCGGCAGGTCGCCGAGGTCGAAGAATCCGATCTCGGCGATCTCCTCCGGTTGCGCACGCAGCAGCTCCGGCTCGCGGCACACGCCCGCGTCGAAGGTAAGGCTCAGGAATTGCAACGGGCTGCCGTTGAACCGCTGCGCCCACTGCACCGCAAGCAGCGAACCGACCCGTTCGACGACGTAACCCAGCTCCTCGGCCAGCTCACGCACGCAGGCCTGGGCCGGCGGCTCGTTGTCGTCCACCACGCCGCCCGGCAGCGACCAGCCCTCCCGGTAGGTGTTGCGAACCAGCGCCACCCTCCCCTGCTCGTCGCGCAGCACCGCGTTGGCGGACAGCGCCAACTTGGGCAGACTCGCGAACCACCGGGCCGATTCGAGCGGGCTGTAGGAAGTCACGGAGATCGAGTGTGCCAGACGGCGGACCCACCCGATCGATCGCACCAGCCACCGCGCACTTCCCGGGGGCCGCGCTCGCAGGCGTGTGACCGGACGCGCGGACTGCGGTCAGCCGGTCGCCTTCGCGGCGTTGCCGGTGATGGCCTCCACGATCGCGGGCCACAGCGGTTCGGGCAGATCGTGCGCCAGGCCGGGGAACACGACCAGCTCCGCTCCGTGGACGGCCGCCGCGGTCGCGCGCCCGCCGCTGATGTCGACCAGCGGATCCTGGTCGCCGTGCATGACCAGTACAGGCAGCTTCAGCGTGCCGAGCGCTTCGGTTCGATCGGGCGAAGCGGCGATGGCGGCCACCTGACGCGTGGCACCTTCCGGCCGGTACGAACGCTCGTACGCGTCGACGGCACGCCGGTACCGCACCTCGTCGGTTACCGCGTATTCCGGAGTCTTCGAGCCGATGATGCGTTGCACGATGACCGTGCGCTCAATCGCCTGCGCCCGATCCGCACCGCGCGGCGACATCACGGCGGCCAAGGCCTCGCCGGAAGGCTGTCCGACCGCGCGATTCCCGGTCGTCGACATGATGGAGCACAGCGAAAGGACGCGCTCACTGTGCCTGATCGCCAGCTCCTGCGCGATCATCCCGCCCATGGAGGCGCCGACCACGTGCGCCCGTTCGATGCCGAGGGCGTCAAGCAGTCCGGCCGCGTCGTCGGCCATGTCTGCGAGGAAATACGGCGCCGTGCTCGTATCCCCGCCGAGGATGGCGAACAGGTCGGGCTCCGGCATCTGGTCGAACTGCGTGGACAGGCCTATGTCCCGGTTGTCGAACCGGATGACGTAGTAGCCCCGCTCGGCGAGCATCGCGCAGAACCTCGGGTCCCAGGCTGTCATCTGGGTGCCGAGACCCATGATCAGCAGCAGGGGCTGATCCTGCGGCGCGCCGAAGGTGTCGTATTCGAGTTCGATGCCGTTGGCCTCGGCCCGTGGCATGGGCTCTCCTTCCGCTGAAACGGACCCGCGTTCTCCAGATCATCCCAACCCGGCGGCTTCGGTACACCTGCGCGCCTTCGCTGTGTTCAATCGGAGCCGTGTTCAATGGGAGCGTGTCGAATCGTGGAGCGGTACTCGAATCACTGCGCGCCGACCGGACACTCGACCGCTGGCTGCGCGGCCTCGAGACCGAGGACCCGCCGCAGCTCGACGTCACGCTCCCGGAGGCCGACGACCTGCCCGACGTCCTGCTCGATCTGGCCGTCCCGCACGAGGACATCAACGAACTCGTCGCGCTGCGCGCCCGGGTGACCCAGGACGCCGAGGTCCAGCGGCTCCTGGAGCTGGTCACGCGCTCGCTGGCCTGCCGCATCGGCACGATCGGGTACCAGACGCAGGCCCCCGATCTGCCCAAGTCCTGGGGCGCGCTCGGCCGGTACTTCTACGTGTTCGTGTACGTGGCGACGCTGCCGCACACGCTCGACTACCATCGCGGCCTCGGCGTTCCGCCCGAGATCTCCAGCCGCACGCTCGCGGACATCGGCCGGAACATGTCCAGATACCGCACGCGGTACGGCATCGGCGGCATGCTCCATCCCTGGTGGCCCGCGCTGCACCTGCGCGGTGAGCTCTACCAGCTCGGGCGCTTGCAGTTTCAGCGCGCGACGCTCGGCAACCGCACCGGGAACTCGGTCGCGCAGGCCGGGCTGCCCTATGGTCCCGGCAGCCCGACGCTCGGCCTGCACATCCCGGACCACTACGGTCCGCTCAGTCCGGCGGCCTGCGACCGCTCGCTAGAGCGCGCCCGCGAGTTCTTCGCGCACTGCTACCCCGAGGAGCGCTACGCGATCGCCACCTGCCACTCCTGGCTGCTCGATCCGCAGCTGCAGGGGCGCCTGCCGCCGGAATCGAACATCCTGCGCTTCCAGCGCCGTTTCCGCACCGCGTACGTCTCGCCGGAGGAGTTCGACCAGGGGACGATCGGGTTCGTGTTCGGCGATCCGGACCGGCCGCTGGACGCGCTGCCGCGCCGCAACAGCCTGGAGCGCGCCATCGTTGATCATCTGCGCGCCGGTGAACACTGGCATGTGGGGCACGGCTGGTTCCAGCTGTAACCGGCTGCCGGGCGACCTTAGAACGCGGTGGACAGCCGGCTCCCGCCGTGCAATCTTTGACTCAGTCAAAGGAAAATCTTGCGGGAGTCAACGATGACGACGAGCGCCGACCCGGTGACCGCTGTGCGCGCCTTCACCCGGTTCTATACCGCCCAGCTCAGCGTGTTGCGCGAGGGCCTGCTCGACACCCCGTACTCGATGGCCGAGGCGAGGATCATCTTCGAGCTGCACCACCGCGGCCGCACGGACAGCGCCGACCTGCGCCGGTCGCTCGACCTCGACGCGGGATACCTCAGCCGGATCCTGGCCAGGTTCGAGTCGGACGGCCTGGTGACCCGCCGCCCCTCGCAGACCGACGCGCGGCGGCAGACCGTCACCTTGACCGCGGCCGGCGAGCAGGCGTTCGCCCTGCTGGACCAGCGTTCGAACGAGCAGGTGCAAGCCCTCCTCAAGCCGCTGACCGCCGAGGAGGTGCAGCGGCTCACCGCGGCCATGGACACCGTCCGCGAACTGCTCGGCACCTCGCCGCGCCGGGACGCCTACCTGCTGCGGCCGGCCCGTCCCGGCGACTACGGCTGGGTGATCAGCAGGCACGGCGCCCTCTACGCCGACGAACACGGCTGGGGACCGTCGTTCGAGGCGTACTGCGCGCACGTTGTGGCCGACTACATGGAGAAGCACGACCCGCAGCGCGAGAACGCGTGGATCGCGGAGCTGGGCGGCGCACCGGTCGGCTCGATCTTCTGCGTCCGGCGGGACGAGGAGACCGCGCAGTTGCGTCTGCTGTTGTTGGAGCCGAGCGCGCGCGGCCTCGGCATCGGTGCCCGGCTCGTCGAGGAGTGCGTGCGGTTCGCGCGGCAGGCCGGTTACCGGCGCATGGTGCTCTTCACCACCGAGCTGCAGCGCGGCGCGATGCGTCTCTACGCGAAGGCGGGCTTCCAGTTCATCGAGGAGACCGATGGCGACACGATGGGGACGGGGGCGCGCGAGCAGTTCTGGGCCATGGATCTGTGACGCTCCT
>NZ_DASRGV010000114.1:0-65507 GCF_035650855.1 Actinocrinis sp. | reverse complement strand
CGCTCGCGCAGGCCCGCCGACGCTTCATCAGGCGAGAGCAAGAGCGGGATCGGCGAGCTGAGGGTGGCCCGGCCGCATTGTGCGACCGGGCCTCGTTCGGCGAAGTCACGCGCCGACGGGGTGCGCCAGCTTGGAGCCGATGCGGTCGCGTACCGCGTCCAGGGCCTCCCAGTCCGCGCAGTGCAGCGTCGCGAGCGCGGCGGGGAAGACCCCGTCCTGTTCCTTCAGGATGTGCCACTGCAGCAAGTCGAGGGCGCCGAGAATCCGCGCCGCCCACGAGCAGTCCCAAAGCGGCACGTCGCCCGCCCCTGCCAGCACCGCGGTCAGCGCCGCGTGCTCGCGGCGCAGCGCGGCGACCTGCTCGGGGAACTCCGCCGCGAGAGCCGGGAACAGGCCCTCCTCCTCGACCGCGCAGTGCGGGGCGAGCAGGTCGGCGATCCGCTGCGCGAGATGCGCCATCCGCGCCAGGTCGCCGTCACGGTGCGCGGCGCGCGCCTGCGCGACCAGCTCCAACGCCCGCTCGTGCTCGTCCGCCAGCTCGCCGATCGCGGGCACGCTCTGGCAGCCGCAGTACTCGCACATGGCTCCTCCTTCACCTCGCACCCCGGCACCGACCGCACACGTCAAGCGGGCAGCCGCACCAGGACGTCGCCCGCGTCGAACACCACCGCCCCGGCCGCCGCGAGCGCGGCGCGCGAGACGCGGAAGTGGTGCCCGCACAGCAGCAGATCGGTCGGCTCGCGCTCGGAGTCGGTAACCGGCATCACGACCCTGACAACCGGCTGCGCGCAACAGCAGCATGCCGGATTCGACGTCGGCAGCGGTTCGAACACCCGCCACACGTCGCCCTGCCCTATCGCAGCGGCGGCGGCCGCGGCGATCGCGCCGTCCGCGACACGCTCTAGCGTTTCGGTACCAGGTTTGCCGTCCACGCCATGAGCGTCGCACCGGGCCGGGTGGCGCAGCAGGGCCATGGTTACCGCCGGCCGGGGGCCGAAGGTCCCGTGCGGCGGCGCCGGGCGACCCCGCGCGGTGCGCGGCGGCGGTCGCGGGGACCATCGCCCCTGTCCACGCGGGCGGCGCGGCGTTGTGCTGTAGTCATGAACGCGATATCGCCCACTGATGATGAAATCCGCAGGCGCGTGGTCGACCGGGTGATCGACGTCGGCGGCGAGGTCCTGGACGTGAAGGTCACCCGCGGCGCGGTCCGGCTGCGCGGGCGGGTCGGCGAGCCCGGGGAGATAGCGTTGGCCGGAATGCTCTTACGCCGCGTCGACGGCGTGGATAGCGTGGTCGCGCAGTTCACGTTGCTCGACGAGGTGAGCGAGGAGCCGACCCGTGGTTGACCGGCCCGCCGAGGGCAGCGACATCGGAGAGAGTGCTGCCGCAGACAGCGCTGCCGCAGACCGTGCCGAGGTGGCGCGCTGTCGCGTGGTCTGCGTGGCCGGGGTCGGCCCCGGCGACGGGCGCACGCTGATCGAGCTCGGCGTCACGGAGCTGCTCGCCCGCCATGCCCGCCGGATCGGGGTCTTCCGGCCCGTCGGCCGCACCGGCGGCGATCCGGTGATCGAACTGCTGCGGACGCGATACCGCGTCTCCGCGCCGCCCGACCTGCTTTACGGATACTCGTACGAACAGGCGGCTGTGATCCGGGCCGAGCAGGGCGCCGACGAGCTGGTGCGGCTCCTGGTGGACCGGTTGCGGGACCTGTGCGCGCACTGCGACGCGGTGCTGGTGCTCGGCACGGACTTCTCCAGCGGAACGATTCCCGACGAGGTCGCGCTCAACGCCCGCCTCGCCGCCGAGTTCGGCGCGCTGCTGCTGCCGGTCGTCGGAGGACGCAAGCAGCAGGCCGCCACGGTCGTGGCCGAGGTGCGCAACGCCCACCGCGTCTACACCGATCTCGGGTGCGCGGTGGTCGGCGTGATCGCCAACCGGGTGGACCCGCAGGACGAGCAGGTCGTCTCGCGGCTGCTGGATGAGCAATGCCCGGTGCCGGTCTTCGTCATCCCGGAAGAGCCTTCGCTGCGCGCCCCGACGGTCGCGGAGGCCGTCGCGGCCACCAGCGCCGAGGTGCTGCTGGGCGACCAGGACGGACTGGCCCGGCTGGTGCGCGGCTACGTTTTCGGCGGCGCCGCGCTCCCCCGCTTCCTGGCCGCTCTCGGCGAGGGCCACCTCGTGATCGCCCCCGGCGACCGGGCCGACCTGCTGATCGGCGCGCTCGCCGCGCATTCGGCCGGTTCGCCGCCGATCGCGGGCGTGCTGCTGACGCTGGGTCAGCCGCCGGGCGAGCAGATCCTGCGGCTGGCCGAGCGGCTCGCGCCGGGCACGCCGGTGGCGCTGACGGCCTCGGACAGCTTCGCCGCCGCCACGACCCTCTCCGCGCTCAAGGGCGACGTGGCCGCGGCCGACCCGCGCAAGGTCGACGCCGCGCTCGGGCACTTCGAGCTGCACGTGAACACCGCCGCGCTCGCGGAGCGGATCGCGCTCGGCCGGGTGGAGCGCGTCACGCCGATGATGTTCGAACGCGAGCTGATGGAGCGGGCGCGTGCCCCGCGGCTGCGCGACATCGTGCTGCCGGAAGGCTCCGAGGAGCGCATCCTGCGCGCGGCCGAGGTGCTCGTGCGCCGCAACGTGTGCAACCTGACCCTGCTCGGATCGCCGGACGCGATCCGTCGCCGCGTCGCTGAGCTCGGCGTGGACCTGCGCCTCGACGTCGAACGGGGCGAGCGCGAGGCGCGGGTGCGCGTCATGGACCCCGCGGCCTCGGTTCTGCACAAGCGGTTCGCGCGCACCTACGCCCGGCTTCGGGCACACAAGGGCGTCACCGAGGCCCAAGCCCTCGACATCGTCTACGACCCGGGCTACTTCGGCGCGCTGCTGGTGCAGGAAGGCCTGGCCGACGGGATGGTCAGCGGCGCCGTGCATTCGACGGCGGCCACCCTGCGACCGGCCTTCGAGATCATCGGGACCGCGCCGCAGGTCGGGTTGGCCTCCTCGGTGTTCTTCATGTGCCTGCCGGACCGGGTGCTGGTCTACGGCGACTGCGCGGTCAATCCGGACCCGAACGCCGAGCAGCTGGCCGACATCGCGATGCGCAGCGCCGGGACCGCCGCGCGCTTCGGCATCGAGCCGCGGATCGCGTTGCTGTCGTACTCGACCGGGGACTCCGGGCGCGGGGTCGATGTGGAGAAGGTGCGCAAGGCGACGCAGATCGTCCGCGCGCTGCGGCCGGACCTGCCGGTCGAGGGGCCGATCCAGTACGACGCCGCGGTGGAACCCGACGTCGCGTTGACCAAGGCCCCGGGCTCGACCGTGGCCGGCCGCGCGACCGTGCTGATCTTCCCCGACCTCAACACCGGCAACAACACCTACAAGGCCGTGCAGCGCTCGGCGGGCGCGGTCGCGATCGGGCCGATCATGCAGGGCCTGAACAAGCCGATCAATGACCTGTCACGCGGCGCGCTGGTCGAGGACATCGTGACGACCGTGGCGATCACCGCCATCCAGGCGCAGCCGGGCACCGACGGCTGACGGCCGACGGCCGACGGCTCATCGCAGGCCGAGCGCGGGCTGCCGGTCACGGACCATCGGACCGGCAGCCCGGGTCTTTCGACGGGATGCGCGCTCCCGGATCGCGAGCAGCATGGCCGTTAAGACGGTCCGACCGCCCCGCAGTGCCTCCGCAACTCCCGAGAAGGGCGAGTCACCATGCCTCTCGTCTTCATCTTCGTCGCCGTGCTGTTCTGGCTGACCATCCTGACCATCTTCGCGGTCGGGTGGCTGCTCAGGATGATGTTCCACATGTTCGCCGCTCCGGTGTACGGGGCGCGCGGGCTGATCTACCGGTCCCACGGCGGGGTCCGCAGGTGAGCTCTACTGATCCGTGTGGCGGGTCCGCGCGATCCGTTTCCGGGAGTGCGGGGCCCGCTGCCGGATCAGCCTGTTGTAGAGCTGCTGACGCGCGATGTCTATGCACTCGCGCACGCTGTCGCCGGCGGCATGCGACTGCACCGGACGGCCGTCCAGGTCGATCGTCGCGCTGAGCTGGACGGGATGCACCGCTCCGGGGTTGCCTGAGACCACGACGGTCACGTGCACCCTGCGCAGCGGCCGGTGTGCATAGGCCGCCAGGGCGTGGAACTTCTCGACGGCGTAGTGCCGCTCCTCGCGGGTGAACGGCCCGGTCATCTCGACGAGAATCGATTCGGCTGCCTGACCCGTATTCCTGGACATGCGTCCTCACTTTCCGCGCGAAGGGGCGCCGACGAGGAACACTCCGCCCGGCACGAGGGGCTTTCCGGCCGCGTCGAGAAGGTAGAGCAGCGGACGCGCGGTCGGCACCTCCAGCCGGGTGATCTCCGCGTCGGAGATCCCATCAAGCCACTTGATCAGGGCGCGCAGGGTGTTGCCGTGCGCCACGATGAGCACGACCCGGCCGGCGCGCAGCTGCGGGGCGATCGCGTCGCTCCAGTACGGCAGGAGCCGGGCGGTGACGTCCCGCAGGCTCTCGGTGTGCGGCAGCACCCGGGGCGGCAGGGCGGCGTACCGGGGATCGGCGAGGTTCGGGTCCTCCGGCAGCGCGGGCGGCCGCTCATCGTAGGAGCGGCGCCACCGCTGCACTCGTTCCGCGCCGAACTCCTCTCTGATGAGGTTCTTGTCCTTGCCCTGCAGCGCTCCGTAGTGCCGGCCGTTCAACTGCCAGGAGCGGTGCACGGGTACCCACGGGCGGTCGGCCGCGGTCAAGACCAGGCGCGTCGTCGCCACGGCTCGCTGAAGCAGCGAGGTGAACGCGACGTCGGGGCGACAGCCGGCCGCCGCGATGGCCTGCCCGGCCTGCGCCGCCTCGTGTTCGCCGAATCCGGTCAGCGGCGGGTCGGCCCAGCCGGTGAAGCGGTTGGCGGCGTTGAACTCGCTCTGGCCGTGCCGCAGCAGGATCAGCCGGCAGCCGTGGAATTCCGCGCTCGCCGAGCCCACCGGATCCATCACGCCCCTCCCCTTCTCCTGGCCCCAGCCTTGTGCCCACCCGTCGCGGCCGACAGGGTCTCAAGTCCCGCCGCGGGGATGGAGCGGCTCAGCGTCCCACGGCTCAGTACGGCAGCATCCGGCGCCCGGACGGGGTGCGCAGGTCCAGTTCGGGAAGGTCGCGGCGCGCCCGGCGGCGCCTGATCACGCGCACCCGCTTCGACGCGTAGAGCTGCGGGGCGATGCGTGTCGGCGGAACCTGCTGCTTCATGATCGCCACCTCGGCGCAGTCGCTGATCCGGTCGCCCGGCGCGGCCGGTATCAGCAAACCCTCGTCGAGGCCGGCGATCACGGCACGGGCCGAAAGGCCCGGGCCGGCAGGGCCGTGCGGGCACCGTTCAGCGGACCTTCTCGCCGGCCGGGCCGCGCGCCGTGGACAGACAGGTGGTGAACCAGTCCTCGGCCAGCCGCACGGCGACGGCCAGGCTCCGCGGATCGTCGAACCTGTTGTCCGCGCCCGGGACGACCAGCAACTGGTTCGCGCAGCGCATCCGGAGCTTGGCGCGCCGGTTCAGGTCCAGCACGGCCGCGTCCCGTGCCCCGGCGATCAGCAGCGTGGGAGCGGCGACGGAGGCGAGCCGCCGCGAGCCGGCCAGGTCCGGCCGGCCGCTGAGCAGCACCATGGCGGCGACGTCCGCGCCCGGCTCCGCCGCGGCCCACACCGCGGCGGCCGCGCCCGCAGCGGCGCCGAAGTAACCGAGCGGAAGCCGGCCTAGGCCGGGTTGACCGCGCAGCCACGCCGAGGCGTCCGCGAGCCTGCGGCCGAGCAGCCCGATGTCGAACACGGTGCGCCGGTCGATCGCGGACGGCTCGGTGAGCAGGTCGAGCAGCAGCGTGGCCATTCCATGGCTGTGGAGGTACTGCGCGACGTACCGATTGCGCGCCCCCGCTGTCCCGGTGCCGGAACCGTAAGCGAACACGACGGCGCCGACAGGGTTCTGCGGCACGGCCAGCACGCCGGGCAGTCGCGTCGAGTCGCCGGAAGGCACCTGCGCCCGGCTTCCCTCCGCGGCCCCCGGACGGCCGCTCACGTTCGCGTGCTCGGCCACGATGTCGTCCGCAGCGCTCTGATACGCGCGTTTCGCCGCGGCCTCCATCAGCTCGATGATCTGAGCATCGGGGACCTTCGGAAGCTGCGCGTACGCGTCCGCGACGGAGACGAAATCCTGCGGCGCGTGTATACAGATCAGCTCATCGGCCACGTCGTACAACCGCGGCGTCTTGTCGTAGGCGGCGATCGGAAGGGCGAGAATCACCCGCGCCGCGCCGCTGTCCCGCGCGACCCGGCAGGCCGCCCGCGCGGTGGCTCCGGTGACCAAGCCCTCGTCGACGACGATCACGGTGCGCCCGTCGACATCAAGGGGCTGCTCGTCGGCGAACGGCGTATGCGACGACGCGCTCACGTGACAGATCTCCAGCGGAGCGTCGAGAGCCTCCGCGACCTCGGCGGCCACGGGGACTCCGCCGCGCGCGACCGCGAGCACGACCGGGTCGGCCCTGCGCAGATGCTTGAGCAGATCCGCCAATTGCCGACCCGCGTCCCGCCGATCAACGAAATACATTGCCGACCTCCTCGCATGACGTCCTGCCGCACGCGGCGGAGCCGTTCGGCCCTCAGCCGCGGTTGGCCGCGGTTTCGTGCTCGAACCTGCTCCACAGATCCGGTTGCCGGCGACGCCAGCGCCGGCGCCCCCGCAACTCGCGGGCCAGCGGCGGAGGCGGCACGACGAGCAGTTCGCACCGCGCTTTGCGGATGCAGGCGAGCGGTACCGAACCCGACCACAGCGCGTGCCACAGGCCCCGGCCGCTGCTGCCGATCACCAGCAGGTCCTCGGGTCCGTCCGCGTACTCGGCCAAGGCCGAGGCGACCGGCGGAGGCTGAATGCTGCGCAGGACGGTCAATCCGCCCGGAACGCCGCCGAAGGCGTCTTTGAACGCCGCGTCGATCTGCTTGGTGTCGGAGTCCGACCAGAGCGCCTCGACGCGGACCGCGTGCAACGGCGCCCCGCGCCGCGCGGCCTGGGCGGCAGCCGCTCGCAACGCCGCCAGACCCTGTGGCGATCGGTCCACACCCACGACCACCCGCGCACCGCGTTCGGCGTTCACGGTGACACCTTCTCTCGTAAACGCTCACCTTCAGTCTCGTCACCCGACGCTCCCGCACCAGGGCATTGAGTCCCTGTTCCGTGCCACGCGGCCGTCGCGGCGGGGGCGCGCGGCGGCGCGGGACCAACGACTCTGGTCGGAGTCCTGCCGGGCGGCGACGCTGCCGGTGACTCGATCGGAGGGACGGGCGTCATGGTCTTGGCGGTGGGATATCGCGAAACCCGGCAGGCGGCGGCGGGTCTGACGGAGCGGTTGGCGGATCAGGTGTCGACCGCGCTCGCCGAGCCCGCCCGGGGTGTCGGCGATCCGCGGGTGCGGGTCCGGGCTTCCGAGGACGGCCGCGGCCCGATCGTCGGCCAGGTCAACTTCACCGCCCTCGGGTGGGCGCTTCGGGCGCAGGCCGCATGTGATCACCCGGAGGAGCTCGCCGGGCTGCTGGTCGCCCGGATCTCGCGGCAGCTGGTTCTGCCGAGTTCCGGCGTGTGGGTGCGGCCTTGGCCGGATCCGTTGACCCGGGTCTCACCGGTGCCGACCGGGCCCGCCGCGATCAGCCGCCGCAAGCCTGTGCGGCTCAGGCCTCTGACATCGATGGAGGCGATTCTGTCGCTCGACGCCCTCGACTATCAGGCGCACATGTTCCGGGATCCGCAAACCGGCGCCGAAGCGGTCGTCTATCGGGACGGCCCCTGCGGCTACCGGATGGCCTGCACCGAGCGCGCCGAGTCCTCCCGATCGGCGCCGGCTGTACTGGTGACCGACCTGTACCCGCCACCACGGCTGTCCCTCAGCAGCGCCCTGACACGGCTGACGGCCTTCGGTGAAACGCACCTGTTCTTCACCGACGCCGCTACGGGTCGCGGCGGCCTGCTATACGCGCGCTACGCAGGCGGATACGGGCTGATCGAGACGGTTGCCTAAGCAGTGCGCGGCACTCGGTTATCGCGCGGCCGGGCCAAGTTCGCGGTGACTGTCGCCTGCCAGCCACGTCGCGAAGTCGCGTTCATCGGGTTGTCGTCCGGCATTCGCGGGACGCCCGTACCAGTCGTCCAGGAAATCGGTCAGGTGCCGCTGGATCAGATGACGCAGTGTTCGCTCGGACATGACGATCGCTCCCTCGCGGATGCCGTGGTGGCGGCCTTTCCGGTGATGGTGCTCCGCGCGGGATCGCCCCGCAGGGGCGCAAAGGCCCCGACCGGGATGGACCAACGACGCGGCAATTCCGCGCCGCGCTCGGGTCTTGAGCCCGGCAGGGTAGTGCCCAAGGTCCTGTCGCGGGATCGTCGTGCGACGCCTACGGTCGAATTGTGAAGGCTCGTTGCGGCATTCGGACCGCGGCGGCGGCTCTCCTGGCCGCTGCGGCCCTGGCCCTGCTCATGTCGGCAACCGCGGGATGTGCCGGCTCGTCGGGGAACGCGGGTGCGCAGCCGCAGAACAGCGCGACCGTCGCCGGAACGTCGCCTGCCGCGTCGAGCCCGCGGCCCAGCCCGACCGCGACCATCTCGGCCCCAGCCGGGTCCGGCTCGCCCTCGCCAACCGCGAGCTCGCCGGTCCCGACCGCTTCGAAGCCTCCCGGCACGACGACGCCCGGCGGCCAGTCGACGCTGCGCCCCGGCGACCGCGGCCCGGCCGTGCTGGCGTTACAGCGGCAACTCGGCTCGCTCGGCTACTGGCTCGGAACGCCTGACGGAACGTACGGCGACCTGACCCAGCAGGCGGTGGTGGCCTTGCAGAAGGCCGCGGGCCTGCCGCGTGACGGAGTGTTCGGTCCGCGCAGCGCCGCGGCGCTGGCACGCGCGATCCGGCCGAGCGCGCACAGCGCCTCCGGGCACGTCATCGAGATCGATTTGAGCCGGCAGGTGTTGCTGCTGGTGACGAACGGCCACGTCGACACGGTGCTCGACACCTCGACCGGCAGCGGCGCGGCATACAGCGTCGGCGGCTCGACGTACATCGCCGTGACTCCGACCGGTAGTTACCGGATCTTCCGGCAGGTCGACGGCAGCGACCGCTCGCCGTTGGGCGTGCTGTGGCGGCCCAAGTACTTCAACGGCGGAATCGCGATCCACGGGTACCCCGACGTACCGCCCTACCCCGCGTCCCACGGCTGCGTGCGCGTCAGCAACGCGGCGACCAACTGGATGTGGGCCGGCAATCTCGCGCCCATCGGAACCAGCGTGCTCGTGTACTGACCCGGCCACCGGGAGCCGAACGGCCTGGGCGAACGTCCTAGCCGGAGGTACCGGCGCGGTCGGCATCCATCGAAACCCGTACGGGCCTTGAGCCTCTAGGCCGCGCCCGCCGGCGGCGCTTGGGTGGAAATCGAAAGGGCCGCTTCGGCCGCCCGACGCTCGCCGCCGGGCGGCGAAGGGGCCGAGTCCCCGGTTTCCCGAGGAGGTGGTCACCTTGACCACTCCGATCAATCAGCCGGACATCGGACGCCACCCGGACCTGCTGGACCTCGGCGCGCGCTTCGAGCGCGCGACCGCCACGCCGAGCGTGCAGGGGGCCGAGGCGCTCGGCATCCTGACGGGCTTGTACCTGGCGGCGTCGCCGTGGATCGCCGGATTCAGCGGCTTCTCCACGCTCGCGGTCAACAACCTGATCACCGGCATCGGCTACACGCTGCTCGTGGCGGGCTTCGGCTCGGCCTACCAGCGCACGCACGCGATGGCCTGGGCCGCGACCCTGATCGGCGCCTGGACGGTCGTCGCGCCGTGGGCGGTGGCCGGGAGCGTGCACACCACGCGCACGATCACCAGCAACTGCATCGCCGGAGGCGTGGCGGTGCTGCTCGGCCTCGTGATCGTCGGACTGGCCGGCTTCGGCCGCGGCGGGATGCGGGGCACACGTCCCGCAGCACGGTAGCCGCGGAGAAGCGTTCTGACACCGCGACGGCGGCAGCCTCACCTCGAGCAGCCGCCGTCGCGGCCTGCCGTCACAACTCGCGTCGCCCGTCATCCGCGGCGGGCACGCGGTGACCGGCCGTACCCGGCGCGGGTCGATGGTCCCTGCTCGGCAAAGCACTGAGGCCCTGCATCCGTGGGTCGCGGCCGAGCAGAATGATCACCAAGGAGCTCGTCGGAAGGCGGAGCCATGGTCGATGTGCGCGGCATCCTGCGCCGGTTCAAGCCCGCCGGAGCGCCGGGGGCGGCGATCGGCGCCGCGGTGCCCGCCGACCGGACCGCCGAACACGACGCGGAACTGCAGCCGCTGTTCGCCTCCCTCGAGGACGCCGAAGCCGAGGCTCATCAGCTCCGCGCCCGCGCCGCGGCCGAGGCCGCCGACATCCGGCAGGAGGCGCGGCGCCGCGCCGAGTCGATCGTCGAGGAGGCGGCCGAGCGCGCGACGCTTGAACAGGAGAAAGCCGAGCGCCAAGCCCGCACCGCGGCCGAGCAGTCCAGCGCCGCGCTCCTCGACCAAGCGCGTTCCCACGCCGAATCATTGCGCGTACACGCCGAACCGCGCGTGCAAGAGTACGTCGACCGATTCGTCGGCGAAGTCGCCGACACGCTGCTCGGGACTTCAAGTCGCGTGCAGCCGCCGGCCCGCGGCCCGGGAGCGCCGGGATGAGCGCCGCGTGGGTCGCCGCGACCGTCCGCGCCAAGGCGCTGCTGGATCGGAGAGTCGGCCCGGGCGCGGCGGCGCGCCTGGCCGCGCAGCCGAGTCTGACTGCCGCACTCGAGGAACTGGCGGATACGAGCTACCGGCGCTTCCTCTCCCCGGACGCGAGCCCGGCCGATGCGGAGCGCGCCGTGAACAAGGGCGTCGTGTGGAATCTGCGTGTCCTGGGCGGATGGGTGCCGGGCTCGGGAGTCGGCGTGCTGCGCGTGCTGGTCGCCGATCTGGAGATCGGCAACCTCGCGGACCGGCTGCGCGGGATCGCCGGCGCCGAGGTTCCCGCGCCTTATCGGCTGGGCGCGCTGGCGACCTGCTGGGACAGGGCTGCGGCAGCGACTTCCGCCGCCGCGTTGCGCGCCGTGCTGGCGGCTTCGGCCTGGGGAGATCCGGGAACTGACGATCCCTCGGGCCTGACCGAGTACTTGCGGCTGTCCGCGGCGAGCCGGCTCGCGGCGATCCATCCCGACAGCCGCTCTTGGGGCGCGGCGGCCGCCGCGCTGACGATCGCCAGGCAGCGCTTCCTGCTGGGACGGCCGACCGGGGCCCCGGGCGCGGCGCGAGCGCGCCCGCTGCTCGGTGCCCGCGCGGTGGAGTCCGCCGACTGGGATTCCTTCACCGCGGCGCTGCCGAAGGTGACGGCGGGCTGGGCGCTGGCCGGGCTCGACGGCCCGCAGGAGCTTTGGCGGGGAGAACAGCGCTGGTGGTCGCGGGTCGAATCGGACGCCGCGGACCTGGCGCGATCCCCGAGATTCCAACTGGAGCCGGTTCTCGGTTGCGCCGCGCTGCTTCTCGCGGACGCTCACGCCGTCCGGGGCGCACTGGCCTCGGCGCATCGGGGCGGCCGGTTGGCGAGGAGCGGCGATGTCTCCCGGTGAGCGCTCCCTTCCTGCCGCGCGCGGCGCTCCGGCGCGGTGGCGCAATACGCTGCTGCCGGTACAGATGCAGCGCGTCGCGCTCACCGCAGGACTCGACGATCTGCGCGCCACGATCGTGCGCACCGGCGAGGCGGGATGCGTGGAGATCGAATGCGACGGGCCTTCCTCGGATGCGGCGTCGGCGCCGTCTGACAAGGATCTGATCAGCCGGTATACCGACGCGGCGACTCGGCACGATGAGACGGCGGCGCTCACCGGCTGGTGCCCCGCGGCCGAAGTCCCACGTCTCGCGGCGCGCTTGGCGCAGGTCGGTGGAGCGGTGGTCGTGCTACCGCGCCCACGAGGCGTCGATCCACCGACGCTGCTGCAAGACGCCGGAACGACGCGCCAAGCTTTTTCGCCGCTCGTGCGCGCGTACGGCACGGTTCCGTACGCAGACCTCGACCCGACGCTGCTGGCCGGCCTGTCCTACATCCTGATGTTCGGCCTCATGTTCGGCGACGCCGGACACGGCGCGCTGCTCGTCGGCTGCGCCCTGCTGCTGCGTTCCGGCCGAATCAGGCTCCTGGCAGGCGTGCGGCACCTGTGGCCGTTCGTCGCCGGAGCGGGTCTGGCCGCCACGGCCTGCGGTCTGCTCTACGGCGAGTTCTTCGGCCCGACCGGGCTCGTCCCGGCCCTCTGGCTCAAACCGCTCGACAAACCGCTGCCGCTGCTCGGGTATGCGATCGCGTTCGGCGCGGTGCTGCTCGCCATCGCCTATGGGGTCGGTACAGCGAACCGTTGGCGCGAAGGCGGTCCCGGGGCAGCGCTCTACGCGGTCTCCGGTGTCGCAGGCTCCGTACTTTTCCTCGGAGCCGCCCTCGGCTGCGCGGGCGCGCTCGCGCACTCGGTGCCGCTCGTGACAGCCGGAGCGGCGCTCGCGCTGCTCGGGATCATCGCCGCCGGGATCGGGCTGGCCATGGTCTCGCCGCGCGGAGCGGCCGGCGGCTTCCAGGTGGGCATCGGACTGTTCGACCTGGTCACCCGGATCGGCTCGAACGTGGTGTCGTTCGCCAGGCTCGCCGCGTTCGGTCTCACCCATGCCGCGCTCGGCGACGTCATCTGGCGCGGCACGAGCGGCCTGGCGCACCACGGCCCGGTCGGCGTGTGCGGGGCGGCGCTGCTCTTCCTCGCGGGCAACGCGCTCGCCTTCGCCCTGGAAGGGCTCGTCGCCGGCGTGCAGGCGATGCGCCTTGAGTACTACGAACTGTTCTCGCGGATCTTCGAGCCGGAGGGCCGGCCCTTCCGGCCGTTCCGGCTGCCCGCACAGGAGATGACCTCATGATCGCTTGGTTGATCGGCGCACCGACGCTGTTCGTCGGCGCGACTTTGGCGGTGCTCACGGCTCGCCGCTCCGCGCGCGGAGCACGCCGGGCGTTGTTCGCGATGACCGGCGGGTTGCTGACCGCGGCCCTCGCCGTGCTCATCGTCGCGCTCGGCGCCGGCAGCGCGCACGCCCAGACGGCCGCCGCGGCGGCGAGCAGCGGCGGCAGCAACAGCGGCGCGCTGATCGGCGCGGGCATCGCGATCGCCGGGTCGTGTCTCGGTGCGGGGCTCGCCGTCGCCTACACCGGAGCCGCCGCGCTCGCGCTGATGAGCGAGCGGCCTGAGCTGTTCGGGCGGGCGATGGTCGTGGTCGGGCTCGCCGAGGGCATCGCCATCTACGGGCTCGTCGTCGCGGTGCTGCTCATCGGGAAGTCGTGATCGGCATGGACCGCGCCGGCACGATCGCCGCGTTGGGCGAGGGCGCGCTCATCGAAGGATTCGCCCTGGCCGGGGTGCTCCTGCGCCCGGCCGAGGATCCGGCGGCGGTGCGGTCGGCCTGGCGGGAACTGCCCCAGGACGTCGTCGTGGTCATTCTGACGAAGACCGCGGCGCTCGCGCTCGGGTCGGCCGTCGTGGAATCCACCTCATACCCGATCACCGTGGTGATGCCGTCATGAGCGCACCGGTGAAGCTGAAGGACGACCGAGCGCTGGATCCCGTGCGGGATCGCTTGCTCCAGCGCGCCCGCGCCGACGCAGAAAAGCTCGTCGGCGAGGCCCGCATCGAGGCCGCCGCGACGATCGCCGCAGCCGAGGCGCGGTCCCGGACGATCCTCGACCAGGCGCGGGCACGAGGCGCAGCGCTGGCCGCCGCCGATACGGCCGAACTGCTCACCGCCGCCCGCCGCGAGGCGCGCGCCCTCGACCTCGCCGCCCAGCGTGCCGTCTACGACGCGGTCCGCGACGGCATCGAGCATGGCATTCGAGCACTGCGGGACAGCGCGGATTACCCGGCCGTCCGAGCCGCGCTGGAGCACCGCGCACGTGACGCGCTCGGTTCCGAGGCCGTCATCGTCGACGACGAGGGTGGCGGGGTGACCGCGACGGCCCGTGGGCGCCGGCTCGATTTGAGCCTGCCGGCGATCGCCGCGCGCGCCGTGGACGGACTCGGGGAGGAGGTCGCGCGGCTATGGACGATCTGAATACTGACAGTGCTTTCGACAGCGCGATCGCCGACGGCACTGCAAACCGCGCCGCCGCTGCAACAACGGCGAGCGGCGTGATCCGCCGGGTCGCCGGGCCGCTGATCGAAGTCGAACTGGAGCGAGGCGGTGCGGCCATCTCCGAACTCGTCCTGCTCGGTCCCGCGCGCGTGCCCGGTGAGGTGCTGGCGGTTCAGGACGGGCTGCTGACCGTGCAAGCGTACGAATACACCGGCGGCCTCGCACCCGGCGACAAGGCGGTGCCGCAAAACCGCGCGTTGTCGGCCGCCCTCGGACCTGCCCTGCTCGGCGGTATCTTCGACGGCCTGCTGCGACCCCTCGCCGAAGCTGGAACGTGGCTCGGACGGGACGAATCCGGCACAGCAGACACGAGCGCAGCACACGATCAACGCACCTGGCGCTTCACGCCCCAGGCGAAACCGGGCGACCTCATCCCGCCAGGTCACCGCTTGGGCACCCTCGCCGTCTCGCGGGCCGTCGAATATCTCGTCCTCGCTCCCCCTGCGCAGGACCCTGACCCTGAGCCGCGATTGGAGTGGATCGCGGAGCCCGGAGACTATCCGGCCGACGCCGTGATAGCCCGCGTCGCCGGACGGCCCGTCACATTGACCGAGCATTGGCCGATCCGCCGTCCGCGTCCGTTCATCCGGCGGCTGGCAGCCACCGAGCCGCTGCACACCGGGCAGCGCGCCCTGGACCTGCTCTTCCCGATCGCCAAGGGCGGGACCGCGGCCGTGCCCGGCGGCTTCGGCACCGGTAAGACGGTGCTGCTTCAGCAGATCGCCAAGTGGTGCGACGCGGACGTGATCGTGTACGTGGGCTGCGGGGAACGCGGCAACGAGATGGCGGCAGTCGTCGACGAACTGTCCCGGCTGGAAGATCCGCGCACCGGCGGCCGGCTGGCTGAACGCACCGTCGTCGTGGCCAACACCTCCGACATGCCGATGATGGCGCGGGAGTCCAGCGTGTACGTCGGGGCGTGTGTGGCCGAGTTCTTCCGCGACATGGGCCACGACGCGGTGGTCATCGCCGACTCGACCTCACGCTGGGCCGAGGCGCGGCGCGAGTTCGCCTCCCGTTCCGGCACCTTGCCCGCCGAGGAGGGCTTCCCGGCCGACCTGGCCTCCGCCCTCGCCGCGTTCTACGAGCGGGCCGGCGCGGTCGAGACCCTCGGCGCCGGCCCCGGCTCGGTCACCGTGCTCGGGGCGGTTTCCCCGCCGGGCGGGGACATGGCCGAGCCGGTCACCGCGCACACCGAACGCTTCGTGCGGGCGCGCTGGACGCTGGACCGCGACCTGGCCTACGCGCGTCACTACCCGGCGGTCTCCTGGGCGGACTCGTTCTCCCGCGACGCCGCCCTGGTCGGCCACGCCACCGGTCCTGCCGCGCTGCGGGACCGCTTGGTGCACACCCTCGCGCGCGCCGACCGGCTGGCTGATCTGGTCGATCTGGTCGGCATCGGCGCGCTGCCGCCGGCCGAGCGCATGGATGTGCTCGCCGGCCGGCTCGCGCGTGAGGGCGTGCTCCAGCAGAGCGCGCTGTCCGACGCCGACGCCTACAGCTCGGATGAGAAGACCGCCGCTCTGCTCGAAGCGGTGTCGGCTGTGTCAGACCACTGCCACGACATCGCCGTGGTCGCCGGGGCGCCCGCGGTGGAGGCCGTCGACTTCGGTCCGCTGTTGCGCGCCCGCGAGGACGCCGGACCGCATGGAATCGAGATCATCCGCGCGCGGCGCGATGCCGTGCTCGCAAGTCTCGACGCGCTGACCGAGGCGGGGACGACGCCATGACGAACGAGAGCGCGGCAGGGACGAGCTTGCCAGAGCCCGAATACACGTCGATCGGCTCCCTGCGCGGACCGCTGATGGTCGTTCGCGACGTGCAAGGGGTCGGATTCGACGAATACGTGCGCATCACCACCGACGAAGGCGAGCAGCGGCACGGCGTGGTCGTCGAGGTCGATCGCGACCTGGCCGTCGTCCAGGTGCTGGAAGGCACCGCCGGACTCAACCCGGCGGCCACGCGCGCCGCTTTCGAGGGCACGCCGCTGCGCATCCCGGTCGGCCCGCGCTGGCTGGGGCGCATCTGCGACGGACGAGGCACACCGGTCGACGGTGGACCGCCGGTCTTCGGACCGGCTACCGCGCCCGTGAACGGCCGCCCGATCAACCCCGTGCACCGCGAGCCGCCGTGCGAGCCGGTACTCACCGGCATCGGCGTGATCGACGCGCTCACCACGCTGGTGCGCGGCCAGAAGCTGCCGATCTTCTCGCTGCCGGGCCTGCCGCATCTCGAGCTCGCCACCCAGATCGCCGCCCAGGCCACCGCCGGATCGCAGCCCTTCTGCGTCGTGTTCGCGGGCATGGACCTCACCCACGCCGACGCGCAGTTCGTTCGCGGCGCGTTGGAGGAACGCGCGGCCGCGGGCGAACTCACTCTGCTGATCAACACCTCTGACGCCCCGGTGCTTGAGCGCATCATGACTCCGCGCATCGCGTTGACGATCGCGGAGAACCTGGCCTTCGTCGGCGGCCGCCACGTGCTGGTCATCCTCGCCGATATGACGAGCTATGCCGAAGCGCTGCGCGAGGTGTCCGCGGCGCGCGGCGAGATTCCCGCGCGTCGGGCGTATCCCGGCTACCTGTACAGCGATCTCGCATCCCTCTATGAACGCTGCGGCCGGATTCGCGGCCGGCCCGGATCGGTCACCGTCCTGCCGGTGCTGACCATGCCGGGAGGCGACATCACCCACCCTGTGCCTGACTTGACCGGCTACATCACCGAGGGACAGATCGTGCTGTCCGCGCAGGCCGCGGCGCGCGGCATCTACCCCCCGGTCGACCCGCTGGCCTCCCTTTCCCGCCTCATGCGTGACGGCGCCGGCCCTGGCCGCACGGAGCCGGAGCACCGTCCGCTCGCCGCGCAGCTGCTCGCCTCCCTTTCCCGCGCCCGCCAGGTGCGCGACCTGGCCGACCTGATCGGCGCCGACACGCTCGGCGAAACCGACCGGCGCTACCTGACCTTCGAGGAGGAGTTCGACCGCACCCTCATCGATCAGGGTCCTCGCGAGAACCGGACGCTCCAAGACATCCTCGAACGGTGCCGCGATGTCGCCCTCGCCCTGCCGCGCAGCGAGCTGACCATGCTGTCCGATGAGCTGCTCGGCATCGACTGCGCAGCCACGGCCCAGCCGGGGCGGCGATCGTCATGACCGGGGTGCGCGTGCCTCCGGGCCGAGCCGGTCGGCTTCGGCTGCGCCGGCGGCTCGCGTCCGCGACGCGCGGCGCCGAACTGCTCGAGCGCAAACTGCACGTGCTGCTGGAGGAGCAGCAAGTCAGGACGCGCGCCGCGCAGGACGCGCTGACTGCCTGGCATGAGGCGGCGGCGCAGGCGGACGCCTGGCTGGCTCGGGCCCTCGCGGCGTCCGGCCACGACGGCCTGCGCGGGACTCGGCCCTCCGGCACGGCCGGGGTCGTCATCCGAGAGACGTTGTCGATGGGCGTCAAGCTCCCCGCCGAGGCTTCTTTCACAACGCCCTCGGAAACGGCAGCTGCGTCCGATCCGGGCAGTGCGGCCTTGATTTGCGCCCGTCCGGCATACGCGCGTGCCGCCGAAGCCGCCTGCCGCGCCGCGGTCACGCTCGCCGCCGTGCGGGCGCTCGACGCCGCGGTCATCGCCACCCGACGCCAGATCCGGATTCTGCGGCGCCACTGGATTCCGCAGCTGAACGACGCGCTCGCGCGGATCGAGTTCACCCTCGAACAAGGCGATTTCGAGGACGGGACCAGGCGCCGCCTGCTGGCGATGACGGGCCGAACGGCCCTGGTCACGGCCGGTCCGGCGCGGGATGCTGTGATCCACCGGGACCGAGAAGGGAGGCGGGCACCGTGAACGGCACCTCAGCCGAAAGCCACCGAGCTGGCGCAGAAGCCCGCCGGGAGACCGTCAGCAGCACCGGACACTCAGGCACCGATACGCGGTACAACGCCATGCTGCGCTACCTGCGCGGCCTCTACGTCAGAAGCCCGCAAGCGCCGCAGAAGGCGAGCGCGCCGAAGGCGCAGACTCCGCCGGAGACCGAGCCGGACACGCCGGCAGCCGAGCCCGTCGAGCCTGGCGAGCCGCCGGTCGAGCCGAAGGCCTGACCGCCCGCCGCACAGGCGTGACCTTCGATGACGCGGTTCGGCCGGCTGGATCCGGGTCCTTATGCCCTGGGGCCGGGCTGCGCCCAGTGCGAGCCTGGCGGCAGGGCATGAGGGAATGAGGCGATCGCAGTGTCCGATCAGAGCACGTCGGAAAAGGGGATCTCAGAGCAGAGCAGCCTGGAGCAGAGCGAGCCGGGTCCGGACGTCGACCAGGCCGCCAACGGGCACGCGCCTGAAGCCCAGGCGGATTCCCAGAACACTCCGCCGCGAGGCGACCAGGTGTGGCCGACCCGCCGGTACCAGCCCGGCCGCCTGCGCCACGTGGAGAACGCGTTCACCAGCGTCCTCGCGCGCACAGGCCTGATCCCGCACACCTACCTGCTCACGACCCGGGGCCGCAAGACCGGCCGCCCGCGCAGGAACCCGGTGACGCTGGTCGTGCTCAACGGGCAGCGCTGGCTGGTCGCTCCGTACGGACCGGTCTCCTGGGTGCACAACGCGCGTGCCGCCGGGAAGGTCGAATTGACCCGCGGCCGCACGACCCGCGTGTACGAGGTGCGCGAACTGCCGGCGCAGCAGGCCGGATACGTCCTCAAGCACTACGTCCGCATCGCCAAGGTCACGCAGCCGTACTTCCGCGCCCGGCCGGACTCCCCGGTCGAGGACTTCAGCGCCGAAGCCGCGCTGCATCCCGTCTTCCACCTGGTCAGGGCCGATCAGCCCGTCGCTTGAGGAGGGTGTGCGATGAGGATCTGTGTTCCCATCACCGGAGATGACCTGGTCGACGGGCGCTGGGGCCGGGCCCACCAAGTCGCGGTCGCGGACATCGACGACGGCGAGATCACCGGCTGGTGGGAACACGAGGTGTGCTGGGATGCCCTGCACGACACCGGCAGCGAGGGCGCGCACCACGCACGCGTGGCGCGGTTCGTGCGCGAGCAGCACGTCGGCGCCGTGGTGGCCGAGCACATGGGGCCCGGCATGATGCGGATGCTGCGCACGATGGGGATCACCGTGTACCTCGGCGCCCACGGCGACGCGCGCCAAGCCGTCACCGCCGCCGCGGACCTCGGCGCAGCCAGGGCGGGCAACGGCTCGGTGGCGTCAAGGCGTTGAACCCGGATCGGATCGAGCTTCCAGCTCGCCGGTGGCGCGGCCGCTGAACAGCGTCGCCACAAGCCCGAGAGCGCCTAAGAGCAGGGTCCACACGGGCACGTGTCCCGCGGGCGCGAACCCGCCGATGGCCAGTCGGGCCAGTGCCACCGAGGCTGCGATCAGCCCTGCCGGCAGCAGGAGCGGCGACCAGCGCCCAGGCGAGCCGAGGCCAGAGGGAAGACGCAGCATCGGACGTTCTGCCCACGTCACCGCGGCAACCAGCGGCACGAGCACCACGGTCAGCAGCGCCCACCACACCGGCCGCAGCTCCCACCACCGCGCGCTGCCGATCGGCGGCTGCGGCATGACCTTCGTGGGATAGAAGGCCACTGCGATGACGATTGCCGGCACGAAATGCCACAGGTACACCGTCATAACCGTGCTGTTGAGGCGCCTTACCGCGTGCCACATTCGCACCCGGACGGCGAGGACGCGGGACATCCACGGCTCGGCCAGCAACACGAGGCCGCACTGTGCCGCGGCGAACGCGAGCAGCGCGATCGACGGCGGGTTCGTGTTCCCGGAGCCGACCATGTCCACCTTGAAGGCCCGCGAGACGACCAGCGCGGTCAGCAGCGCGGCCCCGGCCGCCGTCAGCGCGTACAGGCGCCACCGCGGCGTGGTGAGGCTCCGGTCCTGCCAGGCGAACCCCCACTGATGGATCGAGCCCCACACGAACAAGTAGTTGGCATACCCGATTGCGGGAGGATGCCGCCCCGTCAGGACCACACTGACCGACCCGGCCGCCACGGCCATGACGCAGGGCGCTGCCAAGCCCCAGCGCCGATGCAGCGCCAACATGACCGGCGTGAGCGCGATCAGCGTCAGGTAGGCCGGCAGGAACCACAGCTGGAGCGCGACCAGCCAGGCCGACTCCGCGAGCTCCGCCGACGGCACGTGCGCGGCCTCGGCGGCCATCACGGCGAGAATGGCCACCACGACGAAGGCCGCCGTGGGCCACAGCAACCGCAGGGCGCGCTCGCGCACCCACCGCGTCCAGGCCTCGCCGCGCTCGTGATGGAAGCTCCAGGACTGCGCGTTGACGAATCCGCCCACCAGGAAGAACACCGGCATCACCTGGAACAGCCAGGTGACCCAGCGTCCCCAGCTGACGTAGTCGACGGCGTCCAGGCCCGAGAGCCGCCCGTCCCGGTAGATGACCGAGATCAGGAGCCAATGGCCGTAGACGACACCGCCGATGGCCCCGACCCGCAGGAGGTCCGCGTAGCGATTGCGCACCATGCCGCGACCTGCAACTCCCTCGCCGGTAAGCCGCGGACCCGCCGCGGCGCCCTGGCGCCTCGGGACGAATGACCCGCGCGGATGGCGAACTAAGACCCGTGCCGCCCGGAGCCGGGCGCAGGACGCTGGAAGCGTGGCCGTCTCATCACTGAATCTACAGTCGTCCACGCCGGCGCGGTTCACCGTCGGGCCGGCGCGCAACACGTCGGACGACATCTTCGACTGGGCCGCGCAGCGCCCCGACCACCTCTCGTTCGCGCGGAAGGCCGGCGCCGGCTGGCGGTCCGTGACCGCGCGCGAGTTCGTCGATCAAGTGCTCGCCGTGGCCGCCGGTTTGATCGCGTCCGGCGTTCAGGCCGGTGATCGCATCGGGCTGATAGCGGATACCAGCTACGAGTGGGTCGTGTGCGATTACGCGATCTGGGCGGCTGGAGCCGTCACGGTGCCCGCCTATCCCACCGCCGCGCCGGCGCAGATCGCCGGCATACTCACCGACTCCGGCGCGACCGGCGTGTTCGTCAAGGGCGGCCAGCTGGGCACAGAGGTCGCAGCGGCCTGCGGATCGCTCGCCGACCGCATGTGGACGGTGGACGACGCCGGATTCGCCGCGCTCTCCTCCTCCGGCGCGGCGATAACCCGCGACGAGGTCGAACGCCGCAGGCGGTCCGCGACGGCGGACTCCCCGGCGACGATCGTCTACACCTCGGGCACGACAGGCCAGCCGAAGGGCTGCGTGCTGACGCACAGCAACCTCGTGGCGGAAGTCAGCAGTGTGCTCGAGGCCGAGGGCATCGCCGACCTCGTGCTCGTGGAGGACTCGTCGATGCTTGTGTTCCTGCCGCTCGCGCACGTGCTGGCCCGCGTCGCGACCCTGGCCGGAGTGCGGGCGGGTATGCGGATCGGCTTCACCAGTGATCTGGACGACCTGCCGCGGGAGCTGGCCGGATTCCGGCCCGAGGTGACCTTGGTCGTGCCGCGGGTCCTGGAGAAGGTCTACAACCGCGCCGAGCGCAGGGCGCAGCAGTCCGGCCGGGCGCGCCTGTTCCACGCCGCGGCGGAGACGGCCGTGGCGTACAGCCGCGCACTGGCCGACGGATCGCCGTCTTGGCGGCTGCGGATGCGGCGGGCCCTGTTCGACCGGCTCCTGTACGCGCGGCTGCGCGCCGCGTTCGGCGGACAGCTGCGGTACGCCGCCAGCGGCGGCGCTCCGCTGGATGCCCGGCTCGGGCACTTCATGCGCGGCGTCGGAGTGAACGTGCTCGACGGCTGGGGCCTGACCGAGACGGCCGCCGCAGTCACCCTGAGCCTGCCCGCCGCGCTGCGGGTCGGCACCGTCGGCCGTCCGCTGCCGGGTAACACCGTGCGGATCAACCCGGACGGGGAGGTTCTGGTCAAAGGCCCGGCGGTGTTCCGCGGCTACTGGAACAACCCGCGGGCCACGGCCGAGGCGCTGGACGCGGACGGATGGCTGCACACCGGCGACCTCGGCGAGCTGAACGACGGATACCTCTCGGTGATCGGGCGCAAGAAGGACCTGATCGTGACCGCGTCGGGCAAGAACGTCGCCCCCGCCTTCCTGGAGGACCGGCTGGCCGCGCACTGGCTGATCGAGCAGTGCGTCGTCGTGGGTGACCGGCGACCGTACATCACGGCGCTGGTCGCGCTCGACCCGCAGTCCTTCGAGGAATGGAAGGCGGAGCACCACCTGTCGCCCTCGGCCACCGTGGCGGACCTGAACGAGGACCCCGCGCTGCGCGAGGCGGTGCAGGGCGCGATCGACGAGGTGAACGGGGAAGTCTCCCGCCCCGAACAGATCAAGCGCTTCCGCATCGTGCCGGGGTACTTCACGGTCGGCGACCAATTGACGCCGACTCAGAAAACGCGGCGGCAACACGTCCTGACGCAGTTCGCCGGCGACGTGGAGGCGCTGTACACCGAGGAAGGGTGACGGTAACTCGCGCGGCTCGCGTCGCTCGGCCGCAGGTGCCAGGCGCGGACTAACGCCGGCGAGCGATGGCCCAAGCCGCCCCGGCCCAGGCCACCGCGGTCCAGGCGGCGAGCACGGCGTACGACAAGGCGAGGTTCGAGACCAGCCCTCGCGTCACTGAGGCTCGAAGCACCTGGCCCATGTAGTAGATCGGCAGCACGCGGTGGACGTCGGCCAGCCACAGCGGCAGCCGGCTGATCGGGAACTGCACCGGCGAGAAGAGCAGCACCACGAAGATCAGCGCATTGACGATGGCGTTGGTGACCAGCGGCCTGGCGACCAGCTGGGCCATGGTGAAGCCGACCGAGGTGGCCATCACCGAGGAGAGCAGCAGCGCGGGCGCCGCCATCGGCGACACGGTCAGGGTCACGCCGTATCGCCAGGCGGCCAGCGCCAGGGTAGCCACGATCCCGGGGACCGCGAGCAGCGTGAACACGGTGAAGGTGGAGGCTACGGCGGCGGATCGCGGGGCGGGCAGCGACCAGATGAAATCCCAGGTGCCGGCCTGCTGCCGCTCGGTGACCATCATCACGACGCCGATCAGCCCGGCGGTCAGCACCGCGAGGGCGGGCGAACCGCTGACGATGAACAGGGCGGCGTCCTTGGACAGGTGACCGATGTAGAAGCCGTAGATGATCGCCATGCCGGCGCCGAACAGGATCTGCATGAGCGCGAACATCGGCAGCCAGTTGCGCTGCGCGGCGAGATCGAACCTGAGCATGGCCGCGTAGCTGTCGATCCAGTACCGCACGCCGCGCCGCACGTTCACGACCCACCTCCGGTCACCTTCGATGCCCCTGCGCCCATGCCACGACGAGCGCCGAACCGGCCGCCCACGCGGTCACCACGAGATACGCGCGCGGCACTCCGCTCGCCACCCCGCTGACCAGTGCGGCCCGCACGACCGTCGCCATCGGGCCGAACGGAAGCCACTGATTCGCCGCGGCCAGCCAGCCCGGCAGCTGCCCGGCGGGAAAGGCGACCGGGCTGAATCCGGTCATCACGAAGATCAGCGTGGTGCTCAGCAGCATCGCGACCATCGGCACCGTGACGCCGTGCGCGACGGCGAGGCCGAGCAGCACCCCGGTCAGGCAGGTCAGCAGCATGGCGGGCACGACCATCGGCGACACGGTCAGGTCCAGGTGGTAGCGCGCCACACCGGTGAACAGCGTGAGGGCCACCGCGGGCAGCGCGGTGACCAGCGCCACCGTGTACCAGGCCAGCGCCGCGGCGCTGCGCGGAACGGGCAGCGCCTGGAGGAACTCGTAGCTGCCGCGGGTGCGCTGCTCGGCGACGAGTTGCGGCTCGAAGATGAGCCCGGCCGTGATGAGGTTCATCACCGGCGCCCCCGTGACCAGGAAGACGGCGGCGGCCCGCGGCACCGTGCTGAAGAGCAGACCTACGCCGAGTGCCAGGCCGGCGCCCTGCAGGATCAGGACGGCACTGAGCACCGGCAGGTACAAGCGCAGATCCGCGAACTCCCAGGCGACCATCCGCCAGTACGCCTGCGGCCACGACCAGCCCGGTCTCAGCCCCGCCATCTCAGCCCTCGAGGTCATCGGGTCCGCCACCGTCGCTACTGCTACCGCCGTAACCACCGCCGTCACCGTCACCGTCGGCGCCGTCATCGCTGGAGTTGACGCCGGTCAGCTCGATATAGGCGTCTTCGAGTGAGGTGGCGCTCAGCGCGTACTCCTCCGCCGCGCCGGCCGCGATGGCTGCTTCAGCCCACGAGATCCCGACCGCGGCGTCCTGTCGGGCGATCACGGTCATCAGATTGCGGCCGACGAGGGTGGAGCGGTGCGCGAACGGCGGCAGCGCGGGCGCGCCGCGTCCCGGCGCGATCATCAGCTGGAGCCTGAGGTAGCCGCGATCGTGGGCCTTCATCGCCGAAGGCGTGCCCTCGGCGACGAGCCTCCCGTTGTCGATGACCGCCAGCCGGTCCACGGCTTTCTCCGCCTCCAGCACGTTGTGCGTGACGAGAAGCACCGCGACGCCCCGGTCCCCGAGCCGGCGCACCTGTTCCCACAGCAGCCTGCGGCGCAGCGGGTCGACGTCGTTGGTCGGCTCGTCCAGGATCACGAGCCGGCCCGGGCACACCGTGACCATCGCGAACCCGACCAGCCGCTTCACGCCGCCGGACAGGCCGATGCCGCGCTTGTCCCGCCACTGGCCGAGGTCGAGCGCCTCGATGAGCTCGTCCGCCCGCCGCTCCACCTCGGCCCGGCCGCCGCCGCGCACCCGTCCGCACAGCACGATCGCCTCCCGGGCCCGGAACGAGTCGATCGGTACCTGCGCCTGGGGAAGGTATGAGCACAGCTGGCGCGCCCCGGCCGGATCCGCCACCAGGTCGCGGGCACCCAGCGTGATGCGCCCCGACGTCGGCTTGAGCAGGCCGATGACCTGCTTCACCAGGGTGGTCTTGCCCGCGCCGTTCGGCCCGAGCAGGCCGTACACCTCCCCCAGCGCCACGTGCAGGGAGATCGCGTCGTTGGCCCTGACCCCGTTCGGATAGACCTTGGTGACGCCGTCCGCGCGGAACAGTCCGTCGCCGTCCATGTCACGAGCATGCGCGCGGGGGCCCTGGGGCGACAGGGACCATTGTCATCAGACGCCCACCGAATAAGGGCACTAGCACGGTCCGGTTGTGCGCCGTAGTGAACCGCACGGCCTCTTGACCCGGTGCGAACGGCCCTTTCCGCCGCGCCGGAAGGCGACCACACTCGAAGGAGAGGAAGCGGATTCCGAGTGCGGCAGTGCGCCGGCTGGGAGGGCTGAGTGCCATGAGCGGCGGAGTGCGTACGCGCTTTCCTGCGGATCGGCAGTTGACGGTGCGGATGCTGGGCACGGTGTTTTTGCTCGGGTTGCTGTACGTGGCGTTCGCGGCCGCGCTGTTCGCGATTCTGCGCGCCTGGCTCCCGGTGCTGCTCATCGCCGCCGCGCTGCTGTTCGCGCAGTACTGGTTCTCCGACAGGATGGCGCTCTTCGCGATGCGCGGACATCTGGTCACCCCGGCCGAGCAGCCGGACCTGCACGCTGTGGTCGAGCGGCTGTGCGCCGAGGCGGACATGACGAAGCCCGCCATCGCGATCGCCGACACCGACCTGCCCAACGCGTTCGCGACCGGGCGCAATCCGGATCACGCCGTCGTGTGCGTGACCCGCGGACTGATGCGCCGCCTGGACGGGGAGGAGCTCGAGGCGGTTCTCGCGCACGAACTCGCGCATGTCGCGCACCGCGACGTCGCGGTGATCACGGTGGCCTCGTTCCTCGGCGTGCTGGCCGGACTGCTGGTGCGCCTGACGTTCTACGGCACGCTCTTCGGCGGCCGCGGACGGCAGAGCAATCCCGCGTTCCTCGCCATGCTGCTGGGGCTGATGGTCGTGTCCGCGGCCGTGTACGCGATCAGCTTCCTGTTGATCAGAACCCTGTCACGGTATCGGGAGCTGGCCGCGGACCGCGGCGGCGCCATCCTCACCGGCCGTCCGTCGGCGCTGGCCTCCGCGCTGGTCAAGCTGGCCGGCGCGAACGCGCGCATCCCGGCCCGGGATCTGCGCACGGCCCAGGCGTTCAACGCGTTCTTCATCGCTCCGGTCGGCAAGACGCGGGGAGCGTTCTCCGGGCTGCTGTCCGCCCACCCGAGCCTCGAAGTGCGCCTGAGCAAGCTCAGCGAGCTCGCTTCCAGCCTCGGACACGGCGACTGAGCACGACGCGACGGTAGTTCAGTACTCGGATGCGGGAGGTGTCCGATGAAGTGTGCTCGGCTTCACCGACTACACCCTCAGGCCCGGACTCGGGCGCGCCTGAGCGTGGCCGAGTCCGCCGGCGAACGCTCGACGCCGCCGAACTGCAGGTGGTAGGCGAACCAGCCGCGGGCCAGCCGCGCGACGACCCCGAGGGTGTGCGGCTCCTCGAACAGATGACCCGCCCCGGCGACGAGCACCAGCCGGCTCTCGCAGCGCATCCTGGCCTGGGCGCGGCGGTTGAGGTCGATCACCGCGTGGTCGTGCGAGCCGACGATCAGCAGCGTCGGTGCCGATACCGCGGACAGGTACGGGCCGGCCAGGTCGGGTCGACCGCCGCGGCAGACGAGCGCCGCGACGTCGGCGTCCGGGTCGGCCGCGGCCTGCAGCGCGGCGGCGGCCCCGGTGCTGGCGCCGAACAGGCCGATCGGCAGCCGCGCCGCGCCGGGCTGCTCGCGCAGCCATCGCATCGAGTGGGTCAGCCGCTCGGCGAGCAGGTCGATGTCGAACACCGCCTGCCGGTCGGCGGCCTCCTGCGCGGTGAGCAGGTCGAACAGCAGGGTGCCGAGGCGCGCGCGGTTGAGCTGGCCGGCGACGAACCGGTTGCGCGGGCTGGTGTGGCTGCTGCCCGCGCCGTGCGCGAACACCACGATCCCGCGCGCGTTCTCCGGAATCTCCAGCCGGCCGGGGAGCTGCACCCGCCCTAGCGTGACTTCGACCTCCGGCACGCGCGCGGCGCGTCTGGCTCCGCCGAAGCCGGCCACGGCCGTCTCGGCGGCCGCGACGTCACCGAAGCGCTTGGCCGCGTGCTCAAGGCACTCGATCACCCGGCTGTCGCTGACAGGCTGGAATCGCGCGTAGTACAGGCTGATCGCCGACAGGTCCCGCGGAGCGCGGGCGCAGACGACCTCGTCCGCGAATCCGCGCAGCCGCTCCACCGCCTCCGGCGCGCCGACCGGCACCGCCAGCACGATCCGGGACGCGCCGCGGCGGCGCAACACGGCGCAGGCGGCCTGCGCGGTTGCTCCGGTGGCCAGTCCGTCGTCGACCACGATCACCGTGCGGCCCCTGACGTCCAGCGGCCCGCGCCCGCCGCGATACCAGCGAAGCATCCGCTCAAGCGCGGCCCGCTCGCTCTGCTCGACCTGCGCGAACTCCCGCTCGCTCACCCGCGCCGCGCGCACCAGTTCCTGGTGCACGACGCGGACGCCGTCTTCACCGATCGCGCCCATCGCCAGCTCCGGCTGAAAGGGCACGCCCACCTTGCGCACCAGGCACACGTCCAGCGGCGCGCCCAGCACCTCGGCGACCTCGGCGGCTACCGGGACGCCGCCGCGCGGCAACCCCACCACGACGGCGTCAGGGCCGTGCAGGTACTCCAGCCGCGCGGCCAGTTGCTCGCCGGCGTCCTGCCGATCGACGAAGAACACGACGAGACTCCCTTCGCCGGCGGCGGGCGGTCACCAGCCGCGGAGCGTGTGGACCCGGCGGCGATGGCCGCTGAGCGCGGCTGACCGCTCGCCGGCCGGGATTTGGGACTCGATGACGGCGTCCGGACCGGGGAAGAGCAGGCCCACGTGCCCGTCCGGGAACTCGACGAGGTACGGCGGGGTGCCGTCCGTGCCGCGGATCTCCACGATCCGGCCCCACTGGTCCGGCGAGTCGGTGTGCCTGGCGTGGATGTGCAGTGTGTCGCCTACCTTCGCGTGCATCGTGATCGCCTCTCTCCGCGTCGTCGCACTGAGTCCATTCCAGACGCCCCGGGGCCGCCGGCCAACGGCCGAACGTCCCGAATCCGGCACCCGAACGGGGGACGCGCCCGTTATTTCACTTCGCGGGCGGCTGCGGGCGGTCGGCCGCGCGGTCCGGCAGGCGCAGGCTGTCGCCGATCACGTCAGCGGCGACCTCGTGGATCTTGCGGCCGTGGCTGCGGGCGTATTCGCGCAGCAGCTGGAAGGCCTGGTCGACGGTGCTGCCGGTGCGCTCGGAGAGCACCCCCTTCGCCTGCTCGATCAGGATCCTGCTGTCGAGCGCGAAGCGCAGCTGGGCGGTGACCAGCGCCTGGCGGCGCAGCAGCCGTTGATGCAGCAGCCCGACGGTCGCGGCGTCCGCCAGCGCCTGCACCGTGGCCAGCTGCCGGTGGGTCAGCTGCGGTGAGGCCTCGTTCGCCAGGAGAATCAGGACGCCGATCCGGTACTGCCTGCGTCGCAGCGGCCTGACGTGCACGGCGGTGAATCCCGCCGCGCGCGCCTGCCCGGCCCACAGCGGCCAAAGGAGGGCCTGGTCGAGCAGGTCGGTGCAGGAAACGGGGGCGCCGTCGCGGAAGCAGTCCACGCTCGGACCCTGGCCCGATTCGACCTCCGTCGCGGCGAGGTCCGCCGCTTCGGTTCCGTGCGCCGCGGCGACGGCCAGCGTGCCGGCCTCGTCAAGCAGTACCGTGGCGTCCGTCTTGGCCACACCGGCCGCCCCGTCCGCGAGCAGCTGCGGCAGGTTCTGCTGTTGCGATTCCACGCCGACGCTGTCAGCCAGCGTGACGAGCAGGTCGTGAACGGCCTGGGCTCTGCCCACCATGAGCCACCCCAATCCGTCGCGACCAGGCTACTGCCACATCCGTGAGCATCGTCCCGCGCGCCGCGTCCGAGGCGAGAACATCCGAGCGATTTCCGCGCTAAGTCAGCGGTCGAGGCGCAACCGGCGGTCGACGATGTCCTGGGCGACGCTGTCGATCGAGACCCCCTCGGCGTACGCGTGGGCGCGGATCAGGGAGAGGGCCTCGGCCAGCGGACAGCCGAGCTGAGCCGCGAGCACGCCGCTGGCTTGGTGCACCGTGGCGTGTATGTCCGCCTGCGCGAACAGCGACGGCAGTTCGGCCGCGCCGCCGCGGCCTTCGGCGGATTGCCGCGGGCTGAGCATGATCCGGGAGAGAGTGTCGGCGATCACGTGCAGGCGCTCGAATCCGTCTTGGACGGCGGGGTCGCTCGGATCGAAGACGGTCAGCGCGCCGAGCGGGGTTCCCGCCGGCTGGACCGGGACCGCGACCACGTCCGTCACGCCGAGGTCCGCGGCCGCCGGGCCGAAGACGGGCCAGCGTTCCAGCAACGCCGCGCCGCGCGCCCGTACCGCGCTGTGCAGCTCGACGCTGGAATGGGCGGGGCCCTCGCCGAGGGCGAACTCGATGTCCTGGACGGCTTTGGCGCGTTCATCCGAGGCGGCCGCGAGGGTCTCGACCGACTCGGGCCCGAAGAGGGTCACGGCGGCCCCCGCGACATCCGCGGTCTCCGCCACTGCGGCCATGAACACCCGCAGCAGTTGCGCGACTTCCGGTTCCCGCGCGCGCAGGCGGGCCGCGAACGACTCGTGCATGCGGGCGGCGGTGTAGTGCCGCTGCTCGGCGCGGCGGTGGGTCTGCGCGAGCCGCTCGTGGAATTCGCGCATGACCTCGGGGCCAGCGGTCGCCCGCTCCTCGTGCCGCGCGGCGACCGCAGCCGCACGACGGCCCCGCTGCCGCTCGAGCGCGGCCCAGCCGAGGGCGACGCGCACGGTTCGCGGCACCGACGGAGGGGGCGTCATAGCCGCAGCGTAACTCCGATCCACCCGCGCGGGGCCCGCTCGCGCCAACCCGCCCATCGCGGTCAGCCGATGCGGTCGGCTTCTTCCATGAGCAGCACGAGACCCTCGGCCGGTTGGTGCAGCGGCGAGCAGATCACGGAGCAGGTGATGGCGCGCCCGATGCGGTTGATCGCCGCTAGCCGGATCGGCCCGACGCGGGTTTTGGCGGCGCGGCACTGTTCGACCGCTTCTCTCAGCTCGGCCGTGGGCAGTCCGAAGTCGAGCGCGAAGAACTCCTTCAGTTCCACCTCCGCCGCGCGCAAGCCCCACAGGTCCTCGGCCCTCGTGTTCCAGCTGCGCACCCGGGAGCCGGCGTCCAGGACGACGACGCCGGCGCCGATGCTGGCCAGCACGCCGGTGAGGAACGCGTGCGCTTCGTCGAGCTCGGCGGAGCGGCTGCGCAGCTGGTCGTTGACCGCCTGCAGCTCCTCGTTGCCGGATTCGAGCTCCTCGTTGGTGGTCTCCAGCTCCTCGTTGGTCGACTGCAGCTCCTCGTTGGTGGTCTCCAGCTCCTCGATGCTGGACTGCAGCTCCTCGTTGGTGGTCTCCAGCTCCTCGTTCGTCGACTGCAGCGCCTCGTAGGCCGTGGCGAGGTCCTGGCGGATGCGCTGCACCTCGTTCTGCAGCCGGACGGTCGCGGTGCAGTCGACGAAGGTCAGCGATACTCCGGCGCGTTCCCGGTCCGCCGTGGACAGCGGCTGGACCAGCACGTCGAGGTACTGGGTCTCCCCCGTCGGCAGCCGGCGCTGCGCCGCCGGCATCCGCACGCTGCGATGTTCCGACTCGGCCTGCTCGACCAGCGCACGCAGCTCCAGCGGGCGGTAGGACAGCTCCAAGTCCCGGAACGGCCGGTGCAGGTCGTGCGCCATCAAGCCGAACAGGGCCCGGGCCTGCGCGTTGAACATCACCACGACGCCGTCGGCGTCGAGCGTGATCATCGCGTTCGGCGCGGTCTCCAGGGTGAGGTCCCGGGCGGCGCGCCTGCGGCCGGCGGCGCGCGACTCGCGGGCCGCCGCGCTCTCCGGCCTGGCCGGCTGGGGGGCGTGCTGCAGCCGCGACTCCCCGGCGCGGCGGCGGAAGACCCGGTTCTTCATGTTGACGGCCTCGAACCGGTCGCCGTCGGAGAGCAGCATCTCCGCCTTGCCGAGGAACAGGTGGCCGGCGGGCTTGAGCGCGAAGTGGAAGCGGTCGACGATGTCGGTCTGCGCCTGAGCGTTGAAATACATCAGGGTGTTGCGACAGATGAGCAGGCTGAGCCGGGAGATGGGCGCGTCGCGGGTGATGTCGTGGCGGCCGAAGATGACCCGGCGGCGCAGGTCGGCGCGGAACGAGTAGTCCTCGCCGTCGGTGTCGAAGTACTTCTCCACCAGCTGCGGGGGCAGCGACCGCAGCGCCTTGGCGGAATAGGTGCCCGTACGCGCGGTCTGCAACGCCTCGTCGTCGACGTCGGTGCCGTAGATCTTCAGCCGCTTGACGCACTCCTCGATGCCCATGACCTCGGCGAAGATGATCGCAGCCGAGTACGCCTCCGCCCCGGTGGAACAGCCGGCGCTCCACACCCTGATCTCGCCGTCGTCGGCCACCGCCTGCGGCACGATCTCCCGCTGCAGATAGGTCCAGGCCTCGCCGTCGCGCATGAATCCGGTGACGTTGATCAGGACCGTGTTGAACAGGGTGCGGAATTCCTCGGCGTCCGCCTCCAGCAGGTCGCGGTAGTCGGCGTGTGAGGCGGCGCCCAGCTCGGCCATCCGCTTGTGGATCCGGCGCGCGAGCGAGGAGCGCTTGTAGCCGGTGAAGTCGAAGCCGCGGCTGTCGCGGATGAAGACGAGCAGGTCCTCGAACTCGCGGTGCTCGTCGCCCTGGGCGGGTGCGTCCGACATCGATCCTCCCGCGCCGTGCGCGCGCTGATTGCGGACAGGGCTGCCGGTCATCGCCGCGGCGCCGCCACGAGTGCGCGGATCACGGCGGCGATCTGCTCGAGCGGAAGCACACGGGCCTCCGGGCAGGCGCCGACCGCCGCCATAGGCATTCCGCCGAACTGGGCGGTCTCCGGATCCTGCACGATCACGGTACCTCCGTACCGGCAGACCGCACTGACCCCGTCCGCCCCGTCGCGGCCGGTGCCGGTGAGGACACAGGCGAGCAGGCGCGCGCCGTATGCGCTCGCCGCCGATTCGAACAGGACATCAGCCGAGGGCCGCACGAAATGCACCGGCGCGGCGTCCGAGAGGGCGAGGGCACCGCCGGCCACGACGGTCAGGTGACAGCCGGGCGGCGCGATGTGGACCACTCCGGAGCGCGGTTCCTCTCCGTCTTCGGCGAGCTTCACGGTGAGTGCGGTGCTGCGGGCGAGCACCTCGGCGATCAGCGTGTCGCGCCGGGGATCCAAGTGCTGAACCACGAGCACGGGCACGGCGAAGGCGGCGGGAAGCTCTCCCAGGAGTGTCTCGAGCGCGGAGATGCCGCCCGCCGACGCGGCGATGGCCACGGCCGCGTAGCCCTCACCCGGGGAGTGAACTGCGCGCGGATCAGTCACGGGAGGCCGCCGGCGGATTCGGCAGCGTAGCCCGTGCGCCGGCGATCTGCCGGATGCACTTCCAGGTTTGCGGCGCGAAGACCTGCGGACACGCGCCGAGCCTATCGAACCCGCACCCGAACCGGCTCTCATGACGCTCCATCAGATCGCGCCGAGCAACCCAGGTCCTGGCACGGGTCTAGTCCTGGGAAACCGCGGCGACCCCGGCGGCGCCGTCCTGCACGAGCCGGTTCACCCGATCCAGCAACGCCCCGAGTCCCGCTATCGTGTCCCGCAGGTCGCGCATCGCCTCCTCACGCACGGCGGCAGCCACGAGCGCCGAGGCCAAGAGCCTGGCGAGCGCGTAGTGCGATGAGGTCGGACGAAGCCCGACCGCGCGCTGCGAATAGAGCATCATCACACCGGTGGCATGGCCATCACGCATCACCGGCACCGCACTGGCTCCGGCGAACGACGAGCCGTCCATGGCTTTCGTGAACACCGGCCACCTGGCGTCGGCGGCGCCGTGGATCGCCGTGGAAAGCGCCTCTCCATCGCGAAGGGCGGCGTATGCGGGCCCGTCGTGAACGCTTGCTTGAATCGCGTCCAACTCGCGCGCCGCGGGATGGGACGCTGCCGCGGAACGCAGCTCGCCAGTGCGCCGGTCCGCGACGAACACGCTCACCGCCGAGACGTGCAGGAGCCGCGCCATCTGCCGGGCGTCGACGTCCGCGTGCGCTTGCTCCGCAGTAGGCGGCGACGCGGACGCGATCCCGAGCTCAGGGCTTGACACGGCTCGAACCTAGGTCCGCCCGGTCCGCGTCACCAGGGTCGTTAGCCCTACCCGGCTCCGGATTAGGCCCTACCGGGAACCGGCGCGGGCGATTCTCCCGGTCTCCTGGCGGCTCATGCCCCCGGCCTCTAGGATGTGTGTGTCGGTCCGCGAATCTCGGGCTTCTGCACGCGCGCCGGCCGAAAGGCACTCTTGCCACGCTGTCCTGGACCCCGACGGCTCAACGGCTCCGCTCAAGTGCGGCTGAGCGAACGAGGTGGTCCGGCAGTGATCCAGGCATTCGGCAGTCAGCATGGCGTCAGCGAACTCCCCCACGAGGCGAGGCGACCCACCGTCGGTGGCAGCCTGATCGAACACGCCGTGGTCGAGGCGCTGCTGCGGGCGAGCCTCGAGGTCCACGGCGCGCTCTCGCTGCTCAACGACGAGGGAGTCGTGGCCGAACGCCTTCGCGCAGCGCTGGACTGCTTGGACGAGGCGGTCAATCAGACGCGCCGCGAGGTCGTCGAACGCATGGACGGCGGCGTGGATTCGTAGCGAAACGGCCGCCAGGTCGTGGGCCGTTCGCCACTGGCGCGCCCGGGACGGCAGAGCAACGGTGAACTCAAAGCCCCTTACTCCCAGAAGGAGGGGACGAGCAATGAGACTCACCTGGCGCGACGCGGCCACGGTCCCGTTCATGGCCGCCATCATCGCCGTCTACACGGCGCACCTGCGCGGTGCCGACGGTTGGCTGCTATCCAGCACCCGGGGCAACGCCACCGCGATCCTGATCCTCGGCACGGTCGGAGGCTGCGCGCTCGGCTCCGCGGCCGAGGTGTTCGAAGGAGGTCACCGCAGCACCGGTGTCGAGCTGTACGCCACGCTCACCGGCCTGCTCGGCCTGGCCGCGCTGGTCGGCGGCGCCATCGCGCTGATCGCCGCGAACGGGCCCGCCCTCGCCGTGCTGTTCGGCGCGACGATGGGCCTGTGGGTCCTCTCCACCCTGCGTCATCTGTTCACGGCCGCTCCCACGCCGGGCGGCGCGCTCGGACCGTACACCCATGAGGTGATCGATCAACCCCCCGTTCGCCACTGACGACGTGAGCGCGAACCCGGCGCGCGTGCCGGATCCGTCGCCCTCGCGGCTTCGGCTCCAGAACGGCACGCGCGCCGAGCGCGTCACGGGGTGACTCCGGAGAGGTTCAGTCCGACGATGCCGGCGAGCACCAGGCTGATGGACACCAGCTTCAGCACCGAGGCCGTCTCGTCCATCACGATGATGCCGACAACGGCCGTGCCGGCGGTTCCCAGGCCGGTCCACACCGCGTACGCCGGTCCGATCTCCAGCCCGCGCAGCGCCCAGGTCAGCAGTCCGAAGCTGATCAGCGCGCAAGCAGCGAACCCGACGGTGGGCCACAGCCTGGTGAAGGTCTCGCTCTGCTTGAGCAGAATCGCGAACCCGGTCTCGAAGAACCCGGCGATCACGACCAGCACCCACGCCACCGCCGCACCTCCCATCCGTCCGACGGCCCGACAAAGTCGGCGCGTTCCTGCATTCATCCATAGCCGATGCGGGTCGTGCGTCGAAGAGGCCATCGTCCTGTGTGATGTTCGCGAAGGGCGGCAACCCGAGCCGGGTCGGGCTGATCGGCGCCATACTCCGGGACGCACGGCTCTGGCGCAGCTGCGTGACGCCGCTAGCGTCGATCGCGGGAGATGGTGGAGATGAGTGGCACCGCGCCGCACCAGATGCCGGGTTACAGCGAGGGCTGGCCGTCCAGCGCCCCTCCGACGCAACCGCCGGCCCCTCGTGCCGCTCCCGGCTACTCCCCCGGCCGCGTCGCGTCGATCATCGGCGGCGTTATGCTCGTGTTGGCCGGCCTGGTCGCGCTCGGCGGCGGCGGCACGCTGCTGTGGGCCGACCTGGGCGCTCGGCACGGCGGATATCTCACCGTCGCCGCTGCCGACTACCGGACCGGCGGCTACGCCATGACCAGCGACAAGGTGACGCTCTGGGGCAACGGGCACCTCTGGTATCAGACCTCGCTGATCGGCGACGTGCGCGTCACCGTGACCGCCGCCGATCCGGCCACCGCGGTGTTCGTCGGCATCGCGCCGGCCGACGCCGCGCAGGCGTATCTGGCCGGCACACATCACAGCACCCTGACCCACCTGAGCGGCGGCCGCGACACCGTCGTCGATCATCCGGGCGCCGCACCGGCCGTCGCACCGGACCGCTCCTCCATCTGGACCGTTTCGGCGACCGGGACCGGCACGCAGACGCTCACCTGGCCGTCGCGCGACGGCACGTGGATGGTCGTCGTGATGAACGCCGACGGCTCGGCGCCGGTCAGCGCGCATATCGACGTAGGGATCACCGCGCCCTCGCTCGGGTGGATCAGCGTCACGCTGTTCGTCGTCGCCGCGATCTTCACCGCCGCGGGCATCCTGTTGATCGCGATCCCGATGGGCCGCGTCACGCGCGAGCACACGATGTCGGCACTCAAGCACGGCCGTTAGGCCCTACCGCCCGCGCGCGTGCGCCCAACGATGGAAGGTGCACAAAGCTCTGGATGGTTGGAGGAGAAATGCCGAATCCAGTGGTGCACTTCGAGATCGGGATCAAGGACCCCGAGGCATCAGCCGGCTTCTACCGCGAACTGTTCGGCTGGGAGATCCACAGCAGCGACCCGGAGTACTCCGTCGTGGACTCCTCGGACGGCGGTATCGGCGGCGGGCTGATGCGCACGCACGGTGACATGCCGACGTACGTCACCTTCTACGTCAGCGTCGACGACTTGGCCACGAGCCTCGAGCACGCCGTCAAGCTGGGCGGCCGGGCGCTGGTGCAGCCCACTCCCATTCCGCGGGTGGGTTCGTTCGCGCTCTTCACCGACTTGGACGGCAACGTGATCGGGCTGCTGCAGCCACGGGAGAACGCCATCGGCTGAATCGTCGCGACGCCTGCCGATTGTGCGGCTGGCACGTACCTGATCACTTGTTGAACCCGAGCACATCCCGAGACGGCTGCGCGCAGGTACGCTCGCGGTGATGACACACGAGGCCGCGATTCGGTTCTTGCGGTTCGCGGGTCGCCGTGTCGCATACGCGGTGACGGGCGCCGGGCCGCCGCTCATCGCGCCGGCGTGGTGGGTGAGCCACGTCGAGCTCGACTGGCGGGACCAGCGGTTTCGGGGGTTCTGGGAGTCGGTCGCCGACGGCTTTGCCCTCGTGCGCTATGACCGGCCCGGCGTCGGGATGTCCGACCGCGACGTTCGTGCCGAGGATCTGACGCTCGACGGCGAGGTCGGGTTGCTGCGCGCAGTACTCGACGAGCTGGGACTTGAGCAATCCACCCTGATCGGCGGCTCGTCCGGCGGCTGCGCGGCGATCGCGTTCGCGGCCCGGTTCCCCGAGCGGGTCAGCCGTCTGCTGCTGTACGGCGCGTACGCCGACGGGTCCTCGATCACGTCGCCGGAGGTACGCGAGGCGATCGTGGCGACGGTGCGATCGCATTGGGGGCTGGGATCGCGGGTGCTGGCCGACATTCTCCTCGGCGAGGCCGGCAGCGCCGAGCAGGAGCGGCTGGCCCGCTATCAGCGCGCCGCGGCGAGCCCGGAGACGGCGGCGGCGCTGCTGGGGTTCGTCTACCGCGGCGACGTTCGGGCCGAGACGCAGCAGGTGCACGCGCCGACGCTGGTCGTGCACCGCCGCTGCGACCGCGCGATCCCCTATCACCTCGGCCGGGAGCTGGCCGCGGCGATCCCGGGCGCGACGCTGATCCCGCTCGACGGCGGCGCCCATTTCCCGTGGGCCGGGGACGCGCCGTCGGTGGCGCGCGCCCTGCGCTCGGTGCTCGCGCCCGAAGCCGCCGGCTCTACCGCTACCGCGGGCGCCGTCGTTGCGCGCCGCAGCTCGGAACCCGCCGCGGCGCTGCTGTCCGGCCGGGAGTGTGAGGTGCTGACCCTGGTCGCGAGCGGGCTCAGCGACCAGGAGATCGCCGAGCAGCTGGTGCTCAGCCCGCACACCGTGCACCGCCATGTCGCCAACATCCGCCACAAGCTCGGGCGCGGCTCACGCGCGGCGGCGGTCGCCGAGGCGGCACGGCTGGGCCTGTTGTAACCGGTGGCCGGAACGGGCCATCGCCCGGAGATGGCCGCGCCGGGCGATGCGCCGATGACCGCGTCGTACGTACGGTCACTGATATGGAGAACAGCATCGAGCGGGTGACGCCGGCGGCCGGTTCAGCAGCGTGGGCACGGGCATTCGCCGTCTTGTACGACCCCTTCGTCTGGGTCGGCGAGCGGCTGGGCATGCGCGCCCGCCGCGGGGAGCTGCTGAGCCGCGTCAGGGGCCGCACGCTCGAGATCGGCAGCGGCACGGGTTTGAATTTGGCGCACTATCCCGGTGACGTCGGCGAGCTGATCCTGGCCGAGCCGGACCCCGCGATGCGTGCCCGGCTTGAGAAGCGGCTGCGCCGCAGCGGCGTGCAAGCGCGGCTGATCGACGCGCCCGCGGAGCGCCTGCCGTTCGCGGACGGCTCGATCGACACGGTGGTCTCGACCCTCGTGCTGTGCACGGTCGACGCTCCGGATCTCGTGCTGCGAGAGATAGCGCGGGTGCTGCGCCACGACGGCCAACTGCTGTTCATCGAGCACGTGCGTGCGGATTCGCCGAGGCTCGCGCGCCGGCAGGACCGCATGGTCGGGCCGTGGCGCAGCTTCGCGCGGGGCTGCCGCTGCAACCGCGCGACGCAGCAGCTGATCGCGGCGTGCGGATTGGAGCTCGAACCCGTCAGCACGGCGTCGTGGCATGCGATGCCGCGCATCGTGCGGCCCCTGATCACCGGCCGGGCACGGAACCGGAACCGGAACCACGACGGCGCGTCACCGACACCGATCGGCACGCACGCTGTCCACGGCCAGGAGTGACCGGCTCACGTGCCGCGAGGAGGAGCTTCGGGCGGCGGCACGCCGCGCATCGGGCCGCGCAAGTCTCCGCTCTTGGCTCCGCACGCGGCCCGCATACGTCGGGCGAGGCATTCCTGCCCTACTCGATCGGCATGTCCGCACCGTAGGCTCCGGAGTCGTCGTAGGAGCCTGCGTCACTCGGCCCCGGGTCGCCGCCTGACGAGCTGTCAGAACTCGGCGCGGCGCTCGACGCACCGGTGTCGCCGCCGGACGAATCGTCGCCGTGCACGAGGTTGTACGCCGTGTCGCCGAGCCAGTTGCCGGCCGCCTGCAGCCCCGACTGGATCATGTGGTGCGCGTCGGAGCCCTCACCGCCGCCGCCCGCCGCGTTGCCGATGTCCCAGGCGCCTTCCGCGAGCCCGAGCGCCCCGAAGGTCGCCGCGTTTCCGGCGGACTCCGCCATGCTCAGCGACTGGTCGGCCGCGCCGTCCCAGTCCCCGGTCACCGCGTCGCCGATCGCCGCTCCCGCGTGGTACGCCGTCTGCGCCACCGAGACGACCTCGCTCACGCCCGGGATCATGTCGGCGTCCGAGGCCACCAGCTTCGCCGCGTCCTCCGCCGTCGCGCCCGCCGCCTCGAAGGCGTGCGCCGCGTCCTCGCCCGCCGACTCAATGAAGTGCCCGGCCGCCTCCAGCCCGCCGTCGAGCGTGTGCTCGACCCCGTCGAACCAGCTGCCGCCGCTCTCGTCGCTCTCGCTCATCCCGCGATCCCCTCCCGGCTCGTCCACCGGCCGCACGTGCGGCCCGTCAGAGCTTTGACGGTAGGGATCCGCTCCAGCGGCCAGCAATGCCGCGAGCCGCGTTCTGCCTCGTTGGACGCGATACGTGCCCAAAGGGGCAGTGCCTTGACAACCGCGGCTCGCTGGAGGGCGGGGCGGGGTCAGACCGTCTGCGCGCCGCGTCGGGCGAGTGAAGGATGCGCGCCGATCGACACCAATCCGGTCAGGGTCGCGCACGGATCGGTGCCGGCCAGCGCCGAGCGCCCGAGCAGTACCGCGTCAGCGCCCTGCCTCGCGTAGGCGATCAGATCCGAGCGGCCCGCCGGTCCGCACTCGGCCACCCGCACGACGTCGCCGGGAACCATGGGCAGCAGCTCACGGATCGCGGCACGCGCCGCCTCCGGGTCCGTGTGCTCGGGCGCCCGCACCAGCACCGCGCGGGCACCGGCGCGCAGCGCCAGCACCAGGTCCGGTCCGTCGCGCACTTCGACGAGAGCCGCCAGGCCGAGCGAAGCGGTCCGCTCCACGAGCGAGACCAGCGCTTCACGCGGCAATGCCGCCGCCGTCAGCAACACCAGGTCCGCGCCGTTCGCGCGGGCTTCCCAGAGCTGATAGCTGGAGACGACCAGGTCCATGCACAGCACGGGCATCCGCGTGCGCGAAGACACCGCCGCCATCTGACGCCACGGCTCCGGCGCCGGATGAGGAGAGGGCGCCATGGCGATCGCGCCGACGCCGCAGTCCTCCCACTGGCCGACCACTCCGCAGCACTCCGCGTTCGCGGGATCGAGCTCCGCGATCACGGCGATCCGCTCGCCGCGCAGCGCCCGGATCCCGCCTTGCGGCCTCGGCCGCGCGAGCGCTCGTTCCTTGATCTCCGCGAGCGGCATCCGGGCCTCACGCGCGGCGACCTGCGCTCGCACACTCGCCAGCAGCGTCTCGGGTATCCGGCTCACGCGCTCGCCTCCTGCAGCACGAACCGCCCGGCTGTCCCCGCGTGCCGTCCTCGCCGTAGCGACACTCGCGCCCTCCCCGAGACCTCCGCAGGACCGACTCGGTCGTCGAACCTTGGCGATGGTGTGCCCGGCCGGTGAAGACACTAACCGCATCGACCAACGCTGAGGCAAATCGACGCCACGTACGCGGACCGAGGGCCAGGGAAGTAGGGAAGTGCCGCATCTCGCAGATGCGAGGATCACAGTCTCATTTCTATCGCCACTCCGATGCTGTGGTGGCGATTCGCCTAGCATCTTCCGGGTTATCGTGTGGACGTGCCGACGTTTGGGATCAGTGAAGCCGCCGAGCTGCTCGGCGTCAGCGCGGACACCGTGCGCCGCTGGGTCGACACCGGCAGGCTGCCCGCCGAGCGCGAGCCGAACGGGCACCGGCGGATCGCCGGGACCGACCTGGCCGCGTTCGCCGCGTCCCAGCGCGACACCACCGAGCAGGAGCGGGCCGGCGCGGTCTCCTCGGCGCGCAACCGGCTGCGCGGGATCGTGACCCAGGTGGTGCGCGACGGAGTGATGGCCCAGGTGGAGATCCAGGCCGGACCGCACCGGATCGTCTCGCTGATGAGCCGCGAGGCCGCCGACGAGCTCGACCTGCAGGTCGGCAAGGTGGCCGTCGCGGTGGTCAAGTCCACCAACGTCGTCGTCGAGCTCTAACCGGGCCGCGCCGCGGCCCCAGACCACCGGGAGTGATCATGACGTTCGCGCTGCGCGGCGGCCGCACCGCCTCGGCTCTGGCCCTGGCCGGGGCCGTGGCGCTGGCTGCCGCGGCCGGATGCTCCTCCAGCTCTGGCTCTGGCTCTGGCTCTGGCGGTGCGCCGACGGCGGCCTCCTCCGGCGCCGCATCGTCGGCCGCCGCGCTGTCCGGCACCGTGACCGTGTTCGCCGCGGCCTCGCTGACCGGTACCTTCACCCAGCTGGGCAAGGACTTCGAGGCGGCACACGCGGGTGTGACCGTCAAGTTCAACTTCGGCGGCTCGGACACCCTGGCCGCCAGCATCGTCTCCGGGGCGCCGGCGGACGTGTTCGCCGCGGCCAGCACCACCACGATGAACACCGTCACCAAGGCCGGCGACGCGACCGGCACGCCGACCGTGTTCGTCAAGAACCAGCTGGAGATCGCGGTGCCGCCCGGCGACCCGAAGGGCATCAAGACCCTGCCTGACCTGACGAAGCCTGGGATCAAGGTCGCACTGTGCGCGACCACCGTGCCCTGCGGCGCGGCGGCCGCGAAGGCCGAGGCCGCGGGCAACGTCAAGATCACTCCCGTCACCCTCGAGACGGACGTCAAGGCGGCGCTGACCAAGGTCGAGCTCGGCGAGGTCGACGCGGCGCTGGTCTACCAGACCGACGTGAAGGCGGCCGGCGGCAAGGTGCAGGGCGTGGACTTCACCGAAGCCGCCAAGGCGATCAACACCTACCCGATCGTCGTGCTCAAGGACGCCCCGAACGCTGCGGCCGCACAGGCCTTCGTCGCGTTCGTACTCTCCGCGCACGGCCGCGAAGTGCTCGACGCGGCCGGCTTCCAGAGCCCGTGATGCCCGGCCGAGCCCCGAGCCTCAGGCCTCGAACGGGACGCGCCACAGGCCCGCGGCGCGTCCCGCACCCGACCGCGAACCGGCGCGTGCCGCTCGCACTGCTGCTGCCCGCGCTGCTCGGTGTGGCGTTCCTGACCCTGCCCCTGATCGGGCTGCTGGTGCGCACCCCGTGGAGCGACCTGACCGCGCAGCTGCGCGGCACCCAGGTGCTCCAGGCGCTGCGTCTCTCGCTGGTCACCGCGAGCCTGGCCACCGCGCTCGCGCTCGTGCTCGGGGTGCCGCTGGCCTGGCTGCTGGCCCGCGCGCGCTTCCCCGGCCGGCGCCTGCTGCGCGCGCTGATCACCGTTCCGCTGGTGCTGCCCCCGGTCGTCGGCGGCGTCGCGCTGCTGCTGGCCCTCGGCCGGCGCGGGATCCTCGGGCAGTACCTGGATTCCTGGTTCGGCATCACCCTGCCGTTCACCACCGCGGGGGTCGTGCTGGCCGAGGCGTTCGTCGCCATGCCGTTCCTCGTGCTCAGCGTGGAGGGGGCGCTGCGCGCGGCGGACCCCCGGTTCGAGGACGCCGCCGCGACGCTGGGCGCCTCCGGCTGGACCACCTTCCGCCGGGTCACCCTGCCGCTGATCGCCCCGGGCGTCGCCGCGGGCGCGGTGCTGGCCTGGGCCCGCGCGCTCGGCGAGTTCGGCGCCACCATCACCTTCGCCGGCAACTTCCCGGGCACCACGCAGACCATGCCGCTGGCCGTCTACCTCGCCCTGCAGGACGATCCGCAGGCCGCGATCGTGCTCAGCCTGATCCTGCTGGCGGTCTCGATCACGGTGCTGGCCGCGCTGCGCGAGCGCTGGATGACGACGGCATGAACGCGGACACGGTGGACGCGCACACAGGGGGCCTGGACGCCGCGGGCCTCACCGCCAGCCTGGGCGCCGGATGAGCGTCGACGCCCGCCTGCGCGTCGAGCGGCCCGGCTTCGCCCTCGACCTCGACCTGCACATCGAGGCCGGGCAAGTCGTCGCGCTGCTCGGACCGAACGGCGCGGGCAAGACCACGACCCTGCGCACGCTGGCCGGCCTCAACGCGCTCAGCAGCGGCCGAATCACCATCGACGACGCAGTGGTCGAAGACACCTCGACCGGGCGCCGCATCCCCACCGAGCGGCGCGGCATCGGCCTGCTCTTCCAGGATTACCTGCTCTTCCCCCATCTCTCCGCGCTCGACAACGTCGCCTTCGGGCTGCGCTGCCAAGGCCGCTCCAAGGCCGACGCGCGCACCGTGGCCGCGGCCTGGCTCGAACGCCTGGGGCTGAGCGAGCACGCCGCCGCGCGCCCCGCCGCCCTCTCCGGCGGTCAGGCCCAGCGAGTCGCCCTCGCCCGGGCCCTGGCCACCAGCCCGCGGCTGCTGCTGCTCGACGAACCCCTCGCGGCCCTCGACGCCCACACCCGCCTGGACATCCGCACCCGGCTGCGCCACCATCTGGCCGACTTCACCGGCGCGACCCTGCTGGTGACCCACGACCCGCTCGACGCGATGATCCTCGCCGACCGCCTGATCGTCATCGAACACGGACAGCTGGTGCAGGCCGGAGCGCCCGGCGAGATCGCCAGGCATCCACGCACCGAGTACATCGCCCGCCTCGTCGGCCTCAACCTCTACCGCGGCACCGCGACCGACCACCGCGTGCTCCTGACGCAGGGGGCTGAGATCACTACCGCCGACTCGCGTCAGGGCCCGGTGTTCGTCGCCTTCCGCCCCACCGCCGTCGCGCTCTACCGCACCCGCCCCAACGGCACTCCTCGCAACCAATGGCCGGTCACCGTCGCGGGCATCGAACGGCGTGGCGACCACGTACGCATCGACCTGACCGGTCCGCTGCCGATCGCCGCCGACATCACCCCGGCCGCCCTCGCCGAACTCGACCTGGCTCCAGGCGCCGAGGTCTGGGCCACCGTCAAAGCCACTGAGACCAGCACTTACCCGGCGTGACGGGGAAACCGACCAGCTCTTCCGAATCAGCGGTCTTCGGCGGTCTTCAGCGTCAGCGGTCCGGCGCGTACAGCTCAGTCGCCTGATGCAGGGCGTCGAGGTATCCGGCGCGGGCGCTGGCCTCGGTGTTGCCGTGCCGCGACGTGGCCTCGGCGAGCATGCCGCGTACCTGCTCCAGATCGCTGAAGCCCTTGCGCTGCATCCACGCGGACAGCCCGTCGAGCAGCGAACCGATGTGCTCGGGGCCGTGGCGCAGCAGGGCGGAGGTCGTCATCACCACGTCGGCGCCGGCCAGCAGGTACGCGGCCACGTCGCCGGGCTGGTCGACGCCGCCGGTCGCCGCGAGGGAGGCGTTGACGCGTCCGCGCAGCCGCGCGATCCAGGTGCGCGGGTAGGCGGCGTCCGCCGGGCGGGAGAGCTCGAAGGTGGCGCTCACCCGCAGGGTGTCCGGGTCGATGCCGGTCTGCATGAACCGGTTGAACAGCACGAGGCCGTCCGCGCCGACGTGGTCGAGGCGCAGCGCGAACTCGCCCGGGGAGCTGAAGTAGGGCGCGATCTTGACCGCCACCGGGATGTCGACCGCCGCCTTGACGGTGGTGAGCACCTCGATGTGCCGCTGCTCGACCTCGCGGCCCGGGGTGAGCGCGTCGGCCTGCGGGAAGTACAGGTTCAGCTCGATCGCGGCAGCCCCGGCGCTTTGCATCGCGGTCGCGTAGTTCGTCCAACCGCCGGTGGTGCAGCCGTTGAGGCTCGCGATCACCGGGACCTCGACCGCCGCGACGGCCTTCTCGATCAGGTCAAGGTAGCCGTGCGGGCCGTGCCGCTGGCCGCCCGGTGGCAGAAAGGTCAACGCGTCGGCGAAGTCGTCCGTCCCCAGCTGCCCCGGCTGCGGGTCGTACTCGGCCTCGCGGCGGATCTGCTCCTCGAAGAGGGAGGCCAGCACGACGGCGCCGGCGCCGCTGTCGGCAAGGCGGCGCACGCCGTCGACGGTGCGTGAGAGCGGCCCGGCGGAGGCGACGATCGGGTTGCGCAGCTCCAGGCCCAGGTAACGGGTCGTCAGGTCCATGAAGTCTCCTACCTCCGCCTGCGCGGGATCCGCAGAATTCGCCCGCGGCCTCAAGCGAAGCACGCGCGCGAGAGGCCGGCCCAGGGCCCAAGGTCCCGGCATCAGGGTTCGGTCCCGCGCCGCCTGTACTCCCGCCGAGCCGGGGGCCCTGCTGGGGACTTTCGGCCCGGATTACCAGGTCGGACGGTCCATTACTGCCGTCTCGCCCTCGGGTGGATCGTGAGGGCCAAGACCTGATACGCGAAAAAACCAGAAGGGGTGGCGTCATGCGCCGCAAGACTTTCGACATCCTGGCCAGCCTCGGCGGCATCTTGGTCGTGGTGGCGCTTCTCATCGCCGGCGTGCTGGCCACCTGGGGCTACAGCTTCGCCAGCAACAACGTCCACGACCAGCTCTCCCAGCAGCAGATCACCTTCCCGGCCAAGGGCAGCCAGGCGCTGGCCAGCCCGGAGATCGGCCCGTACCTCAACCAGTACGCCGGCCAGCAGCTGACCACCGGCCCGCAGGCCAAGGCCTACGCCGACCACTTCATCGCGGTGCACCTGTCCGAGATGCCGTACGGCGGGGTCTACTCGAAGGTGAGCGCGGCCGCCCAGGCCGACCCGACGAACACCACGCTGCAGGGCGAGGTCCAGACCGTCTTCCGGGGCACCACCCTGCGCGGCCTGCTGCTCGAGGCCTACGCGTTCTCGGTGTTCGCGGCCATCGCCTTCTGGGCCGCCATCGCGTCCTTCACCCTGGCGTTCCTGATGGCGATCCTGGTCGGCTTCGGGTTCTGGCACTCCCGCCGGGTCGCCCCGGACGCGGAGATCCTGGTGCACGAGGTCCCGCAGACCTCCGCCGCCTGAATCCGGCGACGGTAAACGCGGCACCCGGCTCCCGCCCCGGCGGGAGCCGCGTGCCGTTCTCCGCTCCTCCGGTGTTCGCGGCAGGCTCGCGGGTTACGGTGGGAGGAGCGGTGGCCGCGACGGCGGCCGGACCAGCCGATCGGCGCGAGGAAGCGGCATGTCAGACACCATTGAATCCGTAGAGTCCGTCACACTGCGCCACGCCGGCGCCGAGCTCGAACTGCCGGTGACCGCCGGCACCGAGGGCGCGCACGGCATCGACATCAAACAGCTCGCGGCCAAAGCCGGCCTGGTCACGCTGGACCCCGGCTTCGTCAACACCGCCGCCTGCTCCTTCGCGATCACCTACATCGATGGGGACGCGGGCATCCTGCGCTATCGCGGCTACCCGATCGAGCAGCTGGCCGAGAACGCCGACTTCATCGAGGTGTCCTACCTGCTGATCTACGGCAGGCTGCCGACCCGGCCGCAGTACGAGCGGTTCGCCGAGAACATCCGGCGGCACACGCTGCTGCACGAGGACCTCAAACGGTTCTTCGACGGCTTCCCGCGCGACGCGCACCCGATGCCGGTGCTCTCCTCCGCCGTGTCGGCGATGTCCACCTTCTACCAGGACGCCCTCAACCCGTTCGACGAGCCGAACGTCGAGCTGTCCACGATCCGGCTGCTGGCCAAGCTCCCGACGCTGGCCGCGTACGCGTACAAGAAGTCGGTCGGCCAGCCGTTCCTCTACCCGGACAACTCGCTGAGCCTGGTGGAGAACTTCCTGCGGATGACCTTCGGGCTGCCGGCCGAGCCGTACGAGGTCGACCCGGAGCTGACCAGGGCGCTGGACGTGCTGTTCATCCTGCACGCCGACCACGAGCAGAACTGCTCCACCTCCACGGTGCGCCTGGTCGGCTCGGCCGAGGCCAACCTGTTCGCCAGCATCTCAGCTGGCATCAACGCGCTGTTCGGGCCGCTGCACGGCGGCGCCAACGCGGCGGTGCTGGACATGCTCGAACAGATCCACGGCTCGGGCGACGACATCGCCACCTTCGTCGGCAAGGTCAAGGACCGCACCCCCGGCCTGCGGCTGATGGGCTTCGGGCACCGGGTCTACAAGAACTACGACCCGCGCGCGAAGATCGTCAAGCAGATCGCCGACACCGTCATCGCCAAGCTCGCGCCGGACGATCCGCTGCTGGGCCTGGCCAAGTCGCTGGAGGAGACGGCGCTCTCGGACGAGTACTTCATCGAGCGCAAGCTCTACCCGAACGTCGACTTCTACACCGGCCTGATCTACCGGGCCATGGGCTTCCCGACCAAGTTCTTCACCGTGCTGTTCGCGATCGGCCGGCTGCCCGGCTGGATCGCCCACTACCGCGAGATGATCAACGACCCGGTGCGCAAGATCGGCCGGCCGCGCCAGATCTACACCGGTGCGACCGAACGCGCTTTCGTACCGATCGACGAGCGCTGATAGCGGCGTCAGTGGCCTGAAACCCCGGCTGCGCATCACGCGTTGCGCGGCCGGGACGCATGAGTGCGCGGAAAGCGGTAACCAGCCGGGCCGTGTATCTCCGCAGTGAATCTAACGTGACGCGGTCGAACCGCGCCGCCGTTGGCCGCGACGCGACGCGTTGGCGCGCGGTCATCTGGGTGCTGCTCTCGGTGCTGTTGCTCGGCGCGGTGATGGTCGGGCTCGGGTGGTTGGTGACACACTCGTTCGCTCACGCGTGGCCGTTCACCGCCGAAGACGGCGTAGACCGCGGTCTCGCGGCGCATCGCGACCCGGTGCTCACCACGGTGACCGGCGTGTTGTCGACGGTGGCCGACACGCCGGTCACGGTCCTGTTGGCGGTGGCGGCAATCATCGTCGCGCGGCTCGTCACGCGCCGGTGGCGGGCCTCGGCGCTCATCGCGTCGGCGCTGCTGATCGAGGTCAGCCTCTTCCTGATCACGACCGTGCTGGTGCACCGCTCTCGTCCGGGCGTCATCGAGCTCGATCATTCGCCGCCCACGTCGAGCTTCCCGTCCGGGCACACCGCCGCGGCCATGGCCCTGTACGGGGCCGTGGCCTGGCTGATCGCGCGCGGGACGGGACGCTGGCAGGCCTGGCTCCTGCTGCTGATGCCGGCCGCGGTGGCGTTCGCGCGCCTGTACCGGGGGATGCACCATCCCAGCGACGTCGTCGCCGGGTTCCTCCTCGGCGCCTGCTCGCTCGCGATCGCCGTACACGCCGTGTACGCGCAACGCCCGCTGTCTGGCCGGGCCCACCTCTCCCCCGCGCGCGGCCCGAGATACCGATCTCGCTCCGCGATCTCGGAGGGACGCCGGTGAGCGACACGGTCATGATCGTGAACGCGGCGAAGGCGGACGCGCGCGCCGCGGCCGAGCTGCACGAGCGCGTGGCTCGCGCCTTCGCCGAGAAGGGCCGGCCGAAGCCCCGGCTGGTCATGACGACACCGGAGGACAACGGTGCGACCGCGGCCGGGTCTGCGGTCGAGTCCGGCGCCGAGTTCGTGGTGGCCTGCGGCGGGGACGGCACGGTGAACGCGGTGGCCGAGGCGCTGGGCGGCACCGGTGTCGTACTCGGCATCCTGCCGCTGGGCACCGGCAATCTGCTCGCCGGGCAGCTGTGCATCCCCAGCGCGCTCGACGAGGCGATCGCGGTGTTGCTGGAGGGATCGGACCGGCGCATCGACCTGGGCGTGGTGGGCGACCGGGTGTTCGTCGGCATGGCGGGTCTCGGGCTTGACGCGGCGATGATCGCCGACGCGTCGGAACGGCTCAAGGCGCGCGTGGGCTGGCCGGCTTACGTGCCCTCGATCCTGCGCCATCTGCGCGACCGCGGCGAGCGGGTGACGCTGCGCGTGGACGGGCGCCGGGTGCGGCACCGGCATGTCAAAGCTCTGATCATCGGCAACCACGGGCGGCTGCACGGCGGCATCGACCTGATGCCGGCGGCCGAACCGGACGACGGCTTACTCGACGTGATCGTCCTGGAGCCGTACGGCCGGCTTTGGGGCTGGCTCGGGGTGCTGGTGCGGATCGTGCTGCGGCGCGACGGTCCGTACATCAGCCGCTATCGGGCCAAGCAGGTCGAGGCACGGGTGCGCCGTCCGGTGCCGCTGGAGCTCGACGGGGATCCGTATCGCACCGCGACCTTGCTCTCCGTCCAGGTCAGACCGGGGGCGCTGCTGGTGCGGACGCCGGAGTCGCGGCAGCCCTCTGATCCGCTGCGAGAGGCGGGAATTCGGCTATGAGTACTGCGACCAAGGTCGCTCAGACCCGGCTGATGTCAGGCGACGAGCTATCCGCGGACGACGCGTGGGTCACGCTGCGGCGCACGGGTCTGGGCTCGATCGTGCGCGACTCGTTCGTGCGGTTCCGCTACGCCGACGGATTCAGCCACGCCCGAGCGTTGGCGTTTCAGGTCTGCCTTAGTGTCATCCCCGCTGTCATCGCGCTCGTAGGGCTTTCGGCGACGCTGCACCGCGACGGCGCGGGCCAGGTTCTTGAAGGCGTGCTTGAACGGATCACGCCCGGAGCGAGCCAGCAGATCGTCCGCAACGCCCTGGAGACCGGACGGGCCCGCGGCCAGGACGACGCGCTGGCGCTCTGGCTCGGCCTCGCGGTCGCGCTGGTGTCCATGGCGACCGCGATGGGGCAGATCGAGCGCGGAGCCAACCGCATCTACGGGGTCGAACGTGACCGGCCGTCGGTGCGCAAGTACGGCAACGCGCTGCTGCTGGTGCTGATCGCGGGACTGCCCATGGCCGCCGGCATGGTCGTCGTGGCGGCCGGCGGCCCGCTCGGCGAGGTGCTCGCGCAGGTGTACCACTGGTCCGGCGGCGAGCGACTGGCCTGGCAGGTGGCGCGCTGGCCGCTGGGCATCGCGCTGGCCCTCGTCTCGGCCAGCGCGATCTTCCGCCGGGCCCCGCGCCGCCGCCAGCCCTCGCTCAGCTGGCTGGCCGTCGGCGCCGCGCTCAGCCTGGCGCTGTGGGCCGGGCTGACCGCCCTGCTCAGCTGGTACGTCGGCGGCAGCAGCGGGCTGGGCGCGACCTACGGGCCGCTGACCGCCGTCATCGCCCTCATGGCGTGGGCGAATCTGACCTCGATCGCGCTGCTGCTCGGCCTGTCCGTGGCGGCGCAGCTTGAGGCCTGCCGGACCGGCTCGCGGCAGCCTGCCTCCGGAGACCCGGGAACCTGACCCGCGCCGCGGTCAGCCGCCTGCGCAGCGCCGTGGCGAGGACCGCCTCGCGGCGGCGGCGCGCGATCTCCACCCGCGCGCAGATCCACAGGCACACCCCGGCCAGCGGCAGCTCCACCAGCACCGCCATGGCGAGCGCGATCAGGAACTCGGCGGTGTCCGGAGCGCTGAGCACGTCGAACCAGGCGTCGACGATGAGCAGGGTGCCCGCCATCGCGGCGGTCACCTCGCTCTGTTCCCGGCGGCGCAGCGCCAGCCATCCGGTGCGCAGCAGCAGGACGCACAACAGCACGTCGAAGCCGACCCACGAGACGTCGTAGTGCGCGCTGCGCTCGCTGCTCGGCAGCACCAGGGCGAGGCCCGCGATCCACGGCAGCGTCAGCAGGCCGAGCACCACCAGCAGGACCCCGCACCAGCGCGGCACCACCCTGGGCGCAAGCTGCGGGCCCTCCTCTACGACCTCTGATTCACCCATGCTCGCCCCTCCCGGACTGCCAGGCCGGCTCCGAATGCAGAGCTGCTGATTCCCCGAGACGGTGCGCCCAATCGGCGGGCCGCCGCTCAGGCGATTCGGGCTACCGAGGCCGTCTTCCCGGTCACCGCCCGCAGCTCGTCGAGGACCCCGGCCGCCAGATCGGCGAACGAGCGCTGTTCGCCGTCGCGGATCCACTGCGTGAAGGCGATGCCGAACACGGTCACACCCGACTGCGCCGCCAGGGTCGCCGCCGGTTCGCCGACCCCTCGCTCGCGCAGGGCCTCGGCCAACCCCGTGGCGAGATCGGCCAGCTTGTTGCGCTCGCGCTCCTGCAGCGCGGGGTTCTGGTCGATCACCTGCTGCCGCGTGCGGGAGTGCGCGCGGCGCTCCTCCGGGAAGAACGCAGCCGCGCTGCGCAGCGCGCACTCGACGATCTCCATGGGGGCCGATTCGGGCGGCGCGGACCGCACGCCGTCCAGGAACGACGCGGCGAAGCGCTGCTGCCCCTGGAAGAGGACCTCGCGCTTGTCGCTGAAGTGCCGGAAGAAGGTGCGCTCGGTCAGGCCGACGGACTGGGCGATCTCCGCGGCGGTCGTCTGCTCGAAGCCGCGGGTGGCGAAGAGCTGGAGCGCGGCCCGCTGCAGCCGCTCCGCGGTTCCCGGTTCCCAACGCGCCATGCGACCGATTCTAGGGACTCAAGCCGCGGGATGACAGCGACTGACACCAGGGCGTAAGGTATGTCTGTGACTGACGTCAGTCACAGACATCATTCCCGGCTGGACTCGCGCCCGCCCGACGGCCGCGCGACTTGAAGGAGATGACATGCACGTTTTCGTCACCGGAGCCTCCGGCTGGATCGGCTCCGCCGTCGTCGACGACCTGCTCGCAGCCGGCCACGAGGTCACCGGCCTGGCCAGGTCGGACGCCTCCGCCAAGGCGCTGGAGGCCAAGGGGGTGCGGGTGCGCCGCGGCGACCTCGACGACCCGGGCTCCATCCGCGCCGGCGCCGAGGCCGCCCAGGCGGTGATCCATCTCGCCAACAAGCACGACTTCACCAACCCGGCCAACTCGAGCGCGGCCGAGCGCACCGCCGTCCAGACCATCGGCGACGCGCTGGCGGGTTCCGGCCGTCCGTTCCTGCTCGCCTCCGGGATCGCGGGCCTCGCCGCGGACCGGCCGTCCACCGAGGCCGACGCCTCCCCGTTCCACGGCCCGGACTCGCCGCGCGGCGGAAGCGAGAACCTGGCGCTGGAGTTCGTCGACCGCGGCGTGCACACGGTGAGCCTGCGCTTCGCCCCGACCGTGCACGGCATCGGCGACCACGGGTTCATCGCGGTCATCGCCGCGATCGCCCGGGAGAAGGGCGTCTCCGGCTACCCCGGCGACGGGAGCAACCGCTGGGCCGCCGTGCACCGCAGTGACGCCGCGCGCCTGGTCACCCTGGCGCTGGAGAAGGCGCCGGCGGGCAGCAGGCTGCACGTGACCGCCGAGGAAGGCGTCACGACCCGCGAGATCGCCGAAGCGCTCGGCCGCGCGCTGAACCTGCCGGTCGCCTCGATTCCGCAGGACAAGGTCCAGGACCACTTCGGCTGGATGTGCAGGTACATCTCCATGAACGGGGCGGCGACCAGCACCGTCACGCAGGAGCTGCTGGGCTGGACGCCCACCGGGCCGACCCTGGTCGCCGACATCGACGCGGGCGGCTACTCCAAGGCCTGACCGCGCCGGCCGCCGGCTGCGCGGCCACAAACGCACCGGACCGTGCGGCATCCTCGGCGAGGGTGCCGCACGGTTTTCCGGCAGGACGGCTCACATCCGGATAAACGGTTCACAAACGCGCTGATGCTCATATCATGGCCAGATATCCCGTGAACGCGGAGTTCGCAGTTCGGTGGCCAAGTACGGATTGGTCGGCGCGATGGACGGCACAGAGCGGACCGACTCGGCCAGGCTGGACCAGATCTGCCTGTTCAACCTGCTGTCGGCCTGCGCGGACACGATCTACTTCAAAGACCTCGAGTCCCGGTTCATCCGGGTCAGCCAGAGCCAGGCGGACCTCATCGGCGCCGAGTCGCCGACGGCGATGGTGGGCAAGACCGACTTCGACTACTTCTCGCCGCAGCACGCCGCCGAGGCCTTCGCCTACGAGCGGCAGATCATCCGCACCGGACGGCCCGTCACCGACCTGCACGAGTGGAACGTGCGCATCGGCGATCGGGAATGCGTGCTCAGCTCGACCAAGCAGCCGCTGCGGGACTTCTCCGGCCGCATCATCGGAACCTTCGGGATCACCCGGGACATCACCGCGCGCAAGCACACCGAGCGCGAACTGCTGGCCAAGACGCACGAGCTGGAGCGGATCGGACGCGAGCTGCGCACGCTGCTGGAATCCAGCCCGGATCCGATGGCCCGCATGGACCGAGACCTGCGCTACACCTACGTCAACCCGGCCGCGACGGCGCTGGCCGGCCTGGAGGCCGCGGACATCCTCGGCCGCACCAGCAGCGAGCTCGGCTTCCCGGAGGACTACACCCGCGGCTGGGAGTCGGCCCTGCGCCACGTGCTCGCGACCGGCGAGCCCGCGGACGTGGAGCGCAACCTGGTGCTCGGCGGGACCCGGCGGTTCCTGGAGTCCAGGATCGTCCCGGAGTTCGACGACGACGGGCAGGTGCGCAGCCTCCTGGTGGTCAGCCGGGACCTGACCGAGCGCAAGCGCATCGAGGAGACCCTCGCCGAGCAGGCGGTGCGCGATCCGCTCACCGGGCTGGCCAACCGCCGCCTCTTCGTCGAGCGCACCAATCGGGCGCTGGCCGCGCTGGAGGGCGCGGACACCCTGCTGGCCGTGCTGTTCCTGGACCTGGACCGGTTCAAGGTGGTCAACGACAGCCTCGGGCACGCGGCCGGGGACGCCCTGCTGGTCGCCGTGGCCGCCCGGCTGCAAGCAGCCGCGCGCCGCACCGACCTGGTGGCGCGGTTCGGCGGGGACGAGTTCGCCGTGCTGTGCGAGCGGCTGTCGAGACGCGAGGACGCCGCCGCGCTGGCGGACCGGATCAATCGCGCCCTGACCGAACCGATTCGCCACGCCGGCCAGGAGATCCACGTCAGCGCGAGCATCGGCATCGCGACCTGCTGCGGCGTCGCGACGGCCGACTCCGGGTCCGGATCTGAGTCCGGACCCGCCGCGGACGCCGACGCGCTGCTGCGCGACGCCGACGCGGCGATGTACCAGGTCAAAGCGCGCGGCAACGGCGCGGGAGGTCACCTGTTCTTCACCGAACCGATCCGGGAACAGGCCGTCTCCCGCCTCGCCGTGGAGACCGAGCTGCGGCTGGCGTTGGAGCGCGGCGAGTTCCGCCTGTTCTACGAGCCGATCTACGCGCTGCGCCAGCGGCGCCTGATCGGCGCGGAGGCCCTGATCCGCTGGCAGCACCCGAGGCGCGGCCTGCTCCCGCCCGCCGAGTTCATCCCGGTGGCCGAGGAGTGCGGCCTGATCGTTCCGATCGGCCTGTGGGTGCTGCGCGAAGCGTGCCGCACGCTCGCCGCCTGGACCCGGATCTACCACCGGGCGCACGCCGCGAACCCGGCCGAGCAGGCACCGACCATGGCGGTGAACCTGTCGGTGCGTCAGATCGCGGACTCCGGATTCGCCGACGAGGTCGCCGCCGTGCTGCGCCGCCACCGGCTCGAACCGGCGCAGCTGAGCCTGGAGATCACCGAGACGGCGGTGCACGACGCGCCGTTCTCAGCCGGCACCGTGCTCAAAGCGCTCTGCGAGCTCGGCGCGCGCATCGCGCTGGACGACTTCGGCACCGGCTACTCATCGCTCATGCACCTGCGGCAGGCGCCGGTGGACATCCTCAAGATCGACCGGATGTTCGTCAGCGAACTCGGCCGCCTCGGTCAGGACGAGGCCATCGTGGCCGCCGTGATCGGAATGGCCCGGGCACTGGGCATGACCACGATCGGCGAGGGCATCGAGACCGCCGAGCAGTACCGCCGCCTGTGCGAACTCGGCTGCGACCAGGGCCAGGGCTACCTGTTCTCTCCGCCCATGACCGCCGAGCTGTTCCGGGCCACGCACCTCGCGCAGGCGATGCGCGCGGCGCCGGACACAAGCGCATAGCCTTTACTCAGTAGTCTGCTTCCATGGAATGGAGCACGCTGCTCGGCACGGCGCTCGGCGCCACAGCCGGCCTCGGGGCCGCCGTACTGTCGGAGCGGGCCCGCTGGTCCCTCGGCCGCAATGACCGCAAGCGCGATGTGTTGAAGAGCTCGTATGTCGGCTTCCTGACGAACGTGACCAAGGCCGGCGAACAGGTGTGGCACGCGGCGCGCGAGCACGGACCCGGCTGGAAGGACGCGATACTGACCGCCTTGCGCGACAACGACGTGAACGCCTCCCGCTTCTCGCTTTCGCTCGAGGCGCCGACCGCCGTCAGAAAGTGCGCCGACGAGCTCATCTCCGCCTTCGTCGCATGGCGGGACATCGCGCACGGCGGTTCCCGGAAAGGGGACGAGGCGTTCGATCAGGCGTGGCAGAAGTTCGGCGCGAGCCGCAACGCCCTGGTGGAGGCGATGCGGCTCACCCTCGAGCCGGTTGCCTGAATCCGCCTGCTGATCCCACTGATACTGCCGATCCCGCTGGTACTGCTGCTGGTCCCGCCGGTGCCGCTGATACTGCCGGTCAGCCGGAGGCGCAGGCCGCGCCGTTGAGAGTGAAGCCGGCGGGTGGAGCGGCGTTGCCGGTGTGGTTGGCCTGGAATCCGAAGCTGGTGCTGCCGCCCGGTGGGATCGCCGCGTTGTAGCTGACATTCGTGGCCGTGACCGCGCCGCTGGACGGGCTGATCGTGGCGTTCCAGGAGCTGGTGACGGTCTGGCCTGAGGGCAGCGTGAAGCCGAGTTTCCAGCCGTTGACCGCAGTGGAACCCGTGTTGGTCACGGTGATGTTCTCGGTCAGCCCGGTGTTCCAGGCGCTGACCGTGTCAGAGACCTTGCATGCACCGGCGCCGCTGCCGGTGCTCGACGCCGACGGGGAAGCCGAGGGACTGCTGGACGGCGACGAAGAGGCCGACGGCGAGGGCGAGGCTGACGCGCTGGCCGACGGGCTGCCGCCGCTGCCGCCGCGGATGACGTACGTGACCAGCGATCGGGCCGGCACGGTGACGCTGAACGCACCGCCGCCGACGCTGATCGGAGCCTGCGCCGCGGTGCTGCTCGCCGAGTTGGTCAAGTACGGGGTCGCGGTGCCGGCGGTGAATCCGGTGTTCTGCAACGAGTAGGTCACCGGGGTGTCGGCGGAGTTGGAGTTCAGCGCCACGACGATGATCGACCCGTCGGCGTTGCGGTAGGCGGACAGCTGGATGTTCCCGTCCGAACTGGTGGAGCCGATGCGGTTGGCGCCGGGCCGGATGAACCGGCTGAAGTTTGCCATCGCCCACAGCCGCTTCGAGACCTGATACGTGGTGCCGTTGCCCTGGAGGAACGCCTGGGTGGCGCCGGTCGAGATGCCGTACCAGTACAGGTATCCGTTCACGTCGCCCTGGGTCAGCGAGGTCTGGATGTGCTGGGCGATGGCGAAGCCGTCGTAGCTGGTGCTGTCGTCCCAGTTGCCGTTCCAGGCGCTGCCGCTGGGCGCCCACTCCGACATCCACACGTGCTTGCCGCCGGCCGGCAGCGGCGAGGTGGGGTTGCTGCCGTAGGAGTGGCCGGTGTGGATGTCGACGTCCTGATTCGCCACCGGGTCGGCCGTGATCGCCTGGGTGTAGCCCAGCTGGCTGCTCCAGCCGACCGCGTCGCAGCAGGTCAGGTTGAGCCCGGCGGCGTGCGCGAGCGGCCCGAGGATCTTGGCGAACTCGACCGCCTGCGCCGGGGTGAACCGCATCGAGGAGTAGGTGGCGGTGAAGTTCGGCTCGTTGGTGAAGGCCAGATCGGTGATCTTGACGCCTTCCTGGGCGTAGAACTTCGTATACTGAATCAGGTAGTCGGCGTAGGCCGTGCGCCAGTCGCCGCTGGCGCAGGAGGTGCCGGACAGCCCGCACAGGGTGCCGCCGTTGGCCTCGCTGCCGCTGTCCTTCATGTAGCCCGGGGCGCTCCAGGGGTTGGCGTAGAAGCGGGAGACCCCGTAGGACTGCGCCTGCTTCGCCAGCCACACCTGCCCGTCGTCGTTACCGTTCCACACGTACTGCGGCGGCGCGCTCGGGCCGCCCGGGTTGTTCGGCTCGATGGAGCTGCTGGTCGAGCTGATGCCGAGGCGCAGGATGTCGAGGCCGGCCCCGGTGGTGGGGCTGAAGAGCAGGTCGAGCGCCTGCTTCTGGTTCGCCGCGGAGAGGGCCTGGATGGTCTCGGCGCGGGCGAAGGCCGAGGAGAATCCGAACCCGTCGATCTGCTGGAGCACGCTGGCGCCGTTGATGGTCGCCGTCGACGCGGCGTAGGCGGCGGGAGCGCGCGTGGCCAATGCGGTGGCGCCGATGACGCAGGTGACCGTCGCCACCGCGAGCGTTGCCCGTCCGGGGATTCTTCGCATGCTGTCTCGTCCTGCTCGTCGGTGAGGTGGGTGCAAGGGGCCTGCGAGCCCGTCGATCGCGGTCACCGTAGCGCCCGATCTCGGCGGAGTAAACGTTTCTCTGCTTTCGGGGAACGTAACTTTCACGGCGGTGATCAGGGGCCGTAGACTGCCCGCGTGACAGGCGGCACCCTGAGCGGCGGCCACCGGCGCGGGCGCCGGCGCGGCGAGACGACCGTGGCGATGGTCGCCCGACTGGCCGGGGTGTCCTCGACCACCGTGTCAAAGGTCTTAAACGGGCATGCCGGCGTCGGCGCGGACACCCGCCGACGCGTCGAGGCGCTGCTGCACGAGCACGGGTACCGGCGCCCGCAGGTGACCGAGCCGGCCGACGCGATCGAGGTGGTCTTCTACGGGCTCGAAGGCGAGCTGACGACGTACATCCTGGACGGCGTCGCCCGGGTGGCCCGGCAGCACGACCTCGCCGTCGTCTTCACCGACGCGCTCAGCCCGGTGCAGGCCGGCCGGCCGTGGGCCGAGCAGCTGCTCGCCCGCCGCCCGCTCGGGGTCATCGCGGTGCACTCGCACTTCACCGCGCAGCAGCACGCCCAGCTCGCGGTCAGCGGCATCCCGCTGGTGGCGCTGGACCCGATGGGCGAGCCCGCCCACGCGACGCCCTCGGTCGGCGCGACCAACTGGAACGGCGGCGTGGTGGCGGCCCGGCATCTGCTGGAGCTCGGGCACCGGCGCATCGCGGTGATCAGCGGACCGCCGCAGCTCCTGGTCGCCCGCGCCCGCCTCGAGGCCTGCCGCACGGCCCTGGAGACCGCGGGCGCGCCGCTGGAGGAGCAGCTGGTGCGCAGCGGCCACTTCCAGTTCCAGGACGGCCTGCGGCTGGCCGAGGAACTGCTCGCGCAGCCGGAACGCCCGACCGCCGTGCTGTGCGGAAACGACTTGCAGGCACTCGGCGTGTACGAGGCGGCGCGCCGGGCCGGCCTGCGCATCCCGCACGACCTGAGCGTGATCGGCTTCGACGACATCGCGGTCGCCCGCTGGTGCGCCCCGCCGCTGACCACGGTGCGGCAGCCGTTCGCCGAGATGGGCGAGCTGGCCGCGCAGATCCTGCTGTCCGTCGCCTCCGGAGACGCCCCGGACCGAAGCCGCGTCGAACTGGGCACGACGCTCGTCGTCCGCGACAGCACCGCGCCGCCGCCGGCCGCGGACGTGTGAAGCCACCTGTCTGAGTAACCGCTGCGGTTCGACCGCGCAATCGCGGGTACGGGAGAGCGCTTATACATCTCGGGTGGGGAGGGACAGCGATGAATGACTCTGATTCAGGCCTGCCAAGACGGCGGGTGCTGGCGGGCTCGGCAGCGCTCCTGGGCCTCGGCGCCCCACGGCTGTGGCAGCCGGCCGGGAAGCTCTCCCCCGGCGCGGCCGCCGCCAGTTGCGCGCCGCCTCCGAGCTTTCCGGCGAACAACCCGGTGTATCAGCAGACGTATCAAAACTGGTCCGGAGGGCTCACCGCGGACGACGTCTGGACTTGCACACCGAGCAGCACGCAGGACGTGGTGACGCTCGCGAACTGGGCCGTGGCCAACGGGTATCGGCTGCGGGCCCGCGGCCGGAGGCACGGCTGGTCGCCGCTGACGATCACCGCGGACACCGGCTGCGCCTCGCCCATTGTGCTCGTCGACACCAGTTCGCTGGCCTCGATGAGCATGGCGAGGCCGGGCGTCGTGCGCGTGCAGACCGGCGCGGTGATGGACGATCTGCTGGCGTATCTCGAGTCCAACGGCTACGGCGTGACCGCCACGCCCGCACCCGGCGACCTGACCGTGGGCGGCGTCCTGGCCGTCGACGCGCACGGCACCGCAGTCCCGGCCGACGGCGAGACCCCGGTCGCAGGCGACTACTACGGGTCGCTCAGCAACAGGATCCTGTCACTCGACGCAGTGGTCTGGGACGCCGGGAGCGCATCGTACGTGCTGCGCACCTTCGAACGCTCCGACGCGCAGTGCGCCGCGCTGCTCACGCATCTGGGCCGGGCCTTCCTCACCGAGGTCACCCTGAGTGTGCGGGCCAACTACCACCTGCGGTGCGTGAGCGACGTGACGATTCCGGCAGCCGAACTGTTCGCGGCCCCCGCGACAGCCGGAGCACGCAGCTTCGCGTCCTACGTGCACGCCTCGGGCCGCGTCGAGGCCATCTGGTTCCCGTTCACCGACAATCCGTGGCTCAAGGTCTGGACGCTGAGCCCGCAGGCTCCGGCGACCTCGCGTCTGACCACGACCCCGTACAACTATCCGTTCGCGGACACGGTACCCAAGCCGGTCGCGGATCTCGCCGGCGCGATGGTCAGCGGGCAGTGGTACCTCGCGCCCACCTTCGGCCAGGCGCAGTACACCACCGCCGCCGCCGGGCTCACCGCGACGCTGTCGGCCGACTTGTGGGGCCTGTCAAAGAACCTGCTGCTCTACGTCAAACCCACCACGCTGCGCATGTTCGCCAACGGATACGCGGTGCTCACCAGCAGCGCCGGCATCCAGCGCGTCGTCTCGGAATTCGCGACCTACTTCCAGCAGCGGCTGCAGGCCTACGCGGCGGCCGGCAGCTACCCGATCAACGGGCCGGTGGAGATCCGGGTCACCCGGCTGGACACCGCGGCCGCCAGCCCCGTCGCGGGCGCCGCGCCGCCGGAACTCTCCGCGATCCGGGAACGCGCCGAGCATCCGGAATGGGACGTCGCGGTCTGGCTGGACGTGCTGACCCTGCCGACCACGCCGGACTTGGGCAGGTTCTACCGTGACCTCGAACAGTTCATCTTCGAGAACTACTCGGGTTCTTATGCCGCGGTACGGCCGGAATGGTCGAAGGGCTGGGCATTCACCACGGCAGGGGCGTGGACCGATGCGACCGTCATCGGCACCACCATTCCGGCCGCGTTCAACGCCGGTCCCGATCCGTCTTGGGACAGCGCGGTGAGCACCCTCGACTCGCTTGACCCACATCGCGTGTTCAGCAACGAATTCCTCGGCGCGCTCGTGCCCTGATACGTTCCGCGCTGGGCGGCCGGATGCGCAGGCTGTGCCGAGCCGGTCAGCTCTTGCCGGCCATGCCGGCGTACCACCAGATGCCTGAGATGTCGTGCGAGACCTCGGCGTCCGGCCGCCACAGCGGGAGCTGGACCAGTCCAGGATCGACCGGTTCGAGCCCTTCGAAGAACCGGCGGATCTGCTCCCCGGTGCGTGCGATGATCCGCGCGCCGCCCCGGTTGTAGGTGCGCACCGCCTCCGCCGCCCGCTCCGGGTCGATGTCGCTGGTGCCGTGCGAGACGACCAGGTAGCTGCCGGGGACCATCACCTGCTTGAGCCGGTCGACGATGCCGACCGGGTCCTCGTCGTCCATGATGAAGTGCAGCACCGCGACCAGCAGGATCGCGACCGGCTCGGCGAAGTCGAGCACTGAGTTCGTCGCGGGGTGTCCCAGGATCGCGTCCGGGTCGCGCAGGTCGGCCTGGATCACCGTGGTGCGCTGCGGATCCTGCCCGGCCAGCAGCGCGTTGGCGTGGACGAGCACGATCGGGTCGTTGTCCACGTAGACCACGCGGGCGTCCGGATTCACCGCGCGCGCGACGTCCCCGGTGTTGCCCGGGCCCGGGATGCCGGTGCCGATGTCGAGGAACTGCCGGATGCCCTGCTGGGCCAGGAACCGCACCGCGCGCCCGAGGAACGCCCGGTTCTCCCGGGCCATGTCGCGCACCTCCGGCACGACCGCGATGACCTGCTCGGCGGCGTACCTGTCGACCTCGTAGTTGTCGCGGCCGCCGAGGAAGTAGTCGTACATGCGGGCCGGATGCGGGACGCTGGTGTCGATCGCCGACGCCGGCGTGCCAGCAGGTATCAGGCCGTTGCCACGGGTGGGCGCGTCGCCGCCTGCCATGTCCGCCTCCGCCCGCCGCGCGTGGGATGATCGCCAGATCGCGCAGATCGTACTACACGGCGTCGAACGCACCGCGAGCCGGGCTGTGTGCGGCGCTCGTGCAGCGCCGCACACAGCCCGGCTCTGGCGGCTGCCGCTAGGGCGCTACGGCGCGGCCGGTCTGCGGAGAGATCATTCCGGCGCACAGGCCCTTGCCGGCCAGCACGTGCGCGATCTGCGGGATCGCGGTGAGCGTGTTGGCAGGCCACTCGTGCATGAGGATGATCTGGCCGTTGCTGAGCCTGGCGTTGGCCGCGACGATGGCGGAGACGCTCGCGCCGTTCCAGTCCTGCGAGTCGACGTCCCAGATGATCTGGGTCAGGCCGTACTTGGCCTCCACCGAGCGCACGGTCGCGTTCGTCTCGCCGTAGGGCGGCCGGAACAGCTTCGGCGTGCCGCCGCCGGCGTTGGCGATGGCGCGCTGGGTGTTGCCGAGCTCCGCGTCGATCTGCGAGTAAGTCTCCTGGGTCAGGTGCGGGTGGGTGTAGCTGTGGTTGCCGACCCACATCCTGGCGCTCACCTCGGCCCGGACCTGCGCGGGGTAGGCCGCCGCGTACTGGCCTTCGTTGAACAGCGTGGCCCGCAGCCCGTTCTGCTTGAGCGCGTTGAGCAGGGCCGGGGTGTGGGCGTTGGAGGGGCCGTCGTCGAAGGTGAGTCCGACGTAGCCGCTGCAGCCGGCCGCGTGCGCCGCGGTCGCGTTGACGGCGGAGCCGACGGCGGCGGCTGAGACCGTCACCGCGACGGCCAGCGCCGTGTGCACGGCGCGCTTCGATGGTCGTGGTCTGATGCTCATGGGCGGATCCTTCGCTGGGTGGTGCCGCGGGAGAGTTCGTCAGTGCACGGTGATGCTGGAGCCGCCGCTCCCGCCGCCCCAGGCCTCGGTGGCCAGGATCTGGTAGTTCATCGTGCCCAGCTTCATCCCGTAGCCGGCCCAGGCGTTGATGAAGTTCTGCACCGTGACGGTTCCGCTGGTGACCGGAGAGGTACGGACCGCCAGGTACTGCTCGAAGGTCGCGGTGCCCTGGATCGAGGGCTGATTCACCTGCAGGTGCTCGTAGATCTTATAGGTGCCGCCGTCGCTGGTGATCTGGCCCTTGTAGGTGCCCGAGCCGGGCGCCGAGCCGTTGTAGTCCTCCATCACGTAGTACTCCACCAGCGGGCTGGTCGACCAGCCGTAGAGGGAGACCCGGGTGGCGCCACCGGAGGAGTGCATACTGCCGGAGAAGCTGACCGTGTGGCCGCTGCCCTTGCTCCAGCCGACGCCGGCGACGAAGTCGCCGATGCCGCTCCACGTCGTCGAGTAGCTGTTGCCCGAGTTCAGCGTGATGCAGGCCGAGCCCTGGCCGTTGGACCACATCTGGTAGTAGTAGCCGCTGTTCGTGCCGGTCCGGTTCGAGCAGATCGTGGTCGCGGCGCTGGCCGACGTCGGCATCAGCACGGTCGTGGCGGCCACCGCGATCACGGAACCGAGGCCGATCAGCAGCCTGCCGCGGGTGAGCAGTCCGGCCAGCCGGCGCCCGGGGCGGTCCGGGCGGGAAGTGGAGTGCATGAAGGGTGCTCCTTCCTCATTGAAGGCGCGCCGGGTCGGCGCAGCGCGAGGTGACCCGGTGCAGGTATGAGCGGCCGGGCCGGTGGCTACTGCGGATCGGCGTCCTGCAGCGCGGCGGACTGACCGATCTCCCGAACCCTGATCGCGGGGACCGGGCTGCGGGTGGCCCGGATCGACTGTCTTCGAGCTCTGTCTTTGAGCTATGTCGATGGCGAGAGTATCGGCGCGGCCCGCGCGGGCCGTCAACGATTTTCGAGACCTTTCGAAAGATCCACGAGCCCTGATGGCGGTCCGGCGACCAGCTGACGTCACCAAACCTCGTTCCGGCCGCGGCTGCCGCCGGGCCCCGATCAGCGGGAACCCGCGATCAGCGGCTTGAAACAAGATCAATATTCTGAAACTTTCGGCGCCTCAGAGCGCGCAAGGCGCCCTCCAGGTCCACCCGGCGGCCGTCACGCTGCGTCGCGCAGAGCTCCCGCGGCTGCCTTCGCCCGCGCCTCGTTCACGAAGCGTCCGCGCTCGGACTGCGTGAAGCGGTCGAGCATCGCGCGCAGGTGCTCGGCCCCGACGTTGGCTCCGAAGGGCTCGGTGCCGGGTTCGAGGCGCACTCCCGCGGCGAGCGGGCCCGCGACGACGGGATCGAAGCCGAGCGCATCGACGATGTGCGCGACCGCGTCCAGGTCCGCCGGAGCGTCGCCGGCGATCGCGATGGCCCGGCGCCCCTCGCTTCCCGCGGGCTGCGCCCCATCCTCCAGGTCGTGATAACCCATGTGATTGAACGCCTTGACCACCCGCGATTCGGACAGGTAGCCCTGCACGATCTCGCTGGACGACGTGAGGGGGTCGGTGAGGTCGTCGCGGATGCCGTCGACCTCCCACCAGTAGTTCATCGCGTCGATGACGAGCTTTCCGCGCAGCGCGTCCGCGGGAATGGTGCGGTACTTGCCGAGCGGGAGCGCCAGGATGACCACGTCCGCCTCGGCTGCGGCCTGCGCCGCGGTGACCGCGAGCGCGCCCGGGGTCAGCACCTCGACGGTGAGGTCGATCTTGGCCGGGTCCCCCGACCCGGCGATCAGCACGCGGTAGCCGGCCGCGAGAGCCAACCGGGCCAGCACGGTGCCGACCTTTCCCGCGCCCAGAATGCCGATCGTGCGAACGTTCCCGGCCATTGCGTCTTCTCCGCTCACGAGGCCAGTCAGCCCGCGAGGATGTCGCGGACCGTCGGGATCACCTTTGTGCCGTACAGCTCCACAGCGCGCAGGCGGGCGCTGATCGGTTGAGTGCCCATGGTGTAGATCAGGTCGAAGCGGCCGACGCCGAGCGAGGCGATGGCGCGGGCCATCTTGCGGGCGACCGTTTCGGGCGAGCCGATGTACAGCGAGCCGTGCTCGATTTCGCGCCGGTATTCCTCCGGGGTGACCGGCGGCCAGCCGCGCTGTGCGCCGATACGGTCGCGGATGACCTTGTAGTGCGGCCAGTGCACCTCGCGGGCCTCCTCGTCGGTGGGCGCGATGAAGCCCGGCGAGTGCATGCCGACCGGGTGAGCGGTCGTGCCGAACTTCTCGGCGGCGCGCCGGTAGAGGTCGAGGTAGGGCGCGAAGCGCTCGGGGGCGCCGCCGATGATGGCGATCATCAGCGGGAAGCCGTAGTGGGCGGTGCGCACCACCGACTGGGGCGAGCCGCCGACGCCGACCCAGGTGCTCAGGCGCCCGGACTCGGTCTTGGGGAAGACCTCGGCGTGGTCGAGCGCGGCGCGCTTGGTGCCGCTCCAGGTGACCGGCTTCTCCTCGAGCAGCCGGGCGAACAGCTCGATCTTCTCCTCGAAGAGCACGTCGTAGTCGCTCAGGTCGTAGCCGAACAGCGGGAACGACTCGGTGAAGGAGCCGCGTCCGAGGATGATCTCGGCCCGGCCGCCGGAGAGCGCGTCGAGCGTCGCGAAGCGCTGGAAGACGCGGACCGGGTCGTCGGAGCTGAGCACGGTGACGCCGGAGGAGAGCCGGATGCGGTCGGTGCGGGTGGCGATGCCGGCCAGGACGGTCTCCGGGGTGGAGATCGCGTACTCGGGGCGGTGGTGTTCGCCGAGGGCGATGACGTCGACGCCGGTCTGCTCGGCGACCAGCGCCTCGTCGACGACCTGGCGGATCGCCCGGGCGTACGACACGGGCCGGCCATCGTCGTCGATCGGCACGTCGCCGAACGTGTCCAGGCCGAAGACGAGGTCAGACATGAGCGCGCTCCCTCAGGCGGGTGCCGGATCCGGCGGCCGCGGAGACGGAATTTAGTTGACGGTTCAATCATCTCCGAGGATGATTGATGTGTCAACTAACCTCGTCTTGTGCCTACACTCTGACCATGGGAGAGCCCGTGCCGTGGTTGACGCCCGAGGAGCAGCGCGCCTGGCGCAGCTTCGTGCGCCTGCAGGAACGGCTCGGCGGCCGGCTGGCGCACCTGCTGCAGACCGAGTCGCACGTCTCCAGCGCGGACTTCTCGGTGCTCGTCCAGCTCACCGACGTGCCGGAGGGGCGCCGCCGGTTCCTGGACCTGGCCCAGTCCCTGGAGTGGGAGAAGAGCCGGATGTCGCACCACCTCTCGCGCATGGTCAAACGCGGGCTGGTGGTGCGCGAGGAGTGTCCCGAGGACGGCCGCGGCGCGTTCATCGTCATCACGGACGCGGGCCGGGCGCTGCTCGCGGCGGCCGCCCCGCGCCACGTCGAGGCGGTGCGCGCGTTGTTCCTCGACCACGTCACGCCGGCGGAGCTGCGCACGCTCGCGCAGCTCTCCGACCGCGTCGTGGAGAAGCTGAACGAGGACCAGTCCTGACCACGGCCGGCCGGCGGCGTCTCCCGGCGCCGCCCCCCGGCGATGAACGAGCGATGCACGAGGAGGAGCTGACGGTGAGCAACGTGGAAACCCAGCCCGCGGAACTCAAGTGCGGGGCGGCGGTCGACGGCGGCCGCCCGGCCGACGCGCCCGGCGTCGAGGTGCTTACCGCCCGGGAGGTGCCCCTCGGCGGCCCGCGCGCGATGCTCGTGCGGCGCACGCTGCCGCAGCGGGCCAGGACCCTGATCGGAGCGTGGTGCTTCGCCGACCACTACGGGCCCGACGACACCTCCACGACCGGCGGCATGACGGTCCCGCCGCATCCGCACACCGGGCTGCAGACCGTCAGCTGGCTGTTCAGCGGGGAGATCGAACACCGCGACAGCCTCGGCAGCCACGCGCTGATCCGGCCCGGGGAGCTGAACCTGATGACCGGCGGATACGGGATCGCGCACTCCGAGGTCTCTACGGGACGCGTCGACGTGCTGCACGGCGTACAGCTGTGGGTGGCCCTACCCGGTGAGCGCCGCGACGCTCCG
>NZ_DASRGV010000113.1:0-5788 GCF_035650855.1 Actinocrinis sp. | reverse complement strand
TGCGGGCGCATCTCGGCCGCGCCGAGGGAGCAGTTCACGCCGACGATCAGCGGCTCGGCGTGCGCGATCGAGCTCCAGAACGCCTCCACCGTCTGCCCGGACAGGGTCCGCCCGCTCAGGTCGACGATCGCGACCGAGATCCACAGCGGCAGATCCGGGGCCACCTGCCGGGCGGCGGCGATCGCGGCCTTGGCGTTGAGCGTGTCGAAGACCGTCTCGATCAGCAGCAGGTCGACCCCGCCCTCGGCCAGAGCCTCGATCTGTTCGGCGTACGCGGCCTTGACCTCTTCGAACGTCACGGCCCGGTAGGAGGGGTCCTCCACCTTCGGCGAGAGCGACAGGGTGACGCTGAGCGAACCGACCGATCCGGCCACGAACCTGCCGCCGGCCTCGTCCGCCGCCTGCCGGGCCAGCTGCGCCGCGCGCAGGTTGATCTCCCGCACGTGCGGCTGCATCTGGTAGTCGGCCTGGCTCAGGCGGGTCGCGTTGAACGTGTTGGTCGAGGTGATGTCGGCGCCGGCCGCGAGGTATGCGCGGTGCACGTCGAGGATGACGTCGGGGCGGGTCAGCGCGAGCAGGTCGTGGTCGCCGTGCAGGTCCTGCGGATGCTCCCGGAAGCGGTCGCCGGCGTAGTCGGCCGCGGTCAGGCCCGCGCCCTGCAGCATCGTGCCCCAAGCCCCGTCCAGCAGGACGACGCGCTGCTCAAGAAGGGAGCGCAGGGACTGCGCACGAGCGGCACGATCTTGGCGAACCGATGCGGGCATGCAGGCCTCCGGGTTTCACGGAGGCGCCCTTGGGTCAGTACCCCGGGCCGAGCGTGGCGGGCAGCGTCGCCCGTCGCAGCGCCTCTCGGCCAGGATCGCCATCATCTTCCCACGGCGGGCGGTCCCACGCTCCGACAAATCTCAATCGCGGCGGCGGCGATGGGGGAGAGGTGGCAGGCGGTGAAGACGCCGCGTGCGTTGATCAGTGCAGCCCGGGACGCGAGCGCACAGATGATCTCCGCGTCGACTACGAACCGCCGCGAACCCAGATGTTCATTTTGTCCGATCTACGGCGCCGTCGATATCCAAGCGTCAGATCACACAAATCACGGGGCCGCGCACGGCGGAGAGCGCGCAGTTCGTTTCATGCATAAGAGAGATTATGCATGAGAAGCATCTCGGAAGGGGTTCGAGAGGGCATGTACGCTGGCTGACTTGCCTGGTCTGGTGGCAACGTTTCCGCTCGTGCTACGCGGTTGCGCGGGCGGCTGTGAGCTCGCGCAGGCGATCGGCTGTGGCTTGGTCGGCCGGGTAGAACGACTCGATGACGAGTTCTTCGATAGTCACGTCGGCCGCGGTCTCGACCGTCGCGGAGATCGAAAAGAATGACAGTTCGCTGTCATCGGTGCGGAGCCTGAGGGGCAGCACGACGCTGGTCGGCGGGACGGGCGCCGAGCCGCCCGGGTAGCCGGTGAGCTCGGCGTGCAGCTGCTCGAGGCGCGGGTCACCCGTTTGGTCCTTGCGGCGGCGGACCTGTTCGAGCAGGTGGGCGCGCCATTGGTCCAGGTTGGCGATGCGCGGGGCCAGTCCGTGCGGGTGCAGGGACAGGCGTAGCACGTTGACCGGCGGTTCGAGCAGCTCGGGTGCGCAGCCCGCGGTGAACAGGCTGATGGTCGCGTTGGCGTCCAGCAGCTCCCACCAGCGGTTGATCACGACCGCGGGGTTCGGTTCGTGTGCGGTCAGCACCGAGCGCAGCGCGGCGCGCACGCTCGCCAGCTCGGGGGCGTCCAGGCCGTGCTGGGGGTAGCGCGGCGCGTAGCCTCCGGCGAGCAGCAGCTCGTTGCGCTCGCGCAGCGGTACCTCGAGGTGCTCCGTGAGCTTGACGATCATCTCTGGGGTGGGTCGCGACCGCCCGGTCTCCACGAAGCTCAGGTGCCGGGTGGAGATCTCGGCCTGGATCGCGAGCTGCAGCTGGCTGAGCCTGCGCCGTTCGCGCCACTGCCGCAGCAGCTGCCCGACCTGCGGGGTCGGTGCGGTGAGGGACGTCATGGCGCGACGCTATCGCGGCCTGTTGTCGCTGGGCGATTCCCTCGCAGGTAAGCGGATCGCATTACCTGCGAGGGAATCGACGCTCCCCCGCCGGTGCCCGCATGATCGTCGGCGTCAGAGACGCAATGTTTCTCGCCGAAAGGAAACGCATCATGTCCGACCTGCGCGAGCGCTACCTCGCCTGCTGGAACGCCGCCGACGCCGACACCCGCCGCGGCCTGCTGCACGAGCTGTTCGCCGAGGACGCCGCCTACGTCGACCCGCTCGTCGAGATCGCCGGCCTGGACGCGCTCGGCGCGACGATCGCCGCCGTGCAGCAGCAGTTCCCCGGGTTCGTCTTCACCCCGGTCGGTGCGGTCGACGCTCATCACGACGTCGCCCGGTTCGGCTGGGGCCTGGGTCCAGGCGGGTCGGAGCCGGTGGTCGTCGGCTTCGACGTGGTCACCACCGGTTCGGACGGGCGGATCCGGTCGGTGGTCGGGTTCTTGGACCGGGTGCCAGGGGCCTGACAGCGGGAGTGGTTGCGGCCCGTCCTGCCGCGCTCCTGCCCCGCTCCCTTCTGCCCGTCCTACTCCCCCGCTCCCCTGTGCTCTGCTCCCTGGTTTCGACAGGAGAATCGCGATGTCCACGAGCACCCTCGCCCGGCCGGTCGCGAGCCGGCCGGGCACGGTGCCTGGCCTCGGGCCACTGGTCGTGGTCCTGGCCGGCACGTTCGTCACCTTCCTCGACTTCTTCATCGTCAACGTCGCGCTGCCGTCCATCCACGCCGACCTGCACGCCGACTCGGTGGCGATGTCACTGGTGGTGGCCGGTTACGCAGTCACCTTCGCGGCCGGCGCGGTGACGTGTCGTCAGGTTGACGTGCGTTGCGGTGGCCGGTGGCTGCGGCCCAGAGCGGTCTGGTTCTGGGCCGCAGCCGTGCGTCTAGGACAGGTTCCAGGTCTGGTTGTCGCCGCCGTTGCCGGGCCACTGGTCGACGATCGCGCCGGCGGTGGTGGAGTTGCTGTAGTCGTCGGCGGTCAGGCCGCTGCCGAGGTTGACCATCAGGTAGCTGGTGTCGCTCGGGGAGGTGTACGAGCCGACGGCGTCGAATGCCCACTGCTGGCCGGCGGCGCCGGAGCAGGTGCCCTGGTCGAGTTGCACGCCGCTGGAGGTCGATCCGCTGGGCGCTTCAAGGCACAGGCCGCTGTTGACGTTCTTGACCGTGTACGCGTTGCCGCTGGTGCGGGTGAGTGTCCACTGCTGGTTGGTGCCGGAGTGGTTGGTCCACTGGATGATTTTGCCGCCGGGTGCGGTGGATCCGCCGCTGACGTCCATGACTAGGCCGCTGTGCGCGTTGGTCAGGTAGTGGGTGCTGCCGCTCGCGGGGTTGGAGGCGCCGTTGGACCAGGTGCCGGCGCTGGTGTCCAGGGTCCAGGAGCGCTGCCAGCCGACGGTGAGCGTGCTGCCGGAGATGGTCATGGGCAGCCAGATCAGCGGTGAGGTGCCCAGGTTGCCGGTGGTCCAGCGGTCGCCGGCGTAGATGTAGGTGGCGGCGGAGGAGCCGGGGACGGTGATGATGTTCGCGGTCTGCGAGTTGTAGGTGTTCGTGCCGGTGGGGGCGAAGGTGCGGAAGGAGGACCAGGGTCCGCTCAGCGAGGTGGCGGTGGCGTAGACGTTGTCGTTGGTGGACCAGCCGGTCAGGTGGGAGCCGAGCAGGTAGTAGGTGCCGCCGATCTTGACCATGGCGGGGGCTTCGTAGTCGGCGAAGAGCGCGACGGAGGAGGCGACGCTGAGGTAGTCGGCGGAGAGGCGGTCGATGCGCAGGCCGTTGGCGCGGTCTTCGCTGAGCAGGTAACCAGTTCCGTCGGTGTCCTGGAACAGGCCGATGTCGCGGCTTTGGAAGCCGAGGGGCTGGAAGCTGCCCTGGTAGGTGTAGGGGCCGCAGACCGAGTCGCTGACGGCGACGCCGACTTTGGCCTCGGAGTAGCTGGTGTTGTCGATGTGCAGGTACATCACGTACTTGCCGGTGCTCGGGTTGTGCAGGACCTTGGGGCGTTCGACGATGCGGTTGGGGCCGAGGTCGCCGGTGGATTGGCGGGCCAGGGCGGTGGTTTGGCGGGTCCAGGTGGACAGGTCGGTGGAGCTGTAGCAGGGGATGTCCTGGAAGGCGGTGTTCGAGCTGCTCTCCCCGGTCTTGTCCTCGCCGAAGCCGTACCAGGTGCCGCCGGCGTTGATGATGCCGAGGCCGTGCAGTTGCAACGGGTTGCCGCTGGTGTCGTTCCAGGCGGCGCCGGGGGTGAAGGTGGCGGTGGCGGCGTGTGCCGGGGGCGCGGCGGACAGGGGCGCGGCGACGGCGGTCAGGGCGGCGGCCAGGAGGGCCGCGCTGCGGCGCAGGCTGCGCTTGGGGCTGGGTGCGGGTATGCGTGGGTATGGTGTGATCATCTGCTGGGCTCCGTCTTGACGGCGGGCGGGCGCGCGTAGATCACTGTGCTCGCAGGTCTGAGGGTCGTCAACGCGTGGTGCCCAGGCTGGCCACGGCGTGTGTGCGTGGGTGCGGCGGGGACGTGGGCGATGGGGCAGGCAGGAGGGTGGCGGATGGCTGAGGCGGCTTGGAGCGTGGCGGGAGGGGCGGCGCGCGCGGGCGCCGGGAAAGTTGCAGGGTGGGCCGACGGGCTGTCGGTGGAGGCTGCGATCGAGGGCGGATACGCGTCGGGCGGCGGCGCGTCTGAGGGTTGGTCGGAGGCGGCGGGTGGGTTGCCTTCCCCCCTGCTGGAGCGCAGCGTGCGGCTGGAACGCGACGCCGTGCTGATCCTGGATCGCCGGGTGTTTCCGCACGAGGTCGTGTGGGTGACGGCGCGCTCGGGGGCCGAGGTCGCGGACGCGATGCGGCGGATGGTGACGCAGAGCACCGGGCCGATCTTCGCGGCGCTGGCGGGGCTGGTGCTGACGGCGCGTCAGCAGGCTGGGCGTGCGGTGGGCGAGGCGGTCGCGGCGGTGCGTGCGGCGGGGGCGCTGCTGATCGGGGCGCGGCCGACGAACAACAGCGTGGGTGACGCGGTGCGGGCGGTGCTGGCGGCCGTGGAGGTGCAGGCGGCGCAGGCGCGGCAGGCTTCTGCTGCGTGCGGGGTGTGGGACGCGGCCGGGCTGGTCGCGCTGGTGGAGGGCGAGGCGGCGGGTCAGGCGCGCTACTTCCGGCGGCGCTGCGCGCTGCTGGCGGGGCATGCCGCGGGGTTGCTGCCGGACGGCGCGCGGGTGCTGACGCACTGCTGGATGGATTCGTACCTGATCGAGTTGGTGCGGGCTGTGCACGCGGCGGGTAAGCGGTTGCGCTATGTGGCCACGGAGACGCGCCCGTACTTGCAGGGTGCGCGGTTGACGGCGCATACGCTGGCCGAGCTTGGGCAGGACGTCACGCTGGTGACCGACGGGATGGCGGCAGCGGTGCTCAGCCCGTTCTCGGCGCTAGGCCGCGTGGATGCGCTGGTGACCGCGGCGGATCGGGTGAGCATGGACGGGCACGTGTTCAACAAGGTCGGCACGCTGGGGGCGGCGGTGGCGGCGCACGCGTTCGGGGTGCCGTTCTACGTGTTGATTCAGGCTCCTGATCCCCTCTCCCCCACCGCGAAGGACGTGGTGGTCGAGCGGCGCGACGGTGCGGAGGTGCTCTCGGTGCAGGGTGTGCGCACGGCCTCGCCGCTGGTGGAGCAGGCGTACTACCCGGCGTTCGACGTGACGCCGCCGCGGTTCGTGACGAGGATCGTGACGGACCGGGG
>NZ_DASRGV010000112.1:0-33270 GCF_035650855.1 Actinocrinis sp. | reverse complement strand
GGAGGCCGACAGGGTCACCGACTGCGCCGATCCGGCCGTGACCGCCGTGGAGACGGTCGAGGTCGCCGACGCACCGGCGTTGACGGTGGCCGAGGTCGGGCTGTCGCTGATCGAGAAGTCGTTGGTGGGGGCTCCGCCGGACAGCGTGACGTCGTCGTACAGGGTGTAGGTGGGGTCACCCGGGTAGTTGTCGTCCTTGCTGGTGAGCGTGAGCGTGTAGTTGTGCCCCGCGGTGACCGTCTTCGAGATCTGCTTCCAGCCGGAGTTGGCGACGCAGGTCTTGGCCAGCACCGTGCTCGTCGTGCCGGCGGTGGTGTCGGCGAGGGTCGCGGTCGCCCAGTCGTACGTGACCGTGTCGGGGCAGATCACGTCGTACCAGAACGACAGCGTGCCGCCGCCGCTCGGAGCGGTGAAGGACTGTGCGATCGAGGAGCTTCCGTTGGTCGGCGAGGTGGAGCCGAGCATCGCCGCGTAGGTGCCCGAGTGCGGGCTGGACGTGGTCACGCTGGTGGCCGGGCCGGACGTGGTCCAGCCGGACAGGCTGCCGGTCTCGAAGCCGCCGTTGGTGATCGTGGTCGCCGCGGCGGCCGGAGCGATCGCGGCGGTCAGGGGGAGGAGCGCGAGGGCCGCGACGGTGGCGAGCCGGCGTCGCGCTCGGGAGTTCGATGTGAGTGTGGATGTGGGTGTGGATGATGTGGGTATCAAGGTAGATCCCTTCTACAGCGCAGCTGTTTGCCCGAGAGGATCTGAAGGGCGCCCCGGAGCGCTTGTGGCTCTGCCGGGGGGGATGCGGCGACACCCCGCCTGACAGCAGCGGGTGGCGGGGTGGCACCGAGTGGGCAGTTTGGCAAGACGGTGCGGTAACGGCAAGTGCCCTGACAGTCACGATTGGCAATGGGACGGCAAAGGCGGCAGTTCGCGCCCCGCCGCAGGCTCGCAAATTCGTTCCGCGAAACGCTTCGGCGGCACCGGGGGAATCTCCGGTGCCGCCGAAGCGTAGGTGGGTATTCGGTTGTGACTGGCGACCGCTCGCGGGATCGGGCGCGGCCGCAACTCAGAAGTCTGAGTCTTTAGGGGCCTGGGTTTCCAGGACTCTGCGTTATCAGGAGTCTGTCTTATCGGGAGTCTTACTCGACGACGAGCTCGACCGGGATGTTGCCGCGGGTCGCCTTGGAGTACGGGCACACGCCGTGCGCCTGCTCGACCAGCTTGCGGCCGGTCTCGTTGTCCAGCGACTCGGGCAGCTCCACCCGCAGCACGACCGAGAGCGCGAAGCTGGTCTCGTCCTTGTCCAGGCTCACCTCGGCGGTCACCGAGATCTCGCCGGTGTCCACCTTGGCCTGCCGGCCGACCAGGCCGAGCGCGCTGGCGAAGCAGGCCGCGTAGCCGGCGGCGAACAACTGCTCGGGGTTGGTGCCCTTTCCGTCGCCGCCGAGGGCGGGCGGGAAGGCGAGGGCCAGGTTGAGCTGCCCGTCCGAGCTGACCGCCTTGCCCTCGCGGCCGTTCGCCGTGGCGACTGCGGTGTAGAGGCTCATCGTGTCCCATCCTTCGTGATCCGGGGCGGCCGGTGCGCCGCCCGCGAGAAAAAGCATGGCATACAACTAAATTGTGCGCAACTTAAATGCGCGCCACTGAGGTACACTGAGGTCATGGACATCATCGACCTCACCGGCGAGCAGGCGATGCGCCTCGACGCGCAGCTCTGCTTCGCGCTGCACGCGGCCTCTCGGGCTTTCGACGGTGTGTATCGCGTCCTGCTGCGCGAGTTCGGTCTGACGTACCCGCAGTACCTGGTGCTGCTCGTGCTGTGGGAGCACGGAGAGCTGAGCGTGAAGAACCTCGGCGCGAAGCTGCGGCTGGATTCCGGCACCCTCTCCCCGCTGCTCAAGCGCCTGGAGGCGGCGGGCTGGGTGGAGCGGCGGCGCGCCGTGGACGACGAGCGGTCCGTGGTGGTGAGCCTGACCGAGGCCGGTGGCGCGCTCAAGGAGCGCATCATGCAGGTGCGGACGGGTGTCGGCGTCGCCATCGGCATGAATCAGGAGGAGGCGGACGCGCTGCGGACGCGGCTGGTCGAGCTGACCAGGTCGCTCGACGACACGACCGCCGGCCTGGCTGCCGCCGCTGCGCGGTGATACCGGCAGCGTCGGCTCGTACGCGGTTCCCTTGGGCCGAATGCGTGAAAAACTGACGCCTCATCACCGTTGCTCCCGTAAGACGCCGTATTCAATGCATACGGTCTGACGGCAAAAGGCGATCACGCCTCGTCTACTCGGGCCTAGGGAGCACCGTGCGACGTTCACCCAGCCTTCGCTGTCGTCTGCTTCTCCTCTTCACCGCACTCGCCGGGTTGTTCGGCCTGCTCGCGGCCGCTCCGGCCGCCGCGTTCGTGATGGCGCCCGGGGACAACGGGGACGTCAAGATCCACGCGTCGACCACTCCGGTAGGCGACCAGCGCGACGAGACCCACGTGTGCGTGTTCTACCTCGACGCGTTCAACTTCGACACGATTCAGCACGTGTCCTGGGCGATCCACCAGCAGCCGCCGACCGGCAACGCCAAGGTGCTCAGCGGGTCGATCACGCTGCACAACGGCACCGGGCACACCGCCAACATGAGCCTGCCGGCCGGCCACTACAAGCTCACCTGGACCTTCGTCGGCGAGAAGGGCCAGGCGAAGTTCAAAGTGTTCTGGTCGACCTGCGCCGCTCCGTCGCCCTCGCCGTCGATGAGCGCCTCCGCCTCGGCCTCCGCGTCCGCTTCCGCGTCGCCGTCCGAGTCGGCCTCCGCCGCCCCCTCGCCGTCGACTTCGCCCAGCGCCTCGGCGTCCGCCTCCAAGGTCCCCTCGGCCAGCGCCTCGGCGAAGCCCGGCGGCGGCAAGCTCGCCGAGACCGGAGGCGAGGCTGCCGGCTGGCTGGCCGTCGGTGGTGCGGCGCTCGCCGCAGGTGGCGCCCTCATCCGCAGGGCCCGTGGATCTATGCGTCACCGGTAGTCGAACCCGGTAACTGAGGCCGGGTCGGTCCGAAGGAATTCGGACCGACCCGGCCTCGGCCTTTCGGGCCGCTCCTACGCCTCAAGGACGGGTTCGAGGCCGAAGACCGTCGAGGAGGATGTCGAGAAGCCGGTCGGCGGTGACCGCGTGGCCGCTCTGGTGCGCGACGGTGAAGATCCCGATGAGGCTTGCCGCGATCTCCTGCGCGGTGACATCGGAGCGGAGGTCACCCGCTACGCGACCCGCGTCGAGGATCGCCGAGATCGCGTTCAGCAGTTCGTCCCTGGTCTGGGCGTGGCCGACGGCGCCGGACTCGATTACTGCCGGCAGCGTGTCGAGCATTCCGTTCTTCGTCGCGATCCACTCGCCGAACAGGTCCATCCAACGGCGCATGGCCACGGCCGGGGCCACCTCGGCGAGCAGCTGCCGGGCGCCGTTGGTGAGGCGGACGACTTGGTCCCGGTAGACCGCTTCCACCAGGGACTCGCGGGTCGGGAAGTGGCGATAGAGAGTCCCGATGCCGACGCCGGCCTCGCGGGCGATCGCGCGCATCGACGTCTCCGCATCGCTCGACGCGAACACTCGCGTGGCGACCTCGAGCAGTTGCTCGCGGTTGCGTGTGGCGTCGGCCCGCGGCGTCCGGGGCTGCCGAGTGGTCAAACGGATCACGCTCCGGTTATCTTGGCTTCCGTAAGCGGAGCATAGTCCGGTTCAGGGCGGCGCCACGAACGCGAGGAGACGAGCGAGCATGCAGCAGCACGACGACGCCCTTCAAAGCGGCACGAGCAGGGCGGTTCGGCTCGAGTCGTTCGGCGGGCCGGAGGTGTTGGATCTGCAGGCCGTGCCCGAACCCCAGGCGGGCGACGGGCAGATCCGGGTTCGGGTTACGGCGGCCGGCCTCAACCCGATGGACTGGTTCATGACCACTGATGCCGAGACCGCGGCGCGGTTCGGCCTGAGCCTGCCCTGCGGGTTCGGGACCGACTACGCGGGAGTGGTCGACCAGGTCGGCGCGGGCGGGGCCGGCTACACGGTCGGCGACCGCGTGTTCGGAGCCGCCCTCTCCCGAGCCGTCGCCGACTTCGTCGTGGTCGGCGCGAACGGGAACATCGTAAGCGGCGTCGCTCATCACACCCCGGACGGCCTCGATGACCGCGCCGCTGCCACCCTGTCGATCGCGGGCAGCACCGCGGCCGCCGCTCTCGCAGTCCTCGACCTCGGTCCGCAGGACACGGTGCTGATCGGCGGCGCAGGCGGCGGAGTCGGCGTATTCGCAGTACAGCTGGCGCGCATCGCGGGAGCGCACGTCATCGGGACAGGATCACCGTCGAGCGCCGAGCATCTGCGAAGCCTCGGCGCCGAACCCGTCGCGTACGGCGACGGCCTCATCGACAGGCTCCGCACCCTCGATGCGGGTCCCGTCACCGCGGCACTGGACCTGCACGGGACGGACACGGTGCACGTCGCCCGCGAGCTGGGCGTTCCGGATAGCCGCATCTGCACCATCGCGGCCGTGGTCGACGGCGTCCAGGCTGCCAATGGCGCCAGCGCCGCGCCCGATGCTCTTGAGAACATCGCGCGCCTTGTCGCGGCCGGCCGTCTGCGTGTACCGATCGCGGCCACCTTCGCCGTCGAAGACATCCGCGCGGCCGTCGAACTGCAGGCGGCCCGGCACGTCCACGGCAAGGTGGTGATCGACCTCTAGCCCCGGCGGTAAGCGCGCATGCCGCTCCGCTCGCCGATCGCCGAAATCAGCAGGCTGCTACGAAAACATTCCCGGTCGCACTAGGCTGTCGGCATGATTCAAGATTCCGAACTCTCGACCTCGTTCGGCGCGCAGGCCCGCAATTACGACCGGTACCGGGTCGGGCCGCCCGCGGAAATCCTCGGCCATATCCTGCCCGCCTCCTGTTCGGCGGTGCTGGACCTCGGCGCGGGAACGGGCGCGATGACCCGGCATCTGATGAAGCGGGTGCCGAAGGTCTACGCCGTCGATCCCGATCCGCGAATGCGCGAGGTATTGGCCGAGAATTGCCCCGGCGTCACCGCGCTTGAAGGGGTCGCGGAGCAGATCCCGCTGCCCGACGCCTGCGTGGACACCGTGGTCATGTCCTCCGCCTGGCACTGGGTCGATCCGGATCGGGCCATTCCCGAGGTCGCCCGGATTTTGCGGGACGGCGGCACTCTGGCGCTCGTCTGGAATCGCGGCGACCGCGCCGTGCCGTGGGTCTCGGATATCGAGGAGTTCCGGCGTAGAGCCACCAACACCGGCGATATCGTCTACACCCAGGTTTCGCATTACCTGCAGGACCAGTGGTTGCCGCAGGGCGCGCCGTTCGTCGATATTGAGATATCCGGCCTGTCCTGGTCGACTCCGATAAGCCGCGACGAACTCAGCGCCATGCTGACCACCTACACCGGATATATTCAGGCGCCGCCGGAGCGAAAGCCGGAGATTCTCCGGGAGTTCACCGAATACGTGAACAGCGACCCGCGGCTGGGGAACGGCGACCTCGTCGAGTGGCCGATGCGCTGCCACTACTGGAAGGCGCGCCGCACCGACCGCTGAACTGACTTCGCGAACTCCGCCGCCGGGTGCATGAGAAGGGCGCCCGGCGGCGGAGTTTCGCGTAATCAGGCCAGGTCAGGTCAGGACGCCGGGACCTTCTGCACGTACTGGTCCGTGTACGTCTGGCTCAGGTCGATCTGGTGCCCCTTGACGGCCGGGTCGAATTCCGAGAGCACCCGGAAGACGCTTTGCGGACCGTCCGTCGGCATCAGCCCGGTCGGGTTGTACATGCCGATCTCGTTCGCGAGCGCCTGCACGTACGCGGTCTTGCCGGTGCTGGCGTAGTAGCTGGCCGGCATCGCGTCCGCGATCTGCTGAGCCGAGTGCTGCTGGATGTAGTGCAGCGATTCGACCAGCGCGTTCACCAGCTTCTGCACCGTCGCCGCGTTCGCGCTCTCCCACGCGGCGGTCACGCTGAGCGCGGTGCCGGGGTACGGCCCGCCGAGCGCCGCCTGGGTTCCGGCCACCGAGCGCATGTCCACCAGGATCTTGGCCAGGTGCTTGGACAGCAGCGAGGAGATCGTCGGCTCGGTGGTGACGCCGGCGTCGATGGACTTGTGCTGCATCGCCGCGACGAAGGTGGCGCCCGCGGCCACGCTGACCGGGTGAATGCTGCTCACGCCCGCGCCGCTGTGCGCGGCGAGGTAGTCGGCGAGGAACTCGGTGGAGCCGCCGAGGCCGGTGATGCCGACGTTCTTGCCGGCCAGGTCGGCCGGCGAGGTGATGGCGGCGGACTCGTCGTCGCGCACCAGTTCCACCATGCCCGGCGCCTGGAGCAGCTGGACCACCTCGTGCACCTGGGTGCCCTTGGCGACCAGGTCCTGGTCGTGGTCGTAGAACCCGACCACGCCCTGCACCTGCTTGGAGAGCAGCAGCGAGAAGGTCTGCGCGCCGCTGGTGACGCTGACGATCTGCACGTTGAGGCCCTGCTTGCGGAAGAAGCCGAGCTGCTGGGCCAGGATCAGCGGGATGTAGCTCTGGTTGGTCTGGTTCGCCACCGCGATCTTGACGGTGATCGGGGCGGCGCTTGACCCGCCGCCGGCCGAGGCCGAGGACCCGGAGTTGGAACTCGAGCAGGACGAGATGCCGGCGGCCGCGGTCAGCGCGGCTATCGCGAGGGCGAGCTTGCGATGGAACATGCTTACTGTGCTCTCCTTGGTCGGGGAAGGGGACGCTTGGACAGCTGGGTTCGTGAAGCCGCATTCGTGTAAGTGGGTTGCGATCAGGTCTCCGGTTCCAGTGCGTGCCGGGGCGGGCGCCAGCGCAGCAGCCGGCGCTCCACCAGGGTGATCAGTCCCTCCGCGGCGAGCGCGACGATCGTGGTCACGACCAGTCCCGCGTACACGCCGTTCGGGTTGAAATTGCCCTGCGCCTGCGAGATCAGCGTGCCGAGGCCCTGCTGCGCGCCGAGCATCTCGCCGACCACCGAACCGGTGATGGCCAGGCCGAAGGCGACCCGCAGGCTGGCGATGATCCAGCTGAACGCGGAGGGCAGCACCACGTGCAGGATCACGTCCAGCTGGCTCGCGCCGAGCAGCCGCGCGTTGGCGACCAGGCCGTGGTCCACCTCGCGCGCGCCCTGGAAGGCGTTGAAGAACACGTTGAAGAAGATCAGCAGCACGGCCAGCGCGATCTTCGACTGCATGCCGAGGCCGAACCAGATGATGAAGATCGAGCCGAGCACGATGCGCGGGATCGAGTTGAACGCCCCGATGTAGACCGCCAGGATCTCGGAGAGCAGCTTGACCCGGCCGAGCACGATGCCGCAGACCACGCCGAGCACCACGCCGATGACGAAGCCGATCAGCGCCTCCTGCAGCGTCACCCAGATCTGCTGCCACAGCGGCCCCTCCGTGGTGCCGCCGTGGATCCAGTCCGTCAGCTGCCGCCAGGTGCCCGCCGGATCGCCGTAGAAGAACACGTCGATGGTGTGCGTCGAGGCCAGCAGCTGCCAGATTCCGAGCGCGCCGACCAGCAGCGCGACCTGGATCGAGACGATGATCGCGCGGCGGCGCACCCGCGGCCGGCCCGGCGCGTCGCCGTCGCGCGGTTCAGCGGCGGCGGCGGCGGCGGGGTCGTCCGGCCCGGAACGTTCACGCGGAGGTCGTAGCGCGGGCATAGGCAAGGGAGACCTCTTCGCTCAGACAGGACCAGATCTGCTCGTGCAGCTCGACGAAGCGCGGCTGGAAGCGCACCTCGCGCACGCTGCGCGGCCGCGGCAGATCGACGGCGAACTCCTTCTTCACGGTGGCCGGGCCCGCGGTGAGCACGACCACCGTGTCGGCCAGCGCGATGGCCTCCTCCAGATCGTGGGTGACCATCAGCACCGACGCGCCCAACTGCTCCCAGAGCCCGAGCAGCTCGTCCGACATGATCTGCCGGGTCTGCGCGTCCAGGCCGGAGAACGGCTCGTCCATCAACAGGATCTGCGGATTGTTGATCAGCGTCTGGGCCAGCGCGACCCGCTTACGCATGCCGCCGGAAAGCTGGTACGGAAAGTAAGTTTCAAATCCGCTCAGCCCCACCCGGCGCAACCAGTCCCGCGCGAGTTCGACCGCCTCACGCTTCGGCGTGCCGCGGAACCTGGGGCCGGCCGTGACGTTCGAGAGCACCGTCTTCCACGGGAAGACCGCGTCGTTCTGGAACATGAAACCGGTGCGCGGATCGGTTCCGAGTACCGGCTGCCCGTCGATCAGGATTCTGCCTTCGCTCGGGCGCGCGAGGCCGGCGATCATCGAGAGGATCGTCGACTTCCCGCAGCCGGTGGGGCCGATCAGCACGCAGAAACGCCCCGGGGCGACGGTGAGGTCCACATTGTCCAGCGCGGTGTGCGCACGGCCGTCGGGGCCGCGATACCGCTTGGACACGCCGTGCAGCGCGAGCAACGGAGGCGGTTTTCGAAGTCTGTCAGGGTACGAAGCTTCGAATGCTGCGGAATCGGACCCCGTGGAGCTTCCCAATCGACACTCCTCGCGACTGCCCCCTCGATTGGGCCATGAGGATGCCATCGATTAGCCAAAGGCAACAAGCGATCCGGCCAAGGGACTGTCAACTTAGGGTCCTGCTGGTGTGACGGTGGGTTGTGCTGCCCTAGGGTGCTCGCATGCCACGGGCCGGTCACACGAACACCGCGCTCAGCGCCGGGTTGCCGCAGCGAGTCGTGCTGGGTCTGCTGATCCGCGCGTTCCCGCCGGGTCACGTCGACCAGATCGTCGACGTGCTCGGACGCCGCGAGCAACGCCACCGGCTGTTGCCGGCCAGGCTGATGGTCTATTTCACCCTCGCGCTGTGGATATTCGGCGAGCTGCCCTACGAGGACGTGCTCGGCGAGATCGTGCGCGGTATTCCGGGCCTGACGCACCCGCCGGGCGCGCAGACCGCGAGCGCGGCGGCGATCGGGCGGGCCAGGCGCCGGCTCGGCGTGGAGCCGCTGCGGCTGCTGTTCGAGCGGGCCGCGGCCCCGGCCGCCGCGGTCACCGGGCCGGATCCGCTGCTGCCCGGCGGCTGGCGGCCGCTGCGGTTCGGCCGGATCTCGGCCGACGTGCCGGACACCCTGGCCAATCGGGGCGAGTTCGCGGTGCGCACCGCCGATCCGGCCGCGGCGGTCACGCCGCGGGTGTACCTGTCCTTACTCACCGACGACCTGACCCACCGGGTGGTGGCGGCGGCCGTCGGCGGGGGAGCGGACGGCAGCCGGGACCGGCGCATCGCGGCCTCGGTGTCACCGGGTTCCCTGGTGGTGCTGGACGACGAACGGCCGCTGTCCGCAGCGCTGTGGAGCGCGATCGGCGATCGCGGCGGCGAGCTGCTGTGGCCGGTGGGCGACGGGCTGGCATTTCCGGTGCACCACCGGCTTCCGGACGGATCAGGGCTCTCCCGGCTGCCCGGCGCCGCCGGGGCGGCCCGGATCGTACGGGTGATCGAACGGGGTTCCTCCGCGGGGCGGCTGGTCACCTCGATCCTCGACCATCGCAAGGCACCGGCCGAGCGGCTGACCGCCGTCTTCGACCGGCACCGCGCGCGCGGTAACGGATTTCGTGGCATCACCGCCTATCAAGGAGGCGACCGGATCGTGCTTCGTTCGAAGAGTCCTGACCTGGTGCGCCAGGAGCTCTACGCGATGCTGTGCGTTCACCACGCGATAGGCGAGCTGGTGGACTACACGCTGCTGGAGGGCCGGCAACCGCCGGTGCGCTCCCGGCAGGTCCATATGCACGCGAAGCGCCCTTATTCGGGCGCGGTGCGCCCCCGTTAAGTCAGTTGTGTGAAGTCTTGGCCCCCGCTGTGCGGCTGTGCTCAAATTGCGGCTGTCCCGAGCCCGGGGTGTTTGCTTCACCACGCAATCCGCACATCGGTAGCAGAGGACGGAGATCGTGCCCGCTCGATACGAGGAGCGTGTGAGGCTCGATGGATAAAAACACGGATGATGCCTTACCGCGGACCCGGCGTGGCCTGCGCGACCTGCGTCTGCGCAATCGGCTCGTGCTCTTGGTGCTGCTGCCGCTGATCGCCGCGGTGGCGCTCGGCGCGGCCCGCGTGGTGACCGAGAACGACGCCATCACCGCCGAGGGCAATTTGGCCGGCCAGGTGCAGGTGGCGCTGACCGTCTCAAAACTCGTGCACAGCGTGCAGGACGAGCGGGACCTGATCGCCCGCTATCTGACCGACGGTCAGCAGGCGCAGGACATGACCAGCCTGGCGGCCGCGGAAAGCAACACCACCGCGCAGGTACAGGCGTTCGAGGCGGCGCGGCGGCAGTACGCCGGCAGCATCGGCGCCCTGTCCGCCTCGGCCCAGGCGCTCGCGGTCCAGGCGGACGCCCGGCTCGGCGACCTGACCGTGCTGCGCTCCTCGGTGGTCAGCCTCGGCGACTCGCGGCCGGTGTTCCAGGCCTACACCACGATCATCAGCAGCCTGCTGAACTTCAGCGACCAGCTGGCCACCGGCACCACCGACCACGACCTGGGCAACCTCGTCAGCTCCCTGGCCGCGGTCGAGCAGGCGGGCGAGCAGACCTCGCAGGAGCGCGGCTACCTGGTCTCCATCCTCGGCGGCGGCGGGCAGACCCGGGTGCAGCAGGAGGCGCTGATCCAGGCGCAGGCGAAGTACACCAGCTCGCTGGCCACCCTCACCGCGCAGGCCACGCCGGCCACCGCCGACCTGTTCCAGTCCACGGTCGGCGGTCAGAGCACCGGCACCGCGGACAGCCTCGTGCAGCAGGTGATCGACGCCGCGCTGGACAACCGCCCGGCCAGCACGATCGGCGCGGACCCGGTGGGCGCGTTCAACGCCGCCACCGCGAAGGTCACGCAGGTGCGCCAGGTGGAGAACCGGGTCGGCGCGCAGGCCTTGGACCGCACCTCGTTCCTCCAGTCCGCCGCGCGCACCCAGCTGTACGCGAACGCCGGCATCGTCATCCTGACCCTGCTGCTGGCCTTCGCCGCGACCGCGATCATCGCGCGCTCCATCGTCGAACCGCTCAGGGTGCTGCGGACCTCCGCCTACCAGATCGCCACTGACGGCCTGCCCGCGGTCATCCGCAGGCTGCGCGACGCCACCGACGTGGAAGCGGCGAGCACCAGAGTGGAGCCGATCGCGGTCCGCTCCCGGGACGAGATCGGCGAGGTCGCCCGCGCCTTCGACGAGGTGCACGACGCGGCGGTGCGGCTGGCCACCGAGCAGGCGCTGCTGCGCGGCAACGTCAACGCGATGTTCAAGAACCTCTCCCGCCGCAGCCAGGGCCTGGTGGAACGGCAGCTGCTGCTGATCGACGGGCTTGAGAACAGCGAGAAGGACCCGGGACAGCTGGCGCAGCTGTTCAAGCTGGACCACCTGGCCACCCGCATGCGCCGCAACAACGAGAACCTGCTGGTCCTCGCCGGCGAGGAGACCGCGCGGCGGTGGACCGAGGCGGTGCAGCTGGTGGACGTGGCGCGGGCCGCGGCCGCCGAGGTGGAGCAGTACGAGCGGATCATGTTCGGCGAGATCCCGCGCACCCGGATCGTCGGCAAGGCCGCGCCCGACGTCGCGCACCTGGTCGCCGAGCTGCTGGAGAACGCGACCACTTATTCGTCCCCGCAGACGAAGGTGTGGGTCGCGGCGCGCGGCGCGGACGACGGCGGCGTGATCCTGCACATCGAGGACGTCGGCATCGGCATGACCGCGGCGGACCTGCGCCGCTCCAACGAGCGGCTGTCCAAGCCGCCGCTCGTGGACGTCGGGGTCTCCCGGCAGATGGGACTGTTCGTCGTCGGCCGGCTGGCCGCGCGCTACGGAATCAGTGTCACGCTCTCCGAATCCCCGGCCGGCGGCGTCACCGCCTCGATCCACCTGCCGGTCACGCTGGTCGACCTCGGCGCGATGGCGGCCCGGCGGCCGGACGACTCCGGCCCGCAGCCGCGGGTCACCGTGCCCGGTATCGCCCGCGAGGGCTTCAGCGGCGGCGGCCTGCTCGACCAGGGCCGCGGCGGCGCGCCGGAGGACTGGCAGGGCGGCGAGTTCGGCAGAACCCGGCGATTAGGCGAACCGCCGAGCCCTCCGCCGCCGGACGCCGGCGTGGGCGCCGGGTTCCGCGAACCGCCGGTCAACGGCGCGGGCCGCTTCAGCGCCAATCCGGTGCTCCCCGGCCAGTTCGCGGCCCCGCCCTTCCCCGGTCCGGCGATGGATCGTCAGCACCCGGATTCACAGCGGCCGGATCCGCTGAATCCCCAGTCGCCGCGATCGAACGCGGCGGTATACATCGATGGCGCGCCCTCCGCACCGGTGATCGACCCGACGTGGTTCGAGCCGAAGCAGGCCGCACCCGACGACCCTCTTCCGACGAGGGGTCCTCGACAGGCGCAGCCTCCGCAGCAGGCGCAGCCTCCGCAGCAGCAAACTCAGCCTCCGCGGCAAACGCAGAACTCTCATCCAGCGCCGAGCGCCGAGGTGAGACAAGCCGCGCGCAGCGACGCCGCGATGACCGACACCAACGAGCGGCTGCCGATCTTCGAGGCCGTCGAGTCCGAGTGGTTCCGCCGCCGCGGCACCCGTCCGCCGCACTCCGGTTGGAGCCCTCGGTCCGTTCAGCCGTGGGACGCCACGAGGGCGGCCAACGGCTCCGCGCAGGCCGCGTCAAACGTGCAGCAGGCCGCCTCGAACGCGCAGGGCCCGATGGCCGGGCGCTTCAGGCCGCCCTCCGTGCCCGTGGGCGCGCCCGTGCCCACGATGACCGAACCCGAATCCGGTCCACGGACCTGGTCTTCGCCGGGCGACGACGCCTGGAAGGCCGCCGCCGCGCTCGCCAACCCGGCCCGCGACGGGGTCACCAACAGCGGCCTGCCGCGCCGGGTGCCGAAGGCGAACCTGGTACCCGGCAAGGCCGGGGCCAACGGCGCGGCCAAGGTCACTCCGCCGCCGGGGATCTCGTCGACCGCGGAGGCCGTGCGCAAGCGCCTGTCGACCTTCCGCCGCAACTCGCAGCAGTTGGCCGGCGAGACCGAACAGAGTTGAGGAACGGGACATGAGGGGTATGAGCCAGGAGGCGGAGAGCCTCAACTGGTTGATCTCGAATTTCGTGGAGCGGGTCCCCGGGGTGGCCCACACCATCGTGGTCTCCTCCGACGGGCTGCTGATCGCGTCCTCGGAGGGCTTGACCCGCGACCGGGCCGACCAGCTCGCCGCGGTGGCCAGCGGCCTGGCGAGCCTGACCCAGGGCTCGGCCCGGATCTTCGAGGGCGGCGCGGTCACCCAGACGGTGGTCGAGATGGTCCGCGGCTTCCTGTACGTGATGGCGATCAGCGACGGCTCGGTCATGGCGACCCTCGCCTCCACCGAGAGCGACATGGGCCTGATCGGCTACGAGATGACCAACCTGGTGGAGCGCACCGGGGAGGTGTTGACGCCGGCGCTGCGCGAAGAACTGCAGAACGCTCTGCCGCAGTGACCCGGACGACCAAGAACTCTGATATTAGTGAGCAGCCCGGCAGGCTGAGGGAGGTGCAAGGTGGGTTCCGAAGGCGAGGCGTCTCCCTTCGTACGCCCTTATGCCGTCACCGGCGGACGCACGCAGTCCCATTCGCAGCTCGCGATGGAGGCGCTGGTCACGACGACCGCCCGGGGCTGGAACGTCATGCACACCCTGGTGCCCGAGTACGAGAAGGTCTGCCGCCTGTGCTCCGAGTTCAAGTCCGTGGCCGAGATCGCGGCGCTGCTCAGGATGCCGCTCGGCGTCACCGGGGTGATCGTGGGCGACCTGGCCGAGAGCGGCCTGGTCTCGGTGCAGCAGCCGGACTCCCCGGACGGCCAGCCTGACCTGGCGCTACTGGAAAGGGTGCTCATTGGCCTTCGCAACCTCTGACCAGGGCGGCCGGCGGGCCGGCCCCGGACGCGACACGGCGGTCACGCCGGTGAAGATCGTGATCGCCGGCGGCTTCGGCGCGGGCAAGACCACCTTCGTCGGCACCGTCTCCGAGATCGTGCCGCTGACCACCGAGGCGGTCATGACCGCGGTGGCCGAGCGGGTCGACGACGTGCGGGGCGTGCCCGGCAAGCAGACCACCACGGTGGCGATGGACTTCGGCCGGGTGACGCTGGACTCGGACTTGGTGCTCTACCTGTTCGGCACGCCCGGGCAGACCCGGTTCTGGTTCATGTGGGACGACCTGTGCCGCGGCGCGATCGGCGCGATCGTGCTCGTGGACACCAGGCGGCTGGCCGACAGCTTCTCCGCGGTCGACTACTTCGAGGACTTCGGGCTGCCGTACATCATCGGAGTGAATTGTTTCGACGGGAAGCTGGTGCACGAGGTCTCCGACATCCGCGAGGCGCTGTCCGTGCCGCCGGACGTCCCGGTCGTCACGCTCGACGCCCGCGACCGCGAGCCGGTCAAGGCCGCGCTGATCCGATTGGTGCAGCAGAGCGTGAGTTTCCGCACCCGGGTCGGCGCGGACAGCAAGCCGGTCAGCTCCGGGATCGGCTGACCGCGGCGGGATCGGCCGGGCATCGCGCGAAGGCCGCGAGCGCGGTCGATTCGTCCCTCCGGTCGGTTTTCGCGGCGTATTGCGACGGGTTAGTACACTGACTGCATGGCTGAACCGACTGCACCGGGCCAGGAATCGAACGGCGCACGACCCAGTCGGCGGGCTCTGCTGGCCGGCACCGCGGGACTCGGCATGGCCGGCGCGTTCGGCTGGTGGCAGGCCACTCCGGACGGCACCGGGCAGCGCCTGGGCGACCGGCGTCCGATCCCGCAGCCCGGCGCCACCGCGATGGTCAGCTTCCCGCTGGGCCTGTCGGACCTCCAGCTGGCCGGTCAGCGGGTCATCTTCTCCTACCCCGGCACCACCCCGCCGGCCAGCCTGCTGAGCGACATCAGCGCCGGCCTTGTCGGCGGCGTGATCTTCTTCGGCGAGAACATCACCAGCGCGAGCCAGATCGCCGGGGTGATCGCCCAGCTGCGGCAGGCCGCGAAGAGCGGCCCGATCAAGCAGCCGCTGCTGCTGATGACCGATCAGGAGGGCGGCCTCGTGCGCCGGCTGCCGGGCCAGCCGACGCTGTCGGCGAAGCAGATGGGCCAGGCCGCCGACCCGGTGGCCGCGGCGAGCGCCGGCGGCACGGGGGCCGGGCAGAACCTGCGCGGCGTCGGCATGAACGTCAATCTGGCCCCCGTGCTCGACGTGTTCTACACCGCGGGCAACTTCATCGACCAGTATCAGCGTTCGTTCAGCAACGACCCGGCCACGGTCGCCGCGCTGGGATCGGCCTTCATCAGCGCGCAGCAGGCGACCAGGGTGGCGGCCACCGCCAAGCACTTCCCCGGCCTCGGCTCGGCGGCTACCTCGCAGAACACTGACCTTGAGGCCGTGACGCTGAACGTCTCGCTGAACCAGTTGCACACGATCGACGAGGTGCCCTATCCGGCGGCGATCAGCGCGGGCGTCATGCTGGTGATGTGCTCGTGGGCGCTCTACCCGGCGCTGGACCCGAGCCTTCCCGCGGGCCTCTCGCCGACGATCGTGAACGGGGAACTGCGCGGCCGCAACGGATTCCGCGGCGTGACCATCACGGACGCGCTTGAGGCGGGTGCGCTGAGCGCGTACGGCAGCACGGCCCAGCGCGCGGTCAAGGCGGCGGCGGCCGGAATGGACCTGATCCTCTGCTCGGCCCGCGACGTGAGCCAGGGACAGAGCGCCCGCAACGCGCTCGCGACCGCGCTCGGCAACGGCACGCTCGACTCCACCAGCTTCCACGCCGCGACGGAGCGGATCGGCTGGCTGCGCTCCGCGCTGCCCTAACCGCCGGGGCCTTGCGTACGCGAGGCCCGTGCAGGCGGCGAATCAGACCTCGCTGGCCGCCGGAGCCTGCTCGCGGTGCCGGCCGCGCAGCTCCAGCTCGATCTGCTCGAGGCTGCGCCCCTTGGTCTCCGGCACCAGCCACCGGGCCAGCACGAACAGCACCGCGTTGACCGCGGCGAACACCCACATCGAGTGGCCGATGCCGAGCGCGTTCTTGTCCGACATGATCGGGAAGACCGCGGTCACGATGCCGGTCGCCGCCCACAGCACCACGCTGCTCACGCCCATGCCGGCCGCCCGCACCCGCAGCGGGAAGACCTCGGCCATCATCACCCACACCACCGCGCCCCAGCCCAGCTCGTACGCGGCCAGGTAGCCGATCAGCAGGATCAGGGTCGCCACGCCGAGGGCGGTCTTGCCGTGCACGTCCAGCACCACGAAGCCGGTCGACGCGAGTGTCACGAACATCAGCGCGTTGCCGATGAGCAGCAGGGGTTTGCGACCCCAGCGGTCGACCACGAACACCACCCACGCGGTGAACGCGAGCTTGGTCACGCCGAGCGCGATCGCGCTCAGCAGCGCGGTGCTGGTGGTGAAGCCGAGGGAGACCAGCATCGTCGGGAAGTAGGCGTTGATCGCGTTGACGCCGCTGAACTGCTGCCCGACCGCCAGCAGCAGCGCCACGAACAGCATCGGCCGCACCCACGGCGCCCACAGCTCGCGCAGGCTGCCGCGCTGCTCGGCGTCGAGCCGGATGACCTCCTGGATGGTGGCCAGTTCGCCGTCCACGGCCTCCTGCCGGTGGATGCCCGCCAGCACCGCGCGCGCCTCCTGCTCGCGCCCGGCCTGCACCAGCCAGCGCGGCGTCTCCGGCAGCAGCGTCAGCCCGGCCAGCAGGATCGCCGCGGGCACCAGCGCGCCGGCGAACATGCCGCGCCAGTCGCCGGTCGCGGCCAGCCAGTAGCCGACCAGGAAGGCGATCAGGATCCCGGAGACGATGAAGATCTGGTTGAGCGAGGCCAGCGCGCCGCGCAGCCGCGCCGGGGCCAGTTCGGACAGATACGTGGGCACGGTCGCGGAGGAGCAGCCGATGCCGATCCCGATGACGCCGCGCGCGACGGTCAGCTCCGGCAGGTTCTGCGAGAGCATGCAGGCCACCGTCCCGACGATGACGACGAGCGCCGCCGCCATGATCGCGCGGCGGCGGCCGAGCCGGTCGCCGAGCCGGGAGGCCGCGGCCGCGCCGATCATCGCGCCGACCGAGAGGCTCGCCGTGACCACGCCCTTCTGAAAGCCGGTCAGGTGCCAGTCCTTGGCGAGGATGACCAGGATCGCGGCGATGACGCCGAGGTCGTAGCCGAACAGGATGCCGCCGAGCGCGCCGAAGAAGTACAGCGTGAACCGGCTGATGCGCCGGCCCGCAGGCGTCGTCGCCGTCTGCGTCATTGCGGAACCACCTTTCGTGGGGTTGAGTGGGCGCCGTCAGCGGACGCTGCTTTCAGCGGGCACTGTGTTCGAGCGGGCACTGTTTTCAGCGGATGCCGACCCGCCGCAGCTGTTGACTGAGGTCGCCGGCCACCTCGTGCAGCAGCTTGCCGACGCGGTGCAACTCCGCGTCGGTCACTTCGCCTGAGGGCATGGAGCAGCTCATCGCGTCGGTGGCGGGGATGCGGTACGGCACCACGGCGGCCGCGCAGGCCACGCCCGGAGTGCCTTGCTCGCGTTCGGTCGCGTAGCCGCGTGCCCGGGTGACTCCGAGTTCGGCGCGCAGCGTTTCGCGATCGGTGATGGTGCGCTCGGTGAGTGTGGGCAGTTCCGTCGGAAGCAGCTTGGTGAGCTCCGCGTCGGAGAGTTCAGCGAGCAGCGCCTTGCCGAGCGAGGTCGCGTAGGCCGGCAGCGTTCGGCCAACGCGGGAGACCAAGTGCGCCGAGCGACGGGATTCGCGTGTCTCCAAATACACGATGTCCGCTCCGCACAGCCGCGCGTAATGCGCCGTCAGACCAGTCTGCTCGCGCACACGTTCCAGGGCGTCGGTCGCATAAGGCATCACTGGATCGCGATCCAGATACGCGGTACCGCATATCAATGCTCGAACACCAAGTCGGAATCTGGTTCCTACGTCGTCTGACTCGATCCAACCCAGGTCGCGCAGCGTACGCAGCAGGCCGTGCAGGCTTGAGCGTGGGAAGCCGGTCTGGGTATGTAACTCAGTCATTGAGGTCCAGGAGTGGTTCCTCCCGAAGGCTTCTAGTAACTCAACGGCCCGCCGGGCGGATTTCACCCCGGCCGCCGCTTCCGTGTCGGCCCCAGCCCCCCCGACGACCGCCATAAGCTTCCTTCCTTCCGGCCGTCTTGTAACGAACCTTGACCAAGTCTGCTTCCCCGAATATGTTTCACACGCTGCACATGCTTCATGCTCGTGTCAACTATTCACATACATGAACGGCGTCTCAGAGTCGAGGTGTCCATGCACTCCACGAGGCCGCGGCCCAACCGAACGGGCCGCGCGATGCTGGCCGCGGTGGCCGGCTGCGCGCTGGCCGGCACGGCGGCGCTGTCCGGGTGCAGCGCGTCGTCCACCGCGGGCGGCAGCGGCGGCGGAGGATCCCTGCCGCAGTCGAAGAACGCCCACGCCACCGGCGATCTGACGGTGTGGATCCGCGGGGCCGGGGACTCGCCGAAGGCGTATCAGAAGATCTTCGACGCGTTCACCGCGCAGTCCGGCATCAAGGTGGACATCACCACCGCCACGCTCACCGACTTCGAGACCAAGCTGACCGCCGCGGCCTCCGCGCACCGGCTGCCCGACGTCGTGCTCGACGACGCCGCGCAGCTGGGCAACTTCGAGAGCCAGGGCATCATCCTGCCCGTCGACAAGGCGAAGCTGGCCGGCGCGGACCAGCTGACCGACCTGGCCTGGAAGTCCGCCACCGACCTGCACGGCCAGCCTTACGCGGTCCCGTTCTCGGCTCAGGCCAACGTGCTGCTGATCCGCAAGGACTGGCTGGACAAGCTTGGCCTGCAGCCGCCGAAGACCTGGGACGACCTGGCCAAGGTGGCCAAGGCGTTCACGACGCAGGACCCTGACGGCGACGGCAAGGCGGACACCTACGGCCTCGACATACCCGGCTCCACCGCCCGCGGCTACACCTCGTGGTACTGGTCGAGCTTCCTGTACCAGGCCGGCGGCGACTTCGTGAAGTCCGCGGGCGACGGCAAGTACACCGCGACCGTGAACACGCCGCAGGCCGTGCAGTCCGCGCGGTTCCTGGAGAACCAGGTGTGCACCGCCAAGGACGTGCAGCCCTCGGTGCTCGGAGACGACACGACCGCGACCAACAAGGCGTTCCAGACCGGCGTCGCAGGCATCTACCTCACCGGGCCCTACGCCTACGCGACCATGGACGCGACGACGGTCAAGGGCAAGTACATCGTGATTGCGCCGCCCGCCGGGCCGAGCGGCACCACCGCGACCCTCGCCGAGGGCACCGACATCTTCACCATGGCCGACGCCAAGAGCGACGAGGCGACGAAGCTGGAAGAGTTCATGATCACCCCGCAGGCGCAGCAGCTCGGGATGATCGGGGTCAAGACGGCCACAGTGGTGCGCCTTTCGGTGAACAAGACCGTCGACGCGGCTGCCGTGCACAACGGCGACCAGCGCTGGCAGGTGGCGCAGCAGGTCTACGCCGACGCAGGGCACTACGAATGGGACAACCTGCCGAACTGGACCGCGCTGCGGCAGAAGGCCTCCGCCGGCCTGAACAAGCTGCTCTCCTCCTGCGGCGACACGCAGTCCGCGCTGAACGCGCTCAACGGTGATCTGAACTCGGCGCTGCGGCAGCAGGGGGTCGGATGATGCGTGCCGAGGCGGCCAGGACGCCGGCCCGGCGTCCTGGCCGTGTTGCTGTCAGACTGTGCACCACGACCACGGGAGCGCTGAGGTGACCGCGCAAGCATCCCCGGCGTCCACTCCCGAAGCCCCGGTCCCGGCCGCACGCGCGCGCGGCCGGGATACCGGTTTGTACGAGCCGGTCGCCCCGCCGGCCAGGCGGCCCGCGCCGCGCCGCCGGATCCGGCGCACCGGCCGCAGGCTGATGCCCTGGCTGTATCTGGCCCCTGTCTTGGTCTTCATCGGGGTCTTCAAGCTCTGGCCCACGATCTGGGGCGTGTACCTCAGCTTCTTCCACGTGCGGCCGTATCTCGGCAACCAGTACGTGGCCGGGGCGAACTACCAGCGCGCGTTCAGCGACCCCGATCTGCGCGCGGCCGTGCTGCACACGGTGATCGACGCGGTCGGCGCCGTGGCCGGCTCGATCCTGGTCGGCTTCGCGCTGGCGCTGCTGCTCGAGGGCCCGGCCCGGCATCTGCGGATCCTGCGAACGGCCGTGTTCCTGCCGACCGTCGTGGCCATGGTCGCCGCCGCCTCGCTGTGGCAGACGCTGCTTTACCCGAGCCGGTACGGCGCGGTGAACTCGCTGCTCGGCGCGTTCGGTGCCGGGCCGGCCCCGTTCCTGTCGAGCACGCACTCCTCGCTGGCCTCGGTGATCCTGATCCAGGTCTGGAAGAACGCGCCGTACGACATGGTCATCTTCGTGGCCGGCCTGGCCGGGATCGACCGGCAGCTCTACGAGGCCGCGCACCTCGACGGCGCCGGGGCGCTGCAGCGGCTGCGCTATGTAACGCTCCCCTCGCTGCGGCCGATCACCACGATCGTGCTGACCCTCGGGATCATCAGGGGCCTGCGGGTGTTCACCGAGATCTGGGTCGCCACCAGCGGCGGCCCGGCCGGCTCGACGCAGTCCGTGGTCACCTACGTCTACGAGCAGTTCAGCGAGAACAACGACGCCGGGTACGCCGCCGCGATCGGCACCCTGCTGCTCGCCGTCACGATCCTGCTCACCTGCCTGAATCTGTGGTGGCGCAACCGAAGGGAGGCCTGGTGAGCAGCACGTACGACGGGCTGGAGACCGGCGGAGTTCCGGCCACTTCCAACACCCTCGGCCTGCGTCCGCCGCGCCGGCTCACGCGCGGCCGCGCCGGAAGAATGACGCTGCGTCTCCTGCTTTACGGGGTCGCCGTCTTCATCTTCGTCCTCCCGCTTTGGACGCTCATCGCGACCGCTTTCTCCGGCGGCCTTGCCCGCCTCGGCCAGGTGATGCTGCTGCCCAAGCACGCCACGTTCGGGAACCTGACTCAGGCCTGGAATCTCGGCGTGGCCCGCGGCCTGCTCAACTCCGTCGTCGTCGCGGTGGTCGGGCTCACCCTGCAGCTCACGGTCAGCACCCTGGCAGCGCACGCGCTGGCCAGGCGGCGGTTTCGCGGCTCGACGGTGGTGCTGCTGCTGATCCTGGCCACGATGATGATGCCCGAGGAGGTCATCGCGGTCCCGCTGTTCCAGGTGCTCGGCGAGATCCCGCAGCCGTTCACCGGCGGCACGCTGGTCAACTCGTACGCGGGCCTGACCCTGCCGCTGGTCGGCTGGGCGCTGCCGGTGTTCGTGCTCACCGGGTTCATGCGGCGCATCCCGCTGGAGCTCGAGGAGGCGGCGCGGGTCGACGGCGCCTCCGATTTCCGCATCCTGACCCGGATCATCGTGCCGCTGTGCCTGCCCGCCCTGGGCACCTGCGCCGTCTTCGGCTTCCTGATGATCTGGGACCAGTACCTGCTGCCGCTGCTGGTTGCGCAGAGCCCGGACATGAATACTCTGACCGTCGTGGTGACCAGCCTGCAAGCCAGCCAGGAGCAGGGCGAGGGCGTCAAGCTCGCGGCCGTGCTGGTGCTGATGGTCCCGGGCGTCCTGGTGTACCTGGGCCTGCAACGGCTCTTCGAACGCGGCCTGCTCAGCGGCTCGCTCAAGGGATAGAAGGATAACTCAGTGCACGACGACGAAAGCCCGACTCCCGGCCCCGCACGCGGCACGAGCGATCGGCTCACCGTCACCTCGGTCACCATCACCCCGATCGCCGTCAAGGACCCGCCGCTGCTCAACGCCTCCGGCTGCCATCAGCCCTATGCGTTGCGGTCGATCATCGAGCTGCACACCGAGTCCGGCGTCACCGGCATCGCCGAGGCCTACGGCGATGATCCGACCCTGGAACTGCTGAGCCGGGCCGCCGCCGCGCTGCCCGGCCTCGACGTGTTCGACATCAATGGGCTGACCCGGCGTGCGGCCGGATCCCTCGGCTCGTTCACCGCGTACAACCCGACCGAGCTGATCGGCCCGACCGGGGCGGACAAGACGGTCGCGCAGATCGTCGGGGCCTTCGAAGTGGCCTGCTACGACGCCCAGGGCAAGGCCACCGGCCGGCCTGTGGTCGACCTGCTCGGCGGCGCGGTGCGCGAGAGCGTGGACTTCAGCGCCTACCTGTTCTACAAGTGGGCCGAGCATCCGGCGGGCGGCGGCTGCGATTTCGAACCCGACGACTGGGGCGCCGCGCTCGACCCGGACGGCATCGTGGCGCAGGCCCGCAGAATGGTCGACACCTACGGGTTCGGCTCGCTCAAACTCAAGGGCGGCGTCTTTCCCCCGGACCAGGAGATCGAAGCTATCCGCGCGCTGCGCAGGGCGTTCCCTGACCACCCGCTGCGCATCGACCCCAACGCGAACTGGAGCGTGCCAACCAGCCTGCACGTCGCCAAGGAGCTCGAAGGAGAGCTCGAATACCTGGAGGACCCGGCGCCGGGCATCCCCGGCATGGCCGAGGTGGCCGCGGGAACCCCGCTGCCGCTGGCGACCAACATGTGCGTCACGTCCTTCACGGACATCCCCGAGGCGGTGCACCGCGGCGCCGTGCAGGTCATCCTCTCCGACCACCACTTCTGGGGCGGCCTGCGCGCGTCGCAGCGCCTCGCCGGGATCTGCGAGACCTTCGGGCTCGGCCTGTCGATGCACTCGAACACGCACCTGGGCATCAGCCTGGTGGCCATGGCCCACCTCGCCGCCGCGACGCCGAACCTCACCTACGCCCTCGACACGCACAGCCCGTGGCAGCGCGGCTTCGGCTACACGGCCGACACGCCGGACTTCCAGGACGTGATCCGTCCCGGCACGCTCACGTTCGAGGCGGGCTCGCTGCGCCTGCCCGGCGGCCCCGGCCTCGGCGTCGAGATCGATCGCGACGCACTGGCGCGCCTGCACGAGCAGTACCGCACATGTGGGGTCCGGCGCCGCGACGACATCACCCACATGCGTCTGGTCCACCCCGACTGGACCGGCAAGCGCCCGAGATTCTAGGAGCCGCGAATTTCGCTGACGGATCGTCATCGGCGCTCTGAGTGGGTAGGGTTTCCGGCGGGGAGCGGTGCGACCGGAGGGTGAGCCACCGCGGAAACGGGGTGAACGGCCGGAATGCCTCGCAGGCGCATCAGTGCACGCCGACAGTGGTCGGCGTGCACCGGCGCGCTCGTGCTGGCCGCGGCGGCCGCGGCAGGGTGCACCTCCCCGCTGCCCGACCTGACCGACCCGGCCAACCGCGCGGAGGGCTCGCAGACCATCGTCTGGGTTTCCAGCCCGACCCTGCGCAACGCGAGCGACGACGCCCGGCAGGTGCTCGTGGACGCCTTCGAGCAGGCCTATCCCTCGATCAAGGTGAACCTTCAGCCGGGCCCTGACAACACGGACCGGCTGCACGAGAAACTGAGCGGCGAACTGTCCGGCGGGTCCGCGACGCCCGACGTCTACTCCGGCGACGTCACCTGGCCGGCCGAGTTCGGGCACGACGGTCTGGCGTTGCCGCTGAACGACTACTTCCCGGCGTCGTTCTGGTCGCAGTTCGCCCCGCCCGGCACCGCCCTCGCGGACAATACCCTGATTCAGGCGATGAGTTATCGGGGCAACGTCTACGCGGTGCCCTACTTCGTGGACTACGGCTTCCTGTTCTATCGCAAGGACCTGCTGGCGCAGGCGCACCTGCCCGCGCCGAGCACCTGGGAACAGCTGCTCGCGGACGCCAGGGCGCTCAAAAACCGCGGCCTGCCGTACCAATTCGCCTGGCAGGGCGACGCATACGAGGGCTTGACCTGCGACTGGACCGAGCTGCTCGCCGACGCGTACGGAGGGCAGAGCGCGGCGCAGTTCGCCACCTCCGCCGGCCAGGCGACCGCCGCCCGACTCGCCTCGCCGCAGGCGCTCAAGGCGCTCGACTTTCTCCGGACCCTGATCGGCGACGGGCTCTCGCCTGCGGGCGTGAACGGCTTCGAGGAGCCGCAGGGCGACTCGGCGTTCGACAGCGGGCAGGCCGCATTCCTGCGCAGCTGGGACTCGTCCTGGGCCAACGCGGTGAGCGCCACCAGCGCCGTGGCGGATCTGGACAAGGTCGGCGTGATGCCGCTGCCCACGTTCCAGGGGCAGCGCGGCCCCGGCTCCTCAGTCGTCGGCGGGTGGAATCTGTTCGTCAACCCGCACAGCCGCAACCTCACCGCGGACCTGACCTTCGTGCGCTGGATGGCCGGGCCGCAGGCGCAGCGCATCCTGGCGACGCAGTTCTCCGAGATACCGAGCAACTACGCGGTGCGCACGTCCTCCGACGTCACCGCGAACACCCCGATCATGGCCGCGGCCGCGCGAATCAGCCCGGTCAGCCGACCCTCCTCGACCCCTGACTACGGCGAGCTGAGCAAGAAGATCTACTCGGGGATCCACGAGGCGCTGCCCGCCGGGCCAGGACTTCCCGCCGCCGATCCATGCACGACCCTGCTCAAGGCAGCGAGAGCCATCGATCCGGCGGTACACAGCACTCTTCCATGCGATGTCACAGGCGGTGGCTAGACATGGCAATCGCGCCTGGAGACGAAGAACGTACACCCCCGGAACCGGCGGACGACACGAGCGGGTATTCGCCCGCCATCCCGCGCAATGGCACCACCGGAGTCAAACGAACAGACACCGGTGAGGGATCCAAAGCTCTCGCGCAGGCCGAACCGGAAGACGCGATACCCGGTCTGATCGAGCGGGCCCGCGAAAGTATCCGGTTCTGGATTCGGCTGCACGGACGCGGACTGCTCGGCGCCACCCCCTTCGCGCTCGCCGCCGCGCTCACCGCGGCGGCCCTCTCGCCCATCGCGATCCCGCTCCTGCTGGGCAACGCGGCCCTCGCGCTTTCCGGACTGCTCGGGCAGCTAGGCAACATCGGCGCCGAGCACATCGCGCACGTCATCGAGGACGTCGTCGCGCAGCTGCGCGGCGAGGCGCACGGAAAGCGGATTTCCGAAGAGCGCCTGCAATCCGCGCTCAGCAGCCGGCTGCGGGAAGAACTCGACGGGCCGCAAGCCGCCGCGCTACGCGCCGAGATGGCGCAGATACTGCATCGCGTAAACGGCGTCGGCACCGCGCTGGACGCCGCGGTCCGCAGCGGTGTCGAAGGACTTTCGGTCTACATCGGCGAGACGGTCAACCAGCTCAGCCAGACCTCGGTCGAGTTCCGCGCGCTGCGCGAGGACGTCATGTCGGGACTCGCCGTCATCCAGCACGACCTGGCCAGGCTCGAAGCGATGCAGCGCGGGCAGGCCGAGCAGGTCGAGCGGATCGGCGTCCAGATCACCGAGCTGCACCGGCAGTTGGCGATCGGCCGCGGCGCGGTCCGGCTCCTGCCGAAGCAGCTTCCCGCCGGATCGCGATCCGCGCCCGACCCCGGCAAGGACTCGGAGGACTCGCCCTATCCCGGTCTGGCGGCGTTCGACGAGGAGACCGCGCAATGGTTCCACGGCCGCGAACAGCTCATCGCGCGCCTGGTCACCCGGCTGCGGCAGCGCCTGCAGGGCCTGTCGATGGTGCTCGTGGTCGGTGCGTCCGGCGCGGGCAAGTCCTCGGTGCTCCGCGCGGGCCTGATTCCCGGCCTCGACACCGGCGCGCTGGCCGTGCCGGGCTCGGAGCGCTGGCCGCGCGAGGTGATGAAGCCGGGCCCGGCCCCGCTGGGCGAACTCGCGCTGCGGCTGGCCAACCGGCTCGGCGGGGACAGCGTCGAGATCGCCGAGAAGCTGCGGCAGAACCCGAACAACGCGGCCCTGATCCTGCGCCAGGTGCTCGATTTCGACCGGCGCCGGCGCGACGGTTCGGCGGCCGACCGTCCCGAACCGGCCACCGAGGCCGGCCGGCTCGTGCTGGTGATCGACCAGTTCGAGGAGATCTTCACGCAGTGCGAGGACGGCCTTGAGCGCCAGCGCTTCGTCGACGCGATCTGCGCGGCCGCCGACGGGCAGCCCGGCGCCCCGGCGCCGGCCCTCGTCGTCCTGGTGCTGCGCGCGGGCTTCGTCGAACACTGCACCGCGCACCCGGCGCTCGGCCCCGCGCTCAGCGACCAGTTCATCGTCGGCCCGATGAACATCAGGGAGCTGCGCGAGGCGATCGAGGCACCGGCCCGCGACGCCGGGCTGGAGGTTCAGCAAGGGCTGGTCGAATTCATGCTCACCGACCTGGAGGCGGTCACCTCTCCCGACGGCGAGGACGGCGCCGTGGCCACCTACGACCCGGGCAAGCTGCCGCTGCTCGCGCACGCGCTGCGGGAAACCTGGGAGGGCAGGGAGCGCGCGGAGCACGGCGACCGCTGGGTGCTGACCACCAAGGCCTATACCGCGGCGGGCGGCATCAAGGGCGCGGTAGCCAAGAAGGCCGACGAGGTATATCAGAGCTTTGACAGCGATAGCAAGCGCGTGGCACGCATCCTGCTGGAGCACATGGTCTCGGTCCGCGCCGACGCGGAGGACACCCGGCGCCGGATGACCCGCGCGGCGCTGCTCACCGAGGTGGCCCGCAGCGACCTGCCGACGGCGCGGCGGGTGCTCGACCGGCTGGAGCGCGAGCGGCTGGTCACCAGCGACAAGGACACCGTCCAACTCGCGCACGAGGCGCTGTTGCGGCACTGGCCCGCGCTGAGCGAGTGGCTGGAGGAGCACCGCGACTGGCTGCGCACCCTGCAACGGCTCTCCGCGGGCGCCCAGGAATGGGACTCGGGAGGCCAGCACCCTGACCTGCTGCTGCGCGGCACCCAGCTGTCCGCGGTGCGCGCCGAGGTCACCGAAGCGCGCCGCGGCGAGCTCGGCCGGCGGGAGAACGAGTTCCTGCGCGCCTCCGAACGCCGGCGCAAGCGCAACGACCGGCTGCGGCTCGGCGTGGCGATGGCGCTCACGGCGGCGCTGGTCGCCGCGGCCGGGCTCGGATTCGTCGCCAAGAACAACAGCGGCGCGGCGCACCGACAGCAGACCATCGCACAGGCCCGGCAGCTCGCCGCCGAGGCGGACGCGCGCCGCTCGACCGATCCGGAGGTGGCGCTGCTGCTCTCCCTGGCGGCGTACCGGATCGCCCCCACCGACACCGAGGCCGTCAACAGCCTGCTGTCCAGCCAGACCGGCTACTTCACGGCGCGCCTGCCGAACATCGCCGGAGCGGTGAACGCCGTCGCCTACGATCCGGCCGCGCCGCTGCTCGCCGCGGCCGGCCAAGACAACGCCGTGACGCTGTGGAGCACCACCGCGGATGACACCGCATCAGGGAACACGGGTACGCGCGCGCCGGTCGCCATGCTTTCCGGTGACGCGCCGTTCTATGCGGTGGCTTTCGATCCGACCGGCCGCCTGCTGGCCGCCGCACAGCAGAACGGAACCACCGTGCTCTGGGACGTGGCCACCAAAACACGACTGGGCACGGTCGGCGCCGGACCGGACGCGGTCGACGCCCTGGCCTTCAGCCCGGACGGCACCGAACTGGCCACCGCGGGCTATGCCGGAACGGTCTGGCTCTGGAACGTCAGCAGCCTGAAACGAGTGGCCGAGGTCGGCGTGCGCAACGGGACCATCAGCGGCGTCGCGTTCAGCCCGGGCGGCGACAGACTGGCCGCCGCGTGCACCGACGGCGAGGTGCGGATATGGAAGACCGCTGATCTCAGCGCCCGGCCGCAGGAGCTGGTCGGCCACACCGGCATGGTGCGCTCCGTCGCCTTCAATCGCGCCGGAACGCTGCTCGCGTCCGGCGGCGATGACACTACCGTGCGCCTGTGGGACGCGAACAGCGGCGCCGCTCTCGGGGTGCTCAGCGGCTCGGCCGGGCCGGTACGCGCGGTCGCGTTCAGCCCGGACGGGACCGAACTGGCCAGCGCCGGCGAGGACGACGCCGTGCGGCTTTGGGACACCGCCACGCGCCTGCAGATCGGCGCGCTGACCGGCCCGGCGAACGCGGTGGCCGGGATCGCGTTCAGCCCGGACGGCCACACGCTCGCGGGCGCCGACACCGACGCGACCGTCGGCCTGTGGAATGTCGCGGCGCCGCAGAAGCCGGGCGAGATCGCCACGGCCGCCGTCGCCGCGGCCCCGGGCCAGGCCGGGCTGCTGGCCACCTCGGGTGCGAATCAGCAGACATATTTGTGGCGGACCTCAGGGCACGGCCTCTACGCGACCGTCGGACCGAGCGGCGGGTCGGCGGCGAATAGTGCCGAATCCGGGGCGCGCGGTCCGTCCGCGACCAGCGCGGCGACGGCGGGAATCGCCTTCAGCTCCGACGGTCGCAGGCTGGTCACCTCCGTCGCCGGAAACGGCGCGGCGGTCTGGGATGTCGCCACCCGGCGCAGAATCCGCACGCTCACCGCGGATTCCCCGGTCGACGCCGTCGCGGTCCGGCCGGCGAACCACGGCGCCGGAGACAGGAGCGGCGCCATGGACGACGTCATCGCCGCCGGCGGCGTGAACGACTCGATTTACTTCTGGGGCCCCGGCGCCACCGCGCCGTCGTGGTCCAACGCTCTGCTCGGCGGCCCCATCACCACCGTCGCGTTCAGCCCGGACGGCACATTGCTGGCCGCCGGAAGTCAGGACGGGACCGTGCTGTTGATTCGGGTGGCGGTCGTCGGCGGACGGCTGAGCGCGAATGTCGTCGAACAACTTTCCGGTTCCTCCGGCGCGGTGGAATCGGTGGCGTTCAGCCCGGACGGCCGCACCCTGGCCGGCGGCTGCGCGGACGGCACCGTGCGGCTGTGGGACACCCGCGATCCCAATAAGCCGGCCGGATTGACCACCCTGTTCGGGCAGAGCCAGGCCGTGGTCGGGGTGGCCTTCAGCAGTGATGGCAGAACCCTGGCTTCCTCGGCCGCCGACCACACCGTCCGGCTGTGGAATGTCGCCGATCCCAAGGCGCCGGCCGCACTCGTCACGCTGGGCGGCCCGAGCGATCCGACCGGCGTGGCGTTCGAACCCGGCACGGGCATCGTGGCCGGCTCGGCGGCCGACGGGACGGCGCTGTTCTGGGACACCGACGCCGCCGCGGTGGCCGCGCGGATCTGCGCCTCGAACCCGGCCGAGGCGGCCCGGATTCTCACCCCGTCGCTGCTCGGCGGCGATTACCCGGCACTGTGTCCGTAAACGCGCGCCCGCGGCGGCGCCTCGAACGGCAGTTCTTCGGCTGGAACTTCGACTAACGGGCTGCACATCGCGGGCATTGTCATGGTGCCGCGACCGCACGCACCTGGGAATTCGGCAATCGAGAATCAGACGTCTGCGTTTCTCGGCGGGATTCCGGGGCGCGCACGCGGCTTCCATTGAGTGGCGCGCGCGCCGATAGTAACGCATGTGCGCTGGGCCGATGCACAGGTACTGCGCTACAACCGATACGGTATGCGAATTGAACTGACCGGTCGACGCCGGCGTTTAGGTACACGAATTACTCGTTGGAAAGGAAAGTCACAGTGGCTCTTAAACGAGTGTGCGACATCACCGGCACGGATCATGACGTGGAGATCTGCGACGTGACCATAGCCGGGCAGACGATCAAGCTGGATCTCTCCCCGGCGGGCGCGGACAAACTGCGTGAGTTCTTCGGCGCCGCGGTCACCGTGCAGCACCCGCTCGCCTCCGGCGCCGCGGCGGTCGCCGAGCCGGCCGCGCAGGTGGCCGAGCCGGCCGCCGCCGAAGCGGACGAGGAGGAGCAGGCCGCGCAGGTGTCTGCCGAGGAGGCCGAGGCAGAGGTCGAATCCGAGGCCGCGCCGGTCGCCGCGGAGCGTCCGTCCCGCCGCGGTCGGCGGGCCGCCGGTGCCAAGACGGCGCCGCGCAACGCCAAGGGCGGCGGCCGGAAGAAGGCCGCGCCGCGGCGCGGGGCCAAGCCGGTCACGCCGGGCACCTCCGAGATCCGGGAATGGGCCAGGGCAAACGGATTCGAGATCGGCGAGCGCGGCGCGATTCCCGGCCGGATCCGCTCGGCGTACACGCTGGCGCACGAATAAATGCTCTGAGGAATGTGGCGCCGACCGGGTACCGCACACCCGGCGGCGACGGCACCGGACTCCCGGCCACGTCGGCGTTCCCCCACTCCCCGTCGTGGCCGCGGCGTCGAGGCATGACCCGGGCCGCAAAACAGAACACTGCATGAGAAACGCGTCCGCCCTCCCGCCGCCGAAACGGCCGGGAGGGCGGACGCCCCCGGGATCAAGTCATCCTGCTCGTACAGTTCGCTTAGGCAGCTCGCCTAAGCACTTCGCCTAAGCATTTCGCTCAATCCGTCGACTGCCATCGCCGCGGCGATCGGTTACGGCAGGCTCCACTGCTGGTTCGCGCTGTCGGCGCAGGTCCAGATCTGCACCTGGGTACCGGAGCCGCCCCAGCCGGTGTCGTCGAGGCATTTGCCGGAATTCGGGTTCACATACTCGCCGTTGGACTGGTGCTGCCATACCTGCGCCACGGTGCCGTTGCAGGTCCACAGCTGCACCTTGGTCCCGTCGGCGGTTCCGGCGCCGGAGACGTCCAGGCACTTGCCGAGGGCTTGCAGCTGATTGCCCGAGGTCTGCGTCCACTGCTGCGCGTTGGTGCCGTTGCAGGCGTAAACCTGGACAGCGGTGCCGTCCGCGGTCCCGGCGGCTCGCACGTCGAGGCACATGCCCTGGTAGCCGGTGATCGGACCCGAGCCGGGCGGCGGGGGCGGCGGCGTGGTTCCGCCGGTGATCTGGTTGAAGATGCGCGAGTACGCGTAACCGGTGCCCTTGTCGTAGCCGTCGACCTCCCAGAAGGCCAGCTCGGCCACGCCGTTGCCCGCGGCGAAGCTCTCCAGGCTCTGCGCGTCGCTCTGCGAGAAGGAGGCGCCGTCGTCGTTGGTGCCGGCGATCGGGGTCAGGCCCATCTTCGCGTAGGCGGCCGCGGTGGAGATGCCGTACAGCCCGGCCAGCTGGTTGGCGGTGTTGCGCGCCGCCGACTCGGCGTCGCTGAGCACCGGCTGACCGTCGTAGAAGTCCATCGTCATGATGTTGACGATGTTGACGCTGACGCCCTGGGTCTTCGCGTCCTGCAGCAGCGCGTACTCGGAGGCGTTGCCGGTCGGCAGCCCGCTCGGCGCGACGCCGAGGGTGAAGTCGACCTGCACGGCCGGGTTCTGCCGCTGCAGGGCGGCCAGCGCCTGGTCGCGGCGGGTGGTCGAGGCCGTGTCGCTCAGCGTGCCGCCCTCGATGTCGAAGTCCAGCCGGGTCACCCCGGTGCTGTTGACGATGTTCGCGTACGCGGCGGTCAGCGAGGAGACGCTGGTGCAGGTCTGGGCCAGCTCGCCGCCCTCGGCGCCGCCGGAGGAGATGATGACCTGGCCGCCGGCCGCTTGCAGGGAGCTGATCTGCGCGTTGAAGGCGGTCAGCCCGTAGCCGCCGTCCTCCCACTGCGGGGTGCAGCCGGACTGCGGGATGAGGAAGGCCAGCGTGTAGTACTTCAGGCCGGTGGCGCTCATGTCGGCGGTCATGTCGCCGACGTCGCCGGTGGTGACTTGGAGGTACGGCGCGGCGTAGTGGGCCGGGAACGCGGGTCCGGCAGCCTGCGCCGATCCGTTCAGGGCCAGCAGCAGACCGCCGGCCGCCACCAGCGGCAGCGCGGTCAGGGTCGCTTTGGTGCGGGTCAATCGCATAGGTGGTCTCTTCTGCGGGTGAGTATGGGTATGAGCATGCTGAGACCGTCGCGCCGAACGGTGGGGGAGCGCGGAGCCGCGGCCGCAGGGACGCGCCGCGCCGCACTCGCGGGCGTACCTCCGGAGAGCTCCTTATTTCGCGGTTTGATTAAACTCGTAAACCAGAATCGCGTCAAGGGCTGCGCGCCAACCCGTCGACCTCGCCGTCAACGCAGCTCAGAGCCGCGAAGGCGGCGGAAAAGTAGGGCGCCGGAAAAGACAGGGCGGGGACGAGACCAGGTCTCGTCCCCGCCTGCTCGTGCGGGTGTCTATCGGCTAGAACATCAGGAGACGTTCAGCGCGTTGTCGTCCACCACGAAGGAGGTCTGCAGCGAGCTGTCCTCGCTGCCGGTGAACTTCAGCGTGATGGTCTGGCCGATGTACGAGGCCAGGCTGAAGCTGTGCTGGGCGTACCCGCTGATGTGGTTCAGGTTCGAGTACGTGGCCAGCGTGCCGACGACGGTGCCGGAGGAGTTGAGCACCTGCACCTTGAGGGTGTCGTAGGCGGTCGTGGTGGTGGTCTCCGAGGTGTCGATGTGCAGGTAGAACGAGAAGTTCGCGTTCTTACACGTCGACGGGATGGAGACCTTCTGGGCGAGGGTGTCGGTGTGGGTCGTGCCGTAGCCGTCGAGCCACGCGTAGTAGGTGCCGCTGTGCGAGGTCTCGCCGGCGCCGTTCGGGTTGATCACGCCGGCCGTCGACGTCCACGGGCTGGCCGAGCCGGTCTCGAAGCCGGGGTTGCCGAGCAGCTGCGCCGCGGTGCACCCGCCGCTGGTGGGGTTCACGGTCCAGCTGAAGGACGCCGAGCCGCTGGCGCCGGTGCCGTCCTTTGCCGTGACCGTCACGCTTGAGGTCGCGGCAGTGGTCGGGGTGCCGGAGATCAGGCCGCTGCTGGAGATCGACAGGCCGGCCGGCAGGCCGGTGGCGCTGTAGGTCAGCGTCTGGCCGGATGCCGAGTCGGTGGCGCTGATCTGCAGCGAGACCGCGGTGCCGACCGTAGAGGTCTGCGATCCCGGGTTGGTCACAGTCACCGTGTTACCTGTCGTGCTGGTGACCGTCCAGGTGAAGGAGGCGGATCCGCTGGCGCCGGTGCCGTCGGTGGCGGTGACGGTGACGCTGTAGGTGTTGGCGGTGGTCGGGGTGCCGGAGATCAGGCCGCTGCTGGAGATCGACAGGCCGGCCGGCAGGCCGCTGGCGCTGTAGGTCAGCGTCTGGCCGGATGCCGAGTCGGTGGCGCTGATCTGCAGCGAGACCGCGGTGCCAACCTTCGTGCTCTGCGATCCCGGGTTGGTGACCGTCACCGTGTTGCCGTGGGTGAGGATCTGGTGCGAGATGGCGCAGTTGTTGGTGTCGTTCGACCAGCTGGCCTGCTCGGCGTAGGTGCCGAAGGAACCGAAGCTGATGTTCGCGGCGCCGCCGGCGGTGCCGGGGCTGATCCAGGCGCACTCGTCCGAGTTCTCCTGGCCGTTGTACGAGCTGCCGGTGTTGTTGGTCCAGCCGCCGGCCGGGTTCTGGTCCGACATCATCTCGTGCCACTCGT
>NZ_DASRGV010000111.1:0-4784 GCF_035650855.1 Actinocrinis sp. | reverse complement strand
TCGGCTTCGGCGCGACGATCGTGGTGACCGGCGCGCTGGCCCGGGCCGACCTCGGGACCGGGGTGGCGTATGTCTTCTCGACGTTCGGCTTCTTCGGTCTCGGGCTCGGGCGGCGCGCGCAGGCGCAGCGCGCCGCGACCTCCGAGCAGTTGCTGGCCGAGACGCGGCGCGCCAACGCCGAGCAGGCGCACGCGGCCGCCCTCGCCGAACGCAGCCGGATCGCCCGTGAGATCCACGACGTGCTCGCGCACTCGCTCTCCGCGCTGACCGTCCAGTTGGAGGCCGCGGACGCCCTGCTGACCAGCGGTACGAACCCGGATAAGGCACATAACTATGTGGTCACCGCGCGCCGCATCGCACGTGAGGGTCTGACAGAAACCCGCCGAGCAATCGCCGCACTGCGGGAGGACACGCCGCCTTTACGCAGCCTGCTGCGTGGACTGGCCGATACATACGAGTCGGATACCGGTGCCACGGTCACCGTCGTCGCGGAGTGCGATCCCACCAACCTGCAGCCTGACGCATCGCTCGCGCTGTACCGCACCGCGCAGGAATCGCTGACGAACGCCCGCAAGCACGCCCCGGGCGCGCCGGTCGAACTCGCCCTCGACTGCACCGAAGCGGCGACCGAGCTGACCGTGACGAACGCTGCCGCGACCGCGCCGGTCACCACCCTCGCCTCCTCCGGCGGCGGGTACGGCCTCGCCGGACTGAAGGAGCGGGCCGAACTGGCCGGCGGCACGCTCGTGGCCGGGCCGTGCGGGGATGGCTGGCGCGTCAGCCTGCGTATCCCGGCACGTCCCGCACAGCCCTAACCTTGAGGGGTGAACTCTGCTGGCCCGGCGAGCCCCGGCTCTGACAAAGCCCCGGTCCGCGTCCTGGTCGCCGATGACCAGGCCGCGGTACGTGACGGATTGGTGACTCTGCTCGATCTCGATCCGCAGATCACCGTGGTGGCCGAGGCCGCGGACGGCAAACAGGCACTCGACGCCGTTGCCGCCACCGACCCCGACGTAGCGCTGATGGACCTGCACATGCCGGGCATGGACGGCATCGAGGCGACAGCGCTGATCACCGCCCGTCACCCGCGCACGAAGGTCGTCGTGCTGACCACCTACGCCGACGACGCTTCGATCCACGGCGCGCTCCAAGCCGGAGCCCTCGGCTACCTGACCAAGGACTCCGGCCGCGAGGACATCGCGCGTGCCGTCATCGCGGCAGCCGCGGGCCAGTCCGTACTCGACGGCGAGATCCAGCGCAGGCTCGTGTCAGCGGCGACCGCCGCTCGCACAACCCCCATGCCTGAAGCCGCTTCGCCGACTCCGGACAATCTGACGGTGCGTGAGGTAGAGGTGCTACGCCTGATCGCGGCCGGCCGCTCAAACGCACAGTTCGCTGCGGAACTATTCGTGTCCGAGGCAACGGTGAAGACGCATATCAACCATCTGTTCGCGAAAGCCGGCGTGCGTGACCGCGCCCAAGCAGTGCGTTACGCGTACCGGCACGGTCTGGTCGGCTGACTCACCGCTGTCCGCAACCCGTCGGCGAAGGTGTCCAGCGCCCCGCTCGCGCTAGAGCGAGTGGCAGTACGAGTCGGCTGCGTTCCCGTCCGTGATGAGCTTGTTCTCGGCGATCACCATCTGGCCCATGTCCCCGGTGGTCTTGGCGTTCATCACAGCGACTGACAACGCCTCGACATCGCCGGCCACCAGGTCGATCCTCGTGCGCACCGCCGCGCTTCCGGCCTTGTCCGCCGCGTCGGCGAGCGTGGTGTGTATCGAGTCGAGCTCAGCGGCCAGTACGGCCAAGTCGCCGCCAGGGGACGCCTGCAGGGCGCGCAGCCGGTCGGCCGCGGAGTTCGAGTCGCGGCAGCCCGCGTCCAGCAGCGGAGCCGTAGACACCACGTAAGCCTCAACGCCGCCGAACACCACCGCGAGCACGATGCCGATCACCGCGGCTATTCGTCCGGCACCCATGCGCGAGCGAGACCGTTTGTACCCGATCGCGGAGAGGACGAGCCCAAGTGGGGGGACGAACGAGAGGATCGCGCCTACGAGCGCCACAGGGTTCGCCTGCTTGGCCGGTGCGTCCGAGCGGTCATCGCCTCCGGCGTGGTCTGCCGGAGCCGTCTCGAACAGCGACATTGCTTCGTTCGAGTCATTCGCCATTAGTGATGTGCCCTTGCGTGATCGTGTCGCGCTTTTACGTTAGCTGGATTAACTAACCACAACGAGCAGCGATCGTACGGGGTGCCCGGGCCCGAATCCACGGCGGGTCGGGAAAGACGTCCGGATCTCAGCCGCGACCACCATATTCGGACACGAACATGAATGAATCTCATGTAAGTGGGCCGTGACATGCGAAGAGCCGCCGCCGGAAGAATCCGGCGGCGGCCCTCGAGGTCGCCCGCTGAGCCCTTAGAACGAGCAGATGCTGTCCACGGCGTCGGCCTCAGGGCCGATCCGGTCGGCCCGGTCTGGAACGAGTCCAGCTGCGTGGTGTCGCCCTGCTGCAGCGCCTTCAGTCCGTTCAGCATCGCGGTCAGGTCGGTGTCCAGAGCCTGGAGCTTGTCCTTGACCTCCTGCTTCTTGGCCTGTCCCAGCGCGTTGTCCAGCGCCGACTTCATGTTCGTCAGGTCGGTGTTGAGCAGCACCAGGTCGGACTGCAGCGTGGCCTGGTTGCCGCCGTCGGTGGTCAGCTTGTTGCCGTCGGCGGTGAGCTTGGACTGCATCGAGCGGAACGAGCTCTCCGCCGAGGTGCAGCCCGGGTCGAGCTGGGTGCTATTGGCCGCGAACACGCCCAACGCTCCGTAGCCGGCGCCAGCCAGAAGCGACAGCACCAGACCCGCAATCGCCAGGCCGCGCCCCTTACCGCCGACCTTGCCCGAGCGCACCAGGCCGAGGATCGAGAAGATAAGGCCCAGCACCACCGTGAAGAACAGGATGAGGCCGGCGATGGCGAAGCCGTTCTTCTCCTGCTGCGGCGGCACGTAGCCGCCGTATCCGCCCGGACCGGCCGGGGCACCGAATCCCGGCTGGCCGTACTGCGGCTGCTCACCGTACTGCGGCTGCTGCGGAGCGCCGTACTGCGGCTGTGCCTGCTGACCCGCGTACTGCTGCGAACCGTACTGCGGGTCGACCGGCGGCGGCGCGAACGAGCCGGACTCTTCCCCGCCCTGCGGAACCGACCAGTCACCGCCTGACTGCTGCGGCTGCTGCCCCCATGGCTCGGACACTGTGTCCCCCTCCAAGGATTGATAAGTATGAGCGGCTGATCCTAGCGAGCCCCGGCGAACGTCACGAAGACCGAGTTCCCGCTGCCACCGAATCGTGACCGGACCTTATGCCGAAACGAGACCGACCCCAGCGGGCTACGGCAAGTCGGGCAACGGTGCAGCGGACACCCAGGAACCCATGAATGCGGTCAAGTCCTGCGCGGTGTAGACATCGGGAACCACTTGGAGGAAATCCTCGGTCTGCGCGACGCCGCTCTGGTTGCGGCTGCACCACACCCGCAGCACTTGGAAGAAGGTGTAGTCGCCCATCGTCAGCCGCAGCGCGTGCAGGAAGCAGGCGCCGCGCAGCGCGACCCGCTCGTCCAGGATCCGCTCGGCGCCGGGGTCGGAAAGCACGAGGTCCTGACCGAGGCCGCGCAGCCGCGTCATCGCGGCCCGCGCCGCCCTGTCCGCGCTCGCGCCGCCTGACTTCTCCAGCCAGATCCATTCCGCGTACCGCGCGAACGCGGTGCTCAGCCAGATGTTCGCCCAACTGCTGAGCGAGACGCTGGCTCCGAACCACTGCGCGGCCAGGGCGCGGGCGACGAGGTTCTCGTGAGTGCGCTTCCCGTCGATCATGGACGCGTCGAGGAGACCGAGAGTCTGTGCGCCATAGACACCGCCGAGGGGACCGGCAGGGTTCAGTGCGTTCACGCCGTCAAGGACCGCCGTACCGTAGACGTCGAACGGGTACGGCCCGAACAGCGACGTGAACGTCTTGAGCATCTCGCTCTGCCTGCCGAGATCGGTGCGCGCCTGATCCGCGAGCCGCGCCGGGAACGCATCGCGGATCTGCACGCCGGCCGGGCTGGACGAGGTCTCGATCGTGAGATCTCCGATGGCGACCGTGGCGAGGTAGGCCGCCATCGGACCGTCGTGGCGATATGTCCAGCGGGTACCGAAGTTCTGCGGCTGCTTGTCGACCAGCCGACCGTTCGCGAGCACCGAAGCTCCGGCGGGCGCCGTCACCGAGATCTCGAAGGCGGCCTTGAGCGAGGGATGATCGGCGCAGGGGAACCAGGTGGGCGCGCCGATCGGAAGCGAGACCGCGGTGACGTCAGCCGCAGCCGCACCGGTCGCACCAGCCGCACCGGTCTGCCAGCCGACGCTTCCAACCCCGGTGACGCTGACTGGCTCCGGCTGCCCGGAGTAGGCGATCTCCAGCAGCGCCATCCGTCCGCTCGGCAGCACGGCGCTCGGTTGGATGTGCAGCTTGTCGCCTTGTCGGGAGAAACGCGCCGGCGCCCCATTCGCCCGAACAGAAACGACGGTCATACCGGCGGCCAGATCAAGGCTGAGCCCGGAAAGCGCGGAATATGGCAGAAGTCTGATTGTCGCGGTACCGGCGATGCGACCCACCGCCTGCGCATAAGACAGATCCAGCGCGTAGTGGTTGATCAGGAAACCGCCGGCGCCGTGTCCGGGGAAGTACGGATCGAACGACGTGGTCGCGGCTTCCCCGGGCGTCGCAGGCACCCCACCGGTGCCCGTTCCCGCAGCGCATCCCCCA
>NZ_DASRGV010000110.1:0-13789 GCF_035650855.1 Actinocrinis sp. | reverse complement strand
GGGCTGCTGGTGTCCGCGGCCGTGCGCGACGTGAGCGACCGCAAAGCCGCCGAGGCGCGTATCAACGAACTGGCTTTGATCGTCGAGTCATCCCTCGACGCGATCCTGATCAAGTCGCTGGACGGGACGATCACGTTCTGGAACGCGGCCGCGGCGCGCATGTACGGCTACAGCGCAAAGGAGGCGATCGGACGGCACGTGTCCATGCTCGCGCTGCCCGAACACCGGGCCGAGATCGACGCGCTGCTGCTGCGCATCGGCCGCGGCGAGCGGATCGACCACTATGAGACGCTGCGGCTGACCAGCACCGGGATCCTGCTCGACGTCGACATCATCCTGTGGCCGATCACCGACCGGGGCGGACGGATCGTCGGCGCCTGCGCGATCGCCCGCGACATCGCCGAGCACAAGCGGGCCAAGCAGCAGGTCACCAGGCTCTACGAGCAGCAGCGCCACGTCGCGCTGACCCTGCAGCACGCGCTCATGGGCAAGCCCTCCGAGGTGCCCGGCATGCAGAGCGCCAGCCGGTACTTCCCGGCCACCCAGGGCGCCGGCGTCGGCGGGGACTGGTTCGACCTGATCCCGCTCGGCGCCGGCCGGGTCGGCGTGCTGATCGGCGACGTGATGGGGCGAGGGCTTGAGGCGGCCACGGTGATGGGGCAGCTGCGCTCCGCCGCCAACGCCCTCGCCCGCACCGGGATGCCGCCGCAGCAGCTGATGAACGCCCTCGACGCGGTCGTGCGCGATCTGCCGGACCAGCTGATCACCTGCTGCTATCTGATCGTCGATCCGGACGCGGGCGAGGTGACCGCCTGCTCGGCCGGGCACCTGCCGCTGCTGCTGGTCGAACCCGACGCGACGGTACGGCGCCTGCCGGTGCCGATCAGCGTTCCGCTCGGCGTGGGCGACATTCCCTTCGTGGAGGCCTCGCTGCCCGTCGCGCCCTGCTCCACGCTCGTGCTCTACACCGACGGGCTCGTCGAGACCCACCACTGCGATCTGGACAAGCAGATCGGCCTGCTGGAGGACGAACTGCGCGCGGTGTTCTCGGTGGCGCCCGGCCTGGAGACGGCCGCCGATCAGGTCCTCACCGCGCTGCTGCCCCGGATCGACGAGCCGCCGGACGACGTCACCCTGCTGCTCGTGCGCGTGCCCGAGGCGCCAGTGGCCACCGCCGCCACCACCCTCGAACCGCAGCCGCAGTCGGTCGCGGTGGGACGCGGGTTCGTCGGCCGCACGCTCGAGGCCTGGGGCTGCGGCGAGCAGGCCGACACCGCCTGCCTGCTGGCCTCGGAGATCCTCACCAACGCCGTGCGCCACGCCCACGCACCCATCGGCTTGCGCCTTTACCGCGCTGCCGGAGACGTCACCGTCGAAATCACCGACGACAACACGCACCTGCCCGCGCGGCGCCTGGCCGACCTCGACGACGAGAACGGTCGAGGCCTGATGCTAGTCGAGTCGCTCGCCAGTTCCTGGGGCGCCCGGCCGACGCGTACCGGCAAGAGCGTCTGGTTCACGCTGAACCTGGTACCCGTCGCCGGCGAGCTGTGGCCGGACGACCATCCCCGGCCCGCGCCGCCGCATCAGCGCTCGGAAGTCAGGCCTCTGCTGCTCAGCTCTGATCGCGCCGATTGAGCGGCACGACGGCCACCGGGCACGGCGCGTGGGTCAGCAGCGCGTGCAGAACGGAGCCGACGCCGACGGACAGCGGCAGGTGCCGCCGATGCGCGCCCAGCACGAGCAGGCGGGCGCCGCGGGCCGTGTCGACCAGCGCGGCGGCAGGCGTCGCGCAGACCGTCGACGTGGTGCACTCCACCGTCGCGTGATCGCGGCGGGCGGCGGCCAGCGCGTCGTTGAGCACGCCCTTGGCGGCGGTGGCCAGCACCGAGGGCTCGATGTAGTAGTAGCCGTTGTACGGCGGGATCAGCTGCCACGCGTGCACCGCGCGCACGCTCATGCCCAGCTCCCGGGCCAGGTCGAAGGCGAAGTCGACCACCTCGGCCGGCTCGCGGGCCGCCACGCCCAGCACCATCTCCTCCCTGGGCGCGGCGTGCGCGGCGGCCGCTTCGTCCCTATCCCCGGCCGGCACCAGCACGATCGGGCCGCGGCAGTGGGCGGCCAGGCGCAGCCCGACCGAGCCCAGGCCCAGCCCGGGGAAGCCGCCGTGCCCGCGGGTGCCTACCACGGTGAGCGCGGCCTGCCGGGTCGCGGCCACCAGCGTCTCGGTCGGCTCCTCGGCCGAGATCTCGGTGCTGATCCACAGTCCCGGGTGCTCGCGCAGCAGGCCGGCGCGCAGTTCGTCGAGCAGCGCCTCGGCCTGCTTGGTCTGGTTCTGCCGGTACTCCTCATAGGGCAGGCGGCTGAGCACCGACGCGGCTCCGGCCAGGTTGAGCGCGTGCAGCAGGTGCAGGCCGACGCCGCGGCGCGCGGCCACCCGCGCCGCCCAGGCGGCGGCGTGCGCGGCGGCGGTCGAGCCGTCGACGCCGACGACGATGCGCTGCGGCGTGCTGAAGGCGTCCATGGTGCTGCTCCGGTCGTGCTCGGCAGGCCCGCGATCGGCGATCGCCGGTCCCTGATTTCAGGATCCTGCCGGTCCGCGCGGCGGCCACGGGCCGAAGGTCCCCGATGGAGCGCCGTGGGTCCCGTGCCGCGCCGGACCAGGTCGCGGCCTTGCAGCGTACGCGGGGGAGAACTCCGGATCGCGGACCCTCGGCCGCGGCCGCGGGCCGTTCGGCACTGGCCGCACGCGGCGCCCGGGCGTGAGGTGGAAGCGGAGGGCGAAGGCGCCCTCCGGGAAGGAGGTCGCGATGAGCGAGCTGACCCGCCGCTCGCAGTTCCCGTTGCTGCCTGACCTGACGGACCTGTTCGATCCGTTCCACCTGGTGTTCGGCAGCCGTCCGGCGGACGCTTACGGCATCCGCGTCGAGACGAGGTTCGAGGAGGGCGCGTACGTCGTGCGCGCCGAGATGCCGGGCATCGACCCCGACAAGGACGTCGAAGTCACGGTGACCGACGGGATCCTGGCCATCCGCGCGGAGCGCACGGAGCGGCACGAGGGACGGCACCACTCCGAGTTCCGCTACGGGACGTACACCCGCAGCCTGCGCCTGCCCGAGGGCGCGAAGCAGGACGAGGTCGTCGCCGCCTACAAGGAAGGCATCCTGACCATCACCGTCGCCCTGGAGAAGGAGGTCAAGCCCGTCACCCGCACGATCAAGGTGCTGGCCGCCGACTGACCCGCACCGACCGTGCGCGATCCGAACGAGTGAGGCCCGGATCGGGACGAAGAGACCGCCGCGCGCGAGAACACTCCCGTTCTCGCGCGCGGCGGCCGTTTCCGCTCGGGCGGCGTTGTCGCACCCTGATTCAGGCCGGTTAGCGCAGACCGTAGGGCAGGTCGGGCGTGTCGGCCTCGATGGTGATCAGCCGGTTGTACTTCGCGACGCGCTCGCCGCGGGCCGGGGCGCCGGTCTTGAGCTGCCCGCAGCCGGTGCCGACGGCGAGGTCGGCGATGAAGTCGTCCGGGGTTTCCCCGGAGCGGTGCGAGACCATCGCCGCCCACCCGGCCTCGCGGCACAGGCGCATCGTCTCCAGCGTCTCGCTGACCGTGCCGATCTGATTGACCTTGATCAGCGCCGCGTTGGCGACCTTCTTCGCGATCGCCTCGGCCACGATGGCCGGGTTGGTGACCAGGATGTCGTCGCCGACCAGCTGCACCCGCTCGCCCAGCCGCGCGTTGAGCCGGGACCAGCCGTCCCAGTCGTCCTCGGCGAGCCCGTCCTCGATGCTGTAGACCGGGAACCGCTCCACCATCCGCGCGTAGCGCTCGATCATCTCGTCGCTGCTCAGCTCCTGCCCGGCGACCCGGTAGACCCCGTCGCGGTGGAACTCGCTGGCGGCCGGATCCAGCGCGATCGCCACGCCGTCGCGCCCGGGACGGTAACCGGCGTCCTCGATGGCGCGCACCAGCAGGGCGAGCACGTCCTCCGGGGTGTCGATCCGCGGCGCGAACCCGCCCTCGTCGCCGAGCCCGACGGCGTGTCCGGCGCCGGCCAGCAGGGCGCGCAGCTTGGCGTAGATCTCGGCGCCGGCCCGCACCGCCTCGGCCAGGCTCGGCGCGCCCAGCGGGGCGATCATGAACTCCTGGAAGTCCAGGTTGTTCGCGGCGTGCGCCCCGCCGTTGACCACGTTGAAGTGCGGCACCGGCAGGCGCGCCGCCACACCGGCGGGCGTCAGGTAGCGCCAGAGCGGGACGCCCTGCGCCTGCGCGAAGGCCCGGGCGGCCGCCATCGACACCCCGACGATCGCGTTCGCGCCCAGCCGGGACTTGGTCGCCGTGCCGTCCAACTCGATCAGCACCCGGTCCAGCTCGCCGAGGTCGGCGAAGGCCCGGCCGAGCAGCGCCTCGGCGAGCTCGCCGTTCACGTTCCCGACCGCCTGCGTGACGCCGAGCCCGCCGTAGCGCCCCTTGTCGCCGTCACGCAACTCGACCGCCTCGCGGGTACCGGTCGACGCCCCCGACGGCACGCCGGCGGTGACCGGCGCCGCGCCCTCCAACGCGAGGCTCACCGCCAGGGTGGGCCGGGAGCGGGAATCCAGAATCTCGATCGCACTGAGAGAACCGACCCGATGGGTCATCACATTCGCCTTCCTCGTCGCAGGCCGTCCCGTCGCGCTCCACCCTGGCATCGGGCGGACCGCCGCACACCGGCCGAACGGCCCTGCCGGACCGAACGGGCCCTCGGCGCGGGCCTTTGGTCCCTAGGGCCACCCGTTCGCTCGGACGATCGTGGAACTGACTGAAGGCGGCCCGGTGATCACCGGGCCCGCGAAAGACTGCCACGGAGGTGGCCATGAAGGCGTTGGTGTACCACGGACCCGGTAAGCGCTCCTGGGAGGTCGTGCCGGACCCGGACCTGGTCGAGACGACAGACGTGATCGTGCGCGTGGACGCGGTCACGATTTGCGGCACCGACCTGCACATCCTGGGCGGCGACGTGCCGGAGGTGACCGAGGGCCGGATCCTCGGCCACGAGGCCGTCGGTACCATCGCGGAGGTCGGCGCGGCGGTCACCGGCCTGCACGTCGGAGACAGGGTGCTGATTTCCTGCATCACCGCGTGCGGGCGCTGCGTGTACTGCCGGACCGGCCGCTACGGGCAGTGCCTCGGCGGCGGCGGATGGATCCTGGGCCACCTGATCGACGGCACCCAGGCCGAGTACGTGCGCGTCCCCTATGCCGAGACCTCCGTCTACAAGCTGCCCGACGCGGTCACCGACGAGGCCGCGCTGCTGCTGGCCGACATCCTGCCCACCTCCTACGAGGTCGGCGTGCTCAACGGCGCGGTGCGCCCGGGCGACAGCGTCGTCGTGGTCGGCACCGGTCCCATCGGCCTTGCGGCGATCGCCACCGCGAAGCTGCTGAGCCCCAGCCGGATCATCGCGATCGACAAGGCCTCGGCGCGGCTGGAGGCCGCCAAGCAGTTCGGCGCCGACCTCGCCCTCACCCCCGACGACGCCTGTGTCGAGCAGGTCGTCGCCGCGACCGATGGGCTCGGCGCGGACGTGGTCATCGAGGCCGTCGGCCGGCCCGAGTCCTTCGAGCTGTGCACCCGGCTGGTGCGCCCGGGCGGGCACGTCGCGAACATCGGCGTGCACGGCGCCCCGGCCACGCTGCACCTGGAAAGCCTCTGGATCAAGGACGTGACCATCACCACCGGCCTGGTCGACACCTTCTCCACGCCGACCCTGCTCAAGATGATCGCCAACGGGCGCTTCGACACCGGCGCCTTCATCACCCACCGGTTCGGCCTGGACGAGATGCAGGACGCCTACGACGTCTTCTCCCGCCCCGCCGACACCGGCGCGCTGAAGGTGGCGCTGCTGCGCGGCTGACCGCGGCGCTCCCAGCGCGGCCGCAGCGGCGAAAGTAGCGACCCCCCGGCCGGCGAGGCGGTCAGCCGACCGCCTCGCCGGTCGTCTCGTCGCGCATCTGCCGAGCGGTCCTGGGATCGGGCGCGGGACGGCGCGGCTCACGCACGCCCCCGCCGCCCCCGCCGCCCTGATCGAGCCACAGGCGCACCGACGAGCCGGGCGGCACCCTGGCGCCGGACTCAGGGCTTTGATCCGTGACGACGCTGTCCGGCGAGCCCACCAGGTCGAGCGGCGGCCCGTCGGGATCGGCCGCCATCGACCCCAGGCCCTTGCCGCCGAGCACCTTGCGGGCCTCGTCCAGGCTCATGCCGATCACGTCGGGCACCCGCACCGAGGAACGCCTGCGCCGTTCCCGGGCCTCCGTCTCGGGATTCTGCTCCTGTGGTGCGCGGCGGCCCGGGCGGAAGACGCCGCGGAGTGTCGCCGAGCTCCCATACGAGCTCGGCAGCTCGGGTCCTGCCCCGAGGTCGTCCGGATCCGGGTCCGCGGCGTCGTCGACGTCGCGCCACCGCTCCCAGGCCGACTGGCGCGTCACGCCCAGCCGCACGGCGATCTCCGCCCAGGACCTGCCCTGCCCGCGCGCCGCGCGCACCGCCTCGAACTCGACCTGGTCGAGCCGGCGGCGCACCAAGCCGACGTCGGCCAGCGCGGCCAGTGCGCCGTCCCCGTCGAGGCCGTGCGGCGACGAGGCTTTGCGGTACCACTCGAGCAGCCGTTCCCACGCCTGGTGGCCTTCGTGCCCTGCGTCCGGATCCCACGTCATGCTGTCAGGGTAACCTGGCAGCGGCGAAGCCTCTAGACGTCGGCCGGGGGAAGTTCCACGCGACGATGCGCCGTTCGGGGACTCAGAGAACGAGCAGGGCGAGACCTTAGACCCTGTCCGCAAGGCCGCCGCGGCGGGACGCTGAAGGTGGCCGAGAACCACCCCCCCAGCTCGGCCGATCGAGACGTTACGGCGTCTCGGACGCGCCCCGGCTCTCTCCCCTCCACGCCGGGGCGCAGTCGTGTCGCGGCCTCAGCGCGGTCGCGTCATCGCCTCTCCGTATGCCCCGGCGGGCCGGTCGACCCGATACAACACGTGTTCAGCGCTGTAAGTTGGCGGTATGACGCCGGGTGGTGACAAATCGACGGTGCGGACCGAGCGGGAAGCGAAGTTGCGCGCCCCGGCCGATTTCACCCTGCCCGACCTCGGCGATCTCATGCCCGGAGTGATCGGCAAGGCGCTGCCCGAACAGGACTTGGACGCCGTCTACTACGACACCGCCGACCTGCGGCTGGCCCGCTTCGGGATCACCGTGCGGCACCGCTGCGGCGAGGACGCGCCCTGCTGGACCGTGAAGTTCCCCGACCCGGCCGAGCGCGGACCGGCGCTCGTGCGCAGCGAGATCGAGATCCCGGGCCCGCGCGATCCGCTCCCGGAGCGCGTCGCCGACCTCGTGCTCGCCTACACCCGCAACCGGAGCCTGGTCCCGGTGGCCGCGCTGCGCACCAGGAGGCGGCCGTTCGAGCTGCGCGACAGCGCGGGGCGCGGCCTCGGCCAGATCGTCGACGACGAGGTCACCGCCACCAGGGAGAACTTCTCCCCGTACGAGTTCCGCGAGGTGGAGGTCGAGATCGGGGCCGGCGGCCGGTTCGGCAGGGAGCTGATGCGGGCCGCCGTCACCCGGCTGGAGGCCGCCGGAGCCTCGGCCGGCTCCCCGATACCGAAGCTCGTGCGCGTCCTCGGCGTGCGCGCCACCCGCCCGCCGCAGGTGAGGCTCGTCGAGCTGGCCGAGCGGCCGAGCGCGAGCGAACTGGTCCAGCACGCGGTCGCCCGCTCCGTCACGCAGCTGCTGCGCCACGATCCCGGAGTGCGCCTGGGCACGGACCCGGAGGACGTGCACCAGCTGCGGGTGGCCGCCCGGCGGCTGCGCTCGGACCTGCGCACCTTCGCGCCGTTGCTGGAGGGGGAGCAGATCGACGCGGTGCGTCAGGAGCTCGGCTGGGTGGGCCGCCAGGTCGGCGAAGTGCGCGACGCGGACGTGCTCGGCGCGCGCCTGGCCGAGCTGTGCGCGACCCTGCCCGAGGCCGACCGGGCCGGCGCGGCCCGCCTTCTCCAGCGCCACCAGGTGCAAAGCGAAACAGCCCGCGAAGCCATGTTGACCTCGCTGCGGGACCGCCGCTACCTGCGCCTGATCGACGCCCTGGTGAAACTGGCGGGCAACCCGCCGATGCGCGCCACGGCAATGGATCCGAACCCTGATTCGGATACCCCGCCGCCGGCGGCGGCGATGCGGGAGGAACTGGCCGCGCGGTTGGTGCGGCGGCCGTGGCGGCGGTTGAAGCGGGGGGTGGCGCAGCTCGGACCGGATCCGGCGGACGAGCGGCTGCACGAGGTCCGCATCCTGGCCAAGCGCTGCCGTTACGCGGCGGAAGCGGTCGTCCCGGTCAGCGGACGCCGGGCCGAGCGCCTCGCCTCGCGCATGGCCAAGGTGCAGACCGTGCTCGGCGATCATCAGGACACTGCCGTCGCCGAGGACTGGCTACGGGCGGCGGCCGAGGCCGACCCGAAGGCGCGCCTCGCGGCCGGACAGCTCATCGCGGCCGAGCGCGCCCGCCGCGCCGAACTGCGGGCGCGCTGGCCGGTCGTGTGGAGCAAGGCCTCGTCGAACGCGAAGCATCCCTGGCCGGAATACGCGCACGCGAAGAAGGCACGCACTCCCCGGCGCTGAGCAGCGGCCGCTTCGCGCGTGGGGCGGGCATCACCGCGTCACGGGTGCGGTCGAGTCGATGTCGATCGCGACCGTGTAGAGGTGCTGGCCGCTCGCCGTGACGGTCTCCACCTCGTACGCGCGGATCGGGAACTGCGGGTTGGACTGCGGTATCGGCCAGCCGATCCCGATCCCGTAGGAGAGGTAGCCCTCGAAATCGCCGGCCTGCGCGTAGTCGACCATGCGGCCGAGTCCGAGGTGCCGCGGCGGCTGCGAGACGATCGTGGAGGCGCCGGACGCGGAGTGCGCCTGGGCCGAATGGAACACGACGCGCAGCGGGCCGTCGAAGCCCGCGATCGGAATCACGGTGCCGCTGCCGTCGGCGAGCAACTTGTCGACGAACTCGAAGTGATAGCTCGGGAAGCCCGCCGTGAACGTGAACGTCATGCGGTTGAACGGCCGCTCGCCCGGGTCGGCGGGGTGGTCACCGGCGCCGATGCGGATCAGCGTGGGCACCGGCGGGAGGGTTTGCCTGTGGGTCACGCTGCCCCGCCCGTTCACGCCGCCCGGCCAGCCCCAGTTGTAGGCGACCCGCGAGAGCACGACCCGCGGAGCGGGCGACGGCGCAGGAGTGCTCTGGCGCGGCGTCGGTGTCGGCGTCTGCGCGGTGCGGCTCGGGCTCGGGGTGGGGGACGGTCCGGTCGGTGAGGATTGCGGCGGCGCGGTGGTGGTCGGTGCAGCGGGCGGCGAACCGTTGTTCGCGGGCGTGCTGCCGCACGCTCCCGCCGCGACGAGGATGAGGGCGAACGCCGAGTAAGTCCCGGCCCTCGCCACACGCCTGGTGTTCATGGTGTGCCCCCTTGGCTCGGACGGGTTCAAAGCCCGAGCCCGTCCCTCACTTCGAGCATCGATCGCACACAGGCCGCGCGTTAGGTGCGTAAGGCGAACCGCGGCAGGTTCCTGGGTCCTCACTCGGCGGGCCTTTGGTCAGGGAAATAGGGCCTCGATCCGAAAACAGGCTGTTCATCGGCGCCATGCGGGCCCTGCGGCCGTGGCACTCGGCAGGGCCGCGCGATGAGCTGAGGGCGAGGAGGCCGCGAAGCTTGAGCGCGGTGAGTCGAGGCTGCCGCGCGCGCGATCTGCAACTCAGCCCCCTGACGCGGCCGGAGGAGGATCCATGTCCGTCATGACTCGCCCGCACCTCCCGGTGCCCGCCGCGCCGCCCGCACGCCCACGGCGGCGCCTCGCCCTCGCCGTTCTGTGCGTCTCCCTGCTGATCGTCACGCTGGACAACACGATTCTCAACATCGCGCTGCCGGCCCTGGTGCGCGCCATGCACGCGACCGACGCGCAGTTGCAGTGGATCGTGGACGCCTACGCCGTGGTCTTCGGCGGACTGCTGCTGATCGCCGGCACCATCGCCGACCGGCTCGGGCGCAGGCGGATCTTCCTGGCCGGCCTGCTGCTGTTCGCGGCCGGGTCGGCGGCGGCCGCGTTCTCCGGGACCGTGACCGAGCTGATCTGGGCCCGCGCGGCGATGGGGCTGGGCGCGGCCTGCATCATGCCGGCGACACTGTCCATCATCGCGGACCTCTTCCGCGAGCCGCGCGAGCGCGCGCAGGCGATCGGCCTGTGGTCGGCCACCTCCGGCCTCGGCATCGCGCTCGGCCCGATCGTCGGCGGCTGGCTGCTCGAGCGGTACTGGTGGGGCTCGGTCTTCTTCGTGAACGTGCCGATCGCGCTGGCCGGAGCCGCCGCGGCGATCTGGCTGGTGCCTGATTCCCGCGATCCGGTCCGCCGCCCGCTCGACGCGGTGGGTGCCCCGGCCGCCACCGCCGGGCTGCTCCTGCTGCTGTGGGCGATCATCGAGTCGCCGGTCCGCGGCTGGCATTCCGCGATGGTGTTGTCGGTCGGCGGCGCCGGCCTCGCGGTGCTCCTCGCCTTCGCGTTGTGGGAGCGGTACACGCCCAGCCCGATGCTGGTGGTCGAGGCTTTCCGCGACCGCCGCTTCTCGGTCGCGATGGGCTCGGTGGCGATGGCGATCTTCGCGTTGATGGGCGCGCTGTTCGTGCTCACCCAGTATCTGCAGTTCTCGCTCGGGTACTCGGCCTTCGCCGCCGGAGTCAGGATCCTGCCGGTGGCGGGCCTGCTCGCGGTGACCGCGCCGCTCTCCACGGTGCTGGACCGCCTGCTGGGCACCAAGGCCGTGGTCGCGACGGCGTTGGCGGTGATCGCGGGCGGGCTGTTGTGGATCTCCCGGCTGACCGTCTCGGCCGACTTCGGGCACACGCTGCCCGGCCTGCTGCTGCTCGGTGCCGGAGCCGGCCTGGCGATCGCGCCCGCGACCGCTTCGGTGATCGGCAGCCTGCCGCCGCAACGCGCCGGAGTGGGTTCCGCGACCAACGGCACGGCGCTGCAGACCGGCGGCGCGCTGGGTGTCGCAGTGCTCGGATCGACGCTGGCCGCGCGGTATCAGGCCCAGATGACGGCGGCTTTGGCCGGTCATGCCGTGCCGCCCGCCGCCGCCCACGCGATCACCGGCTCCCTCGGCGGAGCGCTTGGCGTGGCCGGGCAGATCGGCGGCGCGAACGGCGCGATGCTGGCGGCGGCCGGACGCGCCGCGTTCCTGGACGGGATGCGCCTGGCCGCTACGGTCGCGGCCGTGGTCGTGGCCGTCGGCGCGCTGCTGGTGCTGATCGCCCTGCCCTCGCGCGCCGCGCGGAGTTGAACCGGGAGCTGAATCGCCGGGCGCGGCGGCGGATGCCGGCCGCCGCGCCCGGCGGCCCGGCCGAACATCACGCGGGTGGCACGCGCGGTCCCACACGCGCGTGCCACCCGCTTCCCACCCCCCGGGTTTGTCATCACCCGGCGTCCGTGCCTGCGCGACCGGACCTCATCAGTGCAGCATCGCTGCTCGAAGGGCTCCAGGGTCGAAGGTCCCGTCGTCAGGGACCGTCCGAATGGGTTAAGGGATCGGGATGACGGCAACGGGACCGTGCGCGTGGCCCAGCAGGGCGTGGATGACAGGTCCGAGCCCGATGGACAGCGGGTGGTTGTGTCGGTGGGCGCCGACGACGGTGAGCTGGGCGTGCTGCGAGGCGTCGGCCAGCACCGCGGAGGGGTGGCCGCGCTGCACGCTCAGGGTCACGTGCACGTCGGGGAACTTCTCACGCACCGGGGCCAGGTCCGCGACCATGTGCTCGGCGGCGGTGCGGGCGAGGATGTCGGTGTCGCTCAAGTATTCCTGGGCGTGCGCCGGATAGGGCGCCCAGGCGTGCACCGCGCGCACGCCGACATGCAGCCGCTCGGCCTGGGAGAAGGCGAACAGGATGGCCTGCTGGGCGGTGTGCGCCTGCATGCCGAGCACGATTTCCGCGTCGGCTGCCGCCTCGGGCGCGTGGTCGTGGCGGTGGTTGTGGTCGCGCAGGATGATCACGGGGCAGTGGGCGTGCGCGGCGAGGCGGGCGGCGACCGAGCCGAGCGGCAGCCCGGCGAACCCGCCGCGTCCGCGGGTGCCGACCACGAGCAGGTCGGCGGTCCGGCTGGCCTGCACCAGGGCGCCGGGCGCCGTCTGGTGCACCAGTTCGGTGGTGATCGCCACGGCGGGGTGGCTGTCGAGCAGCCGTTGCCTTATCTCGGTCAGCAGTTGCTCGCCGGCCTGGTCGGCCGCGTGCACGTGCGTGCTGTAAGCGCCGGGGCCGATCAGCGCGGAGCTGGGGTCGGCCTCCAGTGCGTGGATCAGGTGCAGGGGCGCGCCGCGGCGGGCGGCCTCGTCTGCGGCCCAGGCTGCTGCGCGGGCCGCGTGCGCCGAGGCGTCGACGCCGACGACGATCACCGACTGGTCGTGGATGGGTTGCGTGCTCATCGCGGCCTCCCTGGCCGAACCGGGCTGCTGTGCGCGGACCTGGTGGGGTTGGCGGTGGTTCCCTCTCCTTGATCGTGCTGCCGCACGCCCCGGCGGGTGAGGGTCCTTGGTCCCGCGTCCGGGCCGCGAAGGCCCGTCGTGCGCAATCGGGGGCAGGTAGGGGAGGAACGCCGCGGACCATCGGCACCCGGCGGTCGGGGACTATCGGCCCTGTGAGCGGCCCGGGCCGCGCGGGATCGTCGAAGCGCCGGACAGGCCGTGTCTGCGGGAGGCGAGGATGAACGAGAACAGCGACACTCATCAGAGCGCGGGCGCGCATCCGCGGGTGCCGCGGCGGTCGTGGCGTCCATGGCGCCGGGCCGCCGGGCCGGGCGAGGGCTGGAATCTGCGGTTCGAGTCGGCGGGCACGGCGGTGCCGGCCGCGCTGGTGAAGGACTCGCCCACGCTGCTGGTCGCCGCGGTCGAGGAGCTGTGCTGGCGGGTGGCCACCGAGGGCTGGCGCGCGCGCCGCCCGCACCGCTGGCAGCGCCGCGCCTACGCCGCCTGGCGCGGGCAGGCGGAGTGGCTGGAGCAGAAGCGCCTGCGCCTTGCCGACATGGTCGACGACGCTCTCGCCGTGAACTGAGCTTTCACGTTCGCGCCGTTGTCCCGTGGCCGACGGAGCTTTCCGGCACAGGACAACGGCGCGTTGTGTCGCAGTGTCTAGGTATTTGCAGTCTCTAGGTGCTTATCCGAGGGTCCATTGCTGGTTGCTGCCGCCGTTGCAGGCCCACAGTTCGACCAGGGCGCCGTTGGCGGTGGACGCACCGGTGACATCCAGGCAGAGGCCTGACTGGGCTCCGGTGATGGTGCCGTTGGAGTTGAAGTTCCACTGCTGGTTGGACTGGCCGTTGCACGACCAGATGATCGCCTTCGTACCGTTGCTCGTGCCCTGACCGTTAGCGTCCAGGCACATCGTCGTGCCGTTGACCGTCACCGACAGCGCGCCGGTGGAGGTGTGCGTCCAGGTCTGGCCCGCGCCACCGTTGCAGGTGTAGATCTGCTGCTGCGTACCACCAGAAGTGCTCGAGTTCGGATCATCAAGGCACTTACCGGCACCCACCGCGTGCAACGCACCCGTGCTCCCGCCACCGCCACCGCCGCCTGATGACGAGCCTCCGAGTGCGTTGAGGGTGGAGGTGTAGGCGGCCTTGGGTTGGTAGTTGTTGTCGTACATGGTGGCGGCGCCGTAGCCGGAGAAGGTGCCGGGGATCCAGGAGTCCGCGTCGCCTACGCCCCACTGGCTGACTCCGACGCAG
>NZ_DASRGV010000109.1:0-4238 GCF_035650855.1 Actinocrinis sp. | reverse complement strand
GGGCTGCTGTGAAGACCATCGTGTTCCTCGTGCTCGCGAGTATCGGACTCGCGTTCTCGCTGTCCGGGGCGGTCGGGATTCTGCGCATGCCGGACCTGTACAGCCGCATCCAGTGTTCCTCCAAAACGGTGACCATGGGCGCGCTGCCGGCGCTGGTCGCGCTGGTCGTCGGAGAAGGCATCGACAGCACGTACGCCAGCCGGGCGCTGCTTGTCGCGGTGCTGCTGCTGATCGTCAGCCCGACCGCCTCGCATGCGCTGGCACGTGCCGCGTACAAGTCGGGCGTGCCGATGTGGGACGGCGCAGTACGCGACGAGGTCGTCGAGCGCAAAGCCCAGGAGAAGGCGAAGGAGCAGGAGCAGGAGCACGAGAAGGCGAAGGCGAACCCGGAGACGAAGGAGCGGGCGCAGCGACCGGGCAGCGGAGGCGACGGGTGACGCTGTTCTGGGCGCTCGACTATCTCGTGCTCGCGCTGATCGTGATAGCGGCCGTGCTCGTGGTCAAGGTGCGCAACCTCAACGGCGCGGTCATGGCCCTCTCCGGCGTCGGCACGATGCTCTCGCTCATCTTCGTCGTGCTCGGCGCGCCGGATGACGCGCACTCCGAGGTCGTCGTCGGCGCCATCGCGCTGCCGGCGCTGTACCTGATCGCCATCGGCAAGGTGCGCACCGACGTGCCCGACCACGGCGAGCTGGAGGAGAAGGGCGAGTCGCATCATGACGACGACTGACGAACGCGGCACGCGCATCCGCGGCGAGGCGGTCGAGTCCGAGCCGAAGCATCGCGTCGTCGTCGGCATGCTGCTCACCGCGGGCGTGGCGGCGGCCTTCGGTGCCGCGCTGCTGAGCCTGCCGCGCGCGCACCAGCAGCTGTCCGAGGTCGCCCGGTACGCGCTGCAGGTGTCGCTGCCGAGCTGGAACCTGACCGAGCCGGTGAACGAGGTCGTATACGGCACCCGCGGCTTCGACACCTTCGGCGAGACCTTCCTGCTTCTGGCCGCGGTGATCAGCGTCGTGCTGCTGGCCCGTCCGCGCGAACCGCGGACCGGCTACTTCGGCGAGGACGTCGCGGGCGAGCGCGAGCAGTCGGAAATCGATCCGGGCGGGGCGCCGGACGCCGAGGAGCGCGAGGCCCGCCGGGCGGAGAGCGCCGAGTCGGACGGGGAATCCGAGCAGTCGGACGAATCCGAGTCGAGCGACGATCCCGCCGCGGCGGCCGCGACGGCGCCGTTCCCGTCCAAGACGAGCGTCGAACACCGGCCGAAGACCCCTGACAACGAACTGGTCGGCGGGCGCGGGCCGGAGCGCGCCGAGGCGATGTCGATCGTGGTGCGCGGGGCGGTGCGCACCGCGACCCCGATCCTGGCGGTGACCGGCTGCTACCTGGTGGCCTGGGGCTACTCCCCCGGTGGCGGCTTCCCCGGCGGCGCGGTGATCCTCGGGGTGCTGCTCCTGGTGTACGCGGGCTTCGGCCGCAAGCGGGTCGCCCGCGTGGTGCAGCCGAAGCTGATGGAGAGCATCGAGATGGCCGGGGCGACGCTGATCATCCTGACCGAGGCGCTCGGCCTGTTCCTCAAGGGCTCGTTCACCGCCAACTGGCTGCCGCTCACGCCGCCGCAGACGATCCGCTCCGGCGGCGTCGTGCAGCTCTTCTCCGGCGGCGAGCTGGTCGAGGTCGGCACCGGTCTGATCATCGCGGTCTTCGCGCTGCTGGCGATGAGCCACGACTGGGCCCGCGACAAGTCAGAGGACGAAGACGGCGGCGACAACGGCGGGAACGCGAACGACGAGAACCGGGAGAACGACGAGAACGCATCGCGGGCCGCGAACGCGGGAGGTGCGGATCAGTGATCGTAGCCAACTACCTGGTGGCCGGGTTCGTGTTCTGCGCCGGGCTCTACACGGTGCTCACCCGCCGCAACCTGATCAAGATCGTGATGGGGCTCTCGCTGATGGAGGGCTCCACCTACCTGCTGTTCATCTCCATGGCCTACCGGGCCGGGTCGACTGCTCCGGTGCTGGTCGGCCCGCCGGGCGGCCGGACGGCGCACGACCTGGTGCGCGGCAACGTCGCCGATCCGGTGCTGCAGAACTTCTGCCTGACCGCGATCGTCATCGGCGTCGCGGTGACCGCCGTGTTCCTCACCATCGTGGTGCGGGTCGCGCAGCACTACCGCACCTTGGACGCCGACAAGATCAGGGAGCTGCGAGGGTGACGCAGTGATCACGACCACCGCGGCCGCGGGTTCGCTGCTGCCGCTGACCGTCGCGCTTCCGCTCACCGGCGCGGTGCTCGCCCCCTTGCTCGCGCGCCTCTCCAAGCGCCTGCCGCTCATCGTCTCCGCGCTGGGCCTGGTCGGCTCGCTCGCCGTGCTCGCGCTGATCGCGCCGCACGTATACGGGACCGGCGGCGGTATCCTCGCGCACTACATGGGCGGCTGGGGCCCGGTCCACGGCGCGGTGCTGGGCATCGCCTTCGCCGCCGATCCGTTCGGGATGACCTTCGCGCTGGCCTGCGCCGGCATCGGAACCCTGCTCGTGGTGTACGCGCTCTCCGAGCTGGGCGGCCTCGGCGAACGCGAACTCGGCGCCTTCGCCTGCCTGTTCCAGCTGCTCGACGCCGCGCTGATCGGATCGGCGCTCACCGCGGACCTGTTCAACCTGTTCGTGTGGTTCGAAGTGGCCGCGCTGGCCAGCTACGGGCTCACCGGATTCTTCCTGGAGCGGCCGATCGCGCTGGAAGCCGCCTTCAAGATCGCGATCCTGACCACCATCGCGGCGTTCGCGGTGTTCATCGGCGCCGGGCTGCTCTACACCGGGCACGGCGCGCTCAACCTCGCGCAGTTGCACAACGCGCTGGCCGCCCACGTCGGCACGGCTGATCTGGTCGCGCTGGGGCTGCTGGTGGCCGGCTTCGGGACGAAAGCAGGGCTGATCCCGTTCCACGGCTGGCTGCCAGACGCGCACACTGCCGCGCCCGGACCGGTGTCAGCCCTCTTCTCCGGTCTCATGGTGAACCTGGGCATCGTGGCCGTCGGCCGGCTGGCGTTTCAGGTCTTTCCGACCTCGCAGACCCCGATCCTCGGCATCCTGATGGTGGTCGGGGTCGTCTCGGCGCTGGTCGGGGCGATCATGGCGCTCGCGCAGGACGAGCTCAAACGGCTGCTCGCCTATGACACGATCTCGCAGATGGGCGTGTTGGCCATAGGGCTGGGGACGGGGGCGGCTTCGGGCATCGCAGGGTCCACCTATCACCTGGTCAACCACGCGCTGTTCAAGTCGCTGCTGTTCCTGTGCGCCGGCGCCATCACCCACCGCACCGGCGTGACGAAGCTCTCTGAGATGGGCGGCCTGCTGGGCCGGTGGCCGTGGGTCGCGGGCGCGTTCGTCGTCGGGTGCGCCTCGATCGCGGGCATCCCGCCGCTCGGCGGCTACGTCTCCCTCAGCCTCATCCACCACGGCCTGCTCGAGAGCCATCAATACCTGCCCTACGCGCTGATGCTGGTCGCGCAGCTGATCACGATCGCCGCGCTCGGCCGGGCCGCCTGGCTGGCCTTCTTCCGCGAGCGGGAGGAGGAGTACGAGCGTAGCGAATCGCTGCGGCCCGGCATGCTGATCAGCCTGCTCGTCCTCAGCGGCTGCTGCATCGCGTTCGGCGTGGTGCCGGGCACCGTCATCGACCACGCGATGGCCCCGGCGGCATCCGGGCTCTTACATCCGCAGCAGTACGCCCACGATGTGCTCGCCGGGGTGGGCTCGCTATCGCACGTGGTGGTGGACTTCCACTACACCGACCTGATGGAACTGGGCCTGATCGTCGTGAGCGTCGGGCTGGGAGCGCTGCTGACCGCCGGATATCTGCGCTCGAAGGAACCGCTGCCGGTGCGCGCGCTGCGTGCCGTGCACACCGGCTCCGTCAACGACTACGCGGCTTTCCTCGCGGCCGGCGCAGTCGCGATCATCGCGGCGCTGCGTTGGGCCTAGGGCGACCGGGCGGTACACCCGCGCCCCCGTCATTGTCCGCCTCGTCGAGGCTTCCCGGCCGGTAATCGCTCCATACGCGCGCCGCCATGCCGACCGCGCCGACGATGACGATGATCGCGACGCCGATCCAGATCAGCACCCGCGGGCCGACCGTCAGGCCGATGCCGCCGAGGATGAAACCCAGGACGATCACGCCCGAGGCCGCGTAACCGATCGGCCTGCCGCTGTGACCGGCCGGATTCTCCCAGGTCTCGG
>NZ_DASRGV010000108.1:0-3073 GCF_035650855.1 Actinocrinis sp. | reverse complement strand
GGAGACCGTCGAGGGCCACGCCCGGCTGTATCGCCGCGCCAATGCGCACGGCCGCGCTGCGGAACTGTTGCGCAAGGCGACCGCAGGTCGGCTGGCCGGTTACTTCGGCGTCCCGGCTGCCCGCGCGCACGCTGATCCGTCGGTCCTCGTCGCGCCGGTGGCCGCGCGACTGAATGTCGCCCAGGACCTGATCGCCGATCTGCTCACCGGCGAGGCCCCGCAATCCGAAGCCGAACTGGTCCTGCTCGCGGACCACCTCGACCAATTGGAACAGGAGGTCCGGTCATCGTGACCGAGTCCGACATCGCTGCTCAGTTCGGCGCCGCCGAGTCCGGTGCCGCCCCTGCGCCCGACGCCGCCAAGCCGTCAGACACCGTGTCCGCGTCCGCCGCTACTGCCGCGACCCCCGGCTCCGCGAACAGCGGCGCGCTCGACGGCACCATGCCGCTCTCGGCCTCCGCTTCGCAGGCCGCCGACGCGCGCCGCTCGTTGCAGGCGGTGCGGGCCGAGGTGGCGAAGGCGGTGGTCGGCCAGGACGCTGCGGTCACCGGTCTGGTGATCGCGTTGCTGTGCGAGGGCCATGTGCTGCTGGAGGGTGTGCCCGGCGTCGCCAAGACGCTGCTGGTGCGCTCGCTGTCCGCGGCGTTGTCGCTGGACACCAAGCGCGTCCAGTTCACGCCGGACCTGATGCCGGGCGATGTGACCGGTTCGCTGATCTACGACGCGCGCACGGCGCAGTTCTCGTTCCGCGAAGGTCCGGTGTTCACGAACCTGCTGCTGGCTGACGAGATCAACCGCACGCCGCCGAAGACGCAGGCGGCGCTGCTGGAGAGCATGGAGGAGCGGCAGGTCACGGTGGACGGAACCCCGCGCCGGCTGCCGTTCCCGTTCGTCGTGGCGGCGACGCAGAACCCGCTGGAGTTCGAGGGCACCTATCCGCTGCCGGAGGCGCAGCTCGACCGGTTCCTGCTGAAGCTGAATCTGCCGCTGCCCAGCCGCGACGAGGAGATCGCGGTGCTGCGCCGGCACGCGGACGGCTTCGATCCGCGTCAGCTCGCGGCGGCGGGAGTGCGGCCGGTGGCCGGTCCGGCCGAGATCGAGACGGCACGCGACGCGGTACGCAAGGTCACCGTGACGCCGGAGGTACTCGGGTACATCACGGACATCGTGCGGGCGACGCGTACCGCGCCAGCGCTTTCTGTCGGGGTGTCACCTCGTGGCGGTACCGCGCTGCTCGCTGCGTCACGCGCTTGGGCGTGGCTGTCCGGGCGTGACTATGTGAGCCCGGACGACGTAAAGGCGCTGGCTCGACCGGTGCTGCGGCACCGCGTGCGGCTGCGGCCGGAGAGCGAGCTCGAGGGCGTGTCCACGGACGCGGTCATCGACGGCGTGCTCGGTAACGTCGCGGTTCCCCGCTAAGGGCAGACGGGCGACATGCGACCTTCCGCGCTCCGCAAAGACGCCACACGCAGCGGCCGTGGCAGCTTGGTGCTCACCGGCCGCTCCGGAGTCGTGGCCGCCGCCGGCTCGGTGGTGGTCGGCGTGGTCTCGGGCGTGCTGCACCTGCCCGGTTGGGCGGGCATCGCGGCGTTCGAGGCGGCGCTGGGTTGCGGAGTGGCGGCGGACGCGCTGCGTGCGGGCTCGCTGCGGGATCTGGCGTTCAACCGGAGCGGCGACGCGACGGTGCGGCTGGGAGAGAGCGCCACGGTCAGCCTCGACGTTGTGAATGTGGGCGATCGGCCGCTGCGTGGCACGCTGCGTGACGCCTGGGCGCCGAGCGCCGGGAATGTCGTGCGCACGACGCAGCCGCGCCAGGTGATGGAGCTGGCGAAGGAGCCGCGGCACGCGCTCACGATCGAGCCGCGCAGTGCCCAGCGCGTCGATTCGGTCCTGACGCCGACGCGTCGTGGCGATCGCGCGCCGGATCGGGTGACGATCCGGTCGCTGGGTCCGCTGGGCTTGGCTGGCCGTCAGGTCTCGCGCGAGGTGCCGTGGCGGGTGCGGGTGCTGCCGCCGTTCGAGAGTCGGAAGCACCTGCCGTCGCGGTTGGCGCGGCTGCATGAGACCGACGGCCGTACTCCGGTTTTGGTGCGAGGTCAGGGCAGCGAGTTCGATTCGCTGCGCGAGTACGTGGTCGGCGACGACGTGCGCTCGATCGACTGGCGGGCGACCGCGCGGCGCAACGACGTGGTCGTGCGTACGTGGCGGCCGGAACGCGACCGGCACGTCGTGATCGTCCTGGACACAAGCCGTACCTCGGCAGGCCGAGTGGGCGATATTCCACGGCTCGATTCGGCGATCGACGCGACGCTGCTGTTGGCGGCTCTGGCGACGCGGGCCGGGGACCGGGTGGACCTGCTCGCCTACGATCAGCAGTTGCGCGCGTCTGTGACTGGGGCGCTGCCGGGTCGCACGCTGGCGCTGTTCAGCGACGCGATGGCGGTGTTGGAGCCGTCGCTGATCGAGCTGAATGCGGAGGGCCTGGTCACGCATTTGATGCGGATCCGCAGGCGGTCGCTGGTGGTGCTGCTGACCAGCATTGACGCGGCGGCGATCGGCGAGGGCCTGTTGCCACAGATGTCCCGCCTGACGGGACACCACAAGGTTGTGGTGGGCTCGGTCGCGGATCCGCGGATCGCGCAGCTCTCGACGGCGCGCGGTGACGCGGACGCGGTGTTCGCGGCGGCGTCGGCGGAGTTGGCGCTGACGACGAGGCGTCAGGTAGCGGCGGAGTTGGGAAGGCATGGCGTCGAGGTCGTGGATGCGATTCCCGAGCGTTTCGCGCCTGCGTTGGCGGATCGATACCTCGCGTTGAAGGCTGCCGGTCGGCTCTGAGTCGGTTGCGGTGGCCCTCGGCGGTGGAAGTCGTCCGGCCGTTTTCGGGCATAAAAAAGCGTCGGGCTCCTATCGATCGTTCGATAGGAGCCCGACGTTACGGGTTGTGCGGCGGTGTCCTGCTCTCCCGCCGGGTCTCCCCGGCAGTACCCTCGGCGCTGGCGGGCTTAGCTTCCGGGTTCGGAATGGGTCCGGGCGTTTCCCCGCCGCCATGGCCGCCGCAACTTCTTCAGGCCGT
>NZ_DASRGV010000107.1:0-2619 GCF_035650855.1 Actinocrinis sp. | reverse complement strand
TCACCGCGCGCCTGCACGCGATGGCGCGGCGCTGGGAGCGCGATCCGCGCGGGGTGCCCATGACGGGCGCCGCGGGCGGGCTCTCGGGCGGACTGTGGGCCGCGTTCGGCGCCCAGCTGGTCCCCGGCGCGGCGTTCGTGCTCGATGAGGTGGGCTTCGATGCGCGCATGCGCGCGGCTCGCGCGGTGGTCACCGGGGAGGGGCGGCTGGACATGCAGAGCCTGGTGGGCAAGGTGGTCTCCGAGGTCGCCACCCGCGCCCGGCAGTCCGGGGTGCCGTGCCACGCGGTCGTGGGGTCGCGTGAGCTTGATTCGATGGGCGCGCGGATCCTCGACCTCGACCGCGTGATCGAGGCCTCGACGCTCAAGGAGCTGGAGGCGGCGGGCGCGTCGCTGGCCGAGGTGCTGTGACCCGAGCGCGCGGCCGACCGATGGCCGCGCGATCAGGTTCGCCCGCCCCTCTCGCTAGTGAGCGAAGGCCGAGGCCGTGCTGGCCACCCCCTCCGGCAGCGGCGCCGACAGCGACTCAAGCATCTTGGTCTTCTCTGCCAGCGACTCGAGGAGCTGGTCGGCCATCTCCTTGTGCATCCCCGCCCGGACGACCACGCGCAGCACGCTGAGGTCCTGGCGGTTCTCCGGGAAGCTGTAGGCGGGCACCAGCCAGCCCCGCTCGCGCAGCCGGCGCGAGACGTCGAACACGTCGTAGCTGTCGACCCCGCCGGCTGTGGTGAAGGCGAAGACCGGCAGCTCGTCGCCGCGGGTCAGCAAGCGGAAGTCGCCCATGGCGCCGATGCCTTCGGACAGGGTGCAGGCCACGTCCCGCGCGTTCTGCTGCACGGCGCGGAAGCCCTCGCGGCCCAGCCGCAGGAAGGTGTAGTACTGCGCGGCCACCTGGGCCCCGGGGCGGGAGAAGTTCAGCGCGAAGGTCGGCATGTCGCCGCCGAGGTAGTTGACCTTGAACACCAGCTCCTCGGGCAGCGCCGCCTTGTCCCGCCACAGCGCCCAGCCGACGCCGGGGTACACCAGGCCGTACTTGTGGCCGGAGGTGTTGATCGAGGCGACCCGCGGCTGCCGGAAATCCCAGGTCAGCTCCGGATCGAGGAAAGGCGCGACCATCGCGCCCGAGGCGCCGTCCACGTGCACCGGGATGTCGAGCCCGGTGCGCTCCTGCAACGCGTCCAGCGCCGCGCAGATCTCCGGCACCGGCTCGTAGCTGCCGTCCATCGTCGAGCCGAGCACCGCGACGACCCCGATCGTGTTCTCGTCGCACATCGCGGCCGCGTGCTCGCCGTCGAGGTGGTAGCGCTCGCCCTCCATCGGGACCAGCCGCGGCTCGATCTCCCAGAAGTTGCAGAACTTCTCCCAGCAGACCTGCACGTTGATGCCCATGACCAGGTTCGGCCGGGCCCGGCCGGCGGCGTACCGGTCGGCGTTGCGCGGGTCGCGCATCCAGCGGCGCTTGAGGGCGAGGCCGCCGAGCATGCACGCCTCGCTCGAACCGGTGGTCGAGCAGCCGACCGCGGCCTGCGGGTCCGGCGCGTTCCACAGATCGGCCAGGATCGACACGCAGCGGCGTTCGAGCTCTGCGGTCTGCGGATACTCGTCCTTGTCGATCATGTTCTTCTCGGCGCACTCCGCCATCAGCGCGATGGCCTGCGGCTCCATCCAGGTGGTCACGAAGGTGGCCAGGTTGAGCCGGGCGTTGCCGTCGAGCATCAGCTCGTCGTGCACCAGGCGGTATGCGACCGACGGCGGCATCGCACCGTCGGGCAGCCGGTGCGCGGGCGGCGCGACCTCGAGCGCGCCGAGCGGATCGGCCTCGGAGAACAGCGGGTTGACGGCTAGGCGGCGGTCGCTTTGGTGTCCCTCATGCAGTGCCACCGGTCTACCCTCTCACCGGTCGGCGGTGGGCGCGAGCCGTCCAAAGCCGGGGCGGCCATGGCACGGGGCCGGTGCTTGGTGCGCACCGACCCCGTGTTGAGCGGCTGACTGGATTGCGCTGTCAGCTAGCTGCGATCACCCGAGCGTGCAGGCGTTGCCGTTGACGGTGAACGCGGTCGGCGAGGCGTTGCTGCTGGACCAGGTGCCCTGGAAGCCGAACGAGGTCGAGCCGCTGGCCGGCACGGCGCCGTTGTAGCTCACGTTGGTCGCCGTCACCTTGGTGCCGCTCTGGGTCACCGTGGCGTTCCAGGCGTTGGTGACCTTCTGGTCGCCGGGCCAGGTCCAGGTGACCGTCCAGCCGCTCCACGCCGCCGTGCCCGTGTTCGCGACCGTCACGTTCGCCGTGAAGCCGCCGCCCCAGGAGTTCGGCGCGTAGGTGACCTTGCATCCGCCGGAGGACGTGGACGCGCTCGTGGTCACGGCGACCGTGCCGGAGCGCGCGGAGCGGTTGCCCGCGGTGTCCTTCGCGTAGACGGCGAACGTGTAGCTCGTCGAGGAAGTCAGGCCACTGATCGTGGCCGAATTCGTGGTCGGCGACGCGACCACGGTCTCGGTGGTGCCGTTGATGCTGACGACTTGGTACCCCGCGATTCCCAGGCTGCTGGTCGACGCCGCCCAGCTCAGGTTGACCGAATTGGAGGTGATGCCGGAGGCGGTCGGCGTGCCGGGCATCGTCGGC
>NZ_DASRGV010000106.1:0-8185 GCF_035650855.1 Actinocrinis sp. | reverse complement strand
AGCGCGAGTACTCCACCGCGGTGTTGCCGGTGATCGACTGAATGACCGACTTCTCCTTCTTACCGCCGGGCGTGGAGACGTGCCCGGAGCCGGTGGTCGTGGCGGAACCCGTGGTCACGGTCGTTTCGGCGGACCACTGGGTGCCCCAGTACTCGGCGAAGTAGCGCGCGTCCTGCGGCTCGACTCCGGCGAAGACCGCCTTGCAGCCGGTGCCGGTGAACACCGCGGAGCGCAGGTGCTCGGGGAACTGGCCCATCGACTGCGTCAGCAGCACTATCCCGGCGTTCGCGGCCCGTGCGCGCTGCAATCCCTGGACGACGTATTCGTCCACGAAACGGCCGGCCTCGTCGACGACCAGGCCCTTGAACACCGAGCGATCCGCGTCCGGCGCCGCGACGACTTGGACGAACTGGGCGATGGCCAGTCGCGCGAGGATGCGCGCGGCCTGCGGCGAGCTGCCCTCGGGCAGGGCGATCCGCACACGCGTCGGCCGGTTGATCTCACGCATGGAGAAACGGCGCGAGCGGCCGTCGAAGAGGTCGATCAACGCCGGGCGGTCGAGCAGCCGCAGCCGTTCGTTGAGCAGCTGGACCGGGCTGTCACGCAGTACCGCGTCGATGAGCTCACGCAGCGTCGGATAACGCGATTCGCGCTCGTGGAAACCGGAGATCACCGCGTACAGCGCGTTGCGGGCGGCCGAGTCGGCGGCCGGATCGCGGTGCGCGGTCTCCGGCGGCAGCACCGCGCCGGCTAGCCGATCCGCCGCCTCGTCCGGGCTCGACGCGCCGCCGAACAGGTCGAAGCCCCAGTTCGACCGGTCGTCCGGCGCCGCGTCGGGGCGCCGGTTCGGGTCGATGTCGATGTCGAAGAAGCCGGGCAGCACCGCGGGACCGAAGGCCGAGCCGGTCGGGTCGATCACCACCACCGAGGCCAGGCCGACGAGGGTCTGCAGGCCGAGCAGCTCGATGATCGGCCGGGCGAAGGACCGGGTCTTGCCGGATCCCGGCGGGCCGACCACGAGCATGGACGTGCGCAGCACCTCGGTGTCGAGCGCGAACCACTGGTTCTGGTGCGTCACCGGGTTGCGGGGCGTCGGGACGGCGACGCCGAGCCGGGCCTGACCCGTTATCAGGTCGTGCTGAACCAGCCGCGGAACCGGCAGGTCGCGCTGCCGGGACTCGTGCACGAACGCGCCGCCGCCGTACTCCTCGATCTGCTCGGCGACCGGCCGCAGCCGCTCCCGGCTCTCCCCGGACTGCGCGGAGCGCGCCGACTGCTGCACGACGCGGGCGACGCGTACGTAGTCGACGTCGGTCAGCTCGCCCTCGGCCAGCTCCTCGTCGAGGCGGCGCGCGGCCGAGTCGTAACCGGCCTGCCGCAGGTCCTTCCACAGGTCCGGGCGGGCCGGCGGCGGCGCCGGCGCGGTTTTCGCCTCCGGCCGGTACCTGGCCCACAGATGGCGCAGCGCGATCAGCCATTTGCCGTAGCTGCCGCAGATCACGAGCAGCACGACGAGGTAGATGATCCGGGCCACGCCGGCGGACAGGCCGATCGAGGTGAGCAGGTACCCGGCCGGCAGTATCAGCGCGATGTAGAGGATCGGCAGCGCGATCAGGGCATTGCGCACCCGCCGCCAGAGCGTGGGGTCGAGCGGCCCGGGACGGCCCGAGCCGTCGGCGTCGGGGTCGCGGCCGTAGGCGAAGACGCCGGGCAGGTCGAGGACGCGCGGGCCGTGCACCCAGCCGAGCAGGTCGGGCCGGGTCTGGTCGGTCCACGCCGTGCCGTCCCAGTAGCGCACCTGCGCCGCGCCGCTCGGGCACGGATACCAGCCCTCGCGCATGCCGTGCCCGTGCCCGTGACGCTCTTCCTGTCCAGCACTCTGGGCCGGGACGACCGGACCGTCATGCACCGCCACTGTGCTCTCTCCCTCTGCGTCCGGCCCCTGCGGAACCCGAGCTGACGAGCCGTCCGCACGATGGTAGCGACCTGCGCCGATCCCGCCGAGACGACACCGCGGCCACGCACCGTCGCGCAGCGCCCCGCACAGCGATCACGCAGCGACCCGCGCCGGATACCGACACTCTGACAAGCGCGACCGGCAAACCCCCGACGTGCTGCCAGGTGTCCGCCGTGCGTTCCTTCGTTATCGTCGAGAGCAGCCTCGCCCCTTTTCCGCCTGCCTGTCTTCTACCCGGCCGCATGCCCTAAGGAGCACCCGCCCGATGACGACCTCCTCCCGCCCTGTCGGCGGCCCCTCGCTGCCCCAGGAGCGGCGGCTGGTGACCGAGATCCCCGGTCCCCGGTCGCGCGAGCTGTTCGCCCGGCGCAACGAGACCGTGGCGCTCGGCGTGTCGACGACACTGCCGGTGTTCGTCACCCGCGCGGGCGGCGGCGTGCTGGAGGACGTGGACGGCAACTCGCTGATCGACCTCGGCTCAGGCATCGCGGTGACCAGCGTCGGCAACAGCGCGGAGGCCGTGGTCAGACGGGCGACCGAGCAGCTGCAGCGGTTCACCCACACCTGCTTCATGGTCACGCCCTACGAGGGCTACGTCGCCGTCTGCGAGGCGCTGGCCGAGCTGACCCCCGGCGAGCACGCGAAGAAGTCCGCGCTGTTCAACTCCGGCGCCGAGGCGGTCGAGAATGCGGTCAAGATCGCCCGCGCCTACACCAAGCGGCAGGCGGTAGTCGTCTTCGACCACGGTTACCACGGCCGCACGAACCTGACCATGGCGCTGACCGCGAAGAACATGCCGTACAAGAACGGCTTCGGCCCGTTCGCCCCGGAGGTCTACCGGGTGCCGATGGCCTACCCACTGCGCTGGCCGACCGGCCCGGAGAATTGCGCCGAGGAGGCCGCCGCGCAGGCGATCTCGCAGATCGAGAAGCAGGTCGGGGCGCAGAACGTGGCCGCGGTCGTGATCGAGCCGATCCAGGGCGAGGGCGGGTTCATCGAGCCGCCGCTCGGCTTCCTGCCGCGCATCGCGCAGTTCTGCCGGGACAACGGGATCGTGTTCGTCGCCGACGAGATCCAGACCGGCTTCTGCCGCACCGGCGACTGGTTCGCCTGCGAGCACGAGGGCGTAGTCCCGGACCTGGTCACCACGGCCAAGGGCCTGGCCGGCGGGCTGCCGCTGGCGGCCGTGACCGGCCGCGCCGAGATCATGGACGCCGCGCACGCCGGCGGCCTCGGCGGCACCTACGGCGGTAACCCGGTGGCCTGCGCCGCGGCCCTCGGCGCGATCGACACGATGCGCGCGGAGGACCTGGCGGGCCGGGCCCGCAAGATCGGCGAGGTGATGACCAGCCGGCTGCGCGCGCTCGCGGAGCGGCACCCGGAGATCGCCGAGGTGCGCGGCCGCGGCGCGATGATCGCGATCGAGCTGGTCAAGCCGGGGACCCTGGAGCCGGCGCCGGAGATCGCGGTCAAGGCGGCGGCGTTCTGCCACGCCGCAGGTGTGGTGGTGCTCACCTGCGGCACTTTCGGCAACGTGCTGCGCTTCCTTCCGCCCCTGGTTATCGGCGATGATTTGCTGAGTGAAGGCCTGGACGTGATCGAGCAGGCCTTCGACTCCATGAGCTGACCGCCCTGTCCCCGGGAGTGCGGCCCGAGGACGACAGCGCGGCGCCCGCCCCCGACCCCGGGCGGGCGCCGCGCTCGTCTTCACCCTGTGAAGAACCTGTGCACGCCGCCTGAAGCCGCGTCCCACGCGAGCCGCGCAGCGTACCCTCGAAGGGATGCAGCGCACTTCCGAAGAGACGCCGAACTCCCGACCTGAGCCGACGACGCTGACCGCGACGCCCCCGTCGCCGGCCGCCGACGGCGGTTCATCCGGTGGCCCCGGTTCGTCCGCCGGCTCCGGGCGCTGGTGGCTCCCCCCGATCGCGCTGCTGCTCGGCTTCGCGTTCCTGCTTTGGCAGGTCAAGTCGCACGGTCCCGTCACCCGGTTGGACCTACACCTGCGCGACGGCTTACAGCGCGACGCGCTCGACCCGTCGCTGTCCTGGATGTTGCGGCCGGGGCGCGCGATGGCCGACCTCGGCGACCAGTCGGTCGCGCTGTCGGTGCTGTTCGTGAGCACGATGCTCGCGGTGCGATTCACCCGATCCTGGCTGCCCGCCTTGGTCTCCGCGGCAGCCGTGGCCGCCCTCCTCACCGTTATCCCGCTCAAGCTGTGGATCGATCGCCCCGGTCCCAGTCACAGCGTGCTCGGTGACGCGGCGCTCGGCTTCTTCCCTTCCGGCCATACCGCAGACGCGACGCTGTGCTATGGGACCAGCGCGCTGCTGCTGTGCGTCTTCGTCATCCCGCTCGGCCCGGAACTGATCAGCCGGCACCGCCGCGCGCTAAGCCGCACGGTGACCGCCGGCGCGGCGCTGCTCGCGCTGATGACGATCTTCGGGCTGCTCTGGTCCAACTTCCACTGGCTCTCCGACACCCTCGGTTCGCTGTGCTGGTGCGGCGCCGCGCTGCTCGTCCTGCGGCACTACACCCTCACCCGGCTGGTCCCGCGGGCCACGGGGAGGGAAATTCGCCTTCCGCGTGGCTAGCCTGGCGCCGTGAACGGCAACGGGTCGCGGCGCGGCAGGCCACGCCATCCGGACGTGCTGACTCCCGCCGAGTGGCGGACCGTCGACGCGGTGCGCCACGGGATGAGCACGCGCCACATCGCGCGGCTGCGCGGCGTGAGCCCGGACGCCGTGAAGTTCCACGTCGCGAACGCCCTGGCGAAGCTCGGCCTGGCCAACCGGGCCGAGTTGCGCAGGTGGCGCGGCGTGCCGAGAGACAGCTCCCTGAGGAAAGGACCCGCCGCGATGGAACCCGGAGCACGGCTCGAACTCGGCCCGCTCGGCCAGATCTCCCGGCACGTGCGCGACTTCGACGCGGCGGTCGGCTGGTACGGCAGGACGCTCGGGCTCGAGCACCTCTACACCTTCGGCCAGCTCGCGTTCTACGACTGCGGCGGTGTCCGGCTGATGATCAGCCCGCCGGAATCAGGCGCGGAGCCGGGGACGCCCTCGCTGCTGTACTTCCGCGTGCCCGACATCCAGCACGCCTACGACGAGCTGACCGCGCGCGGCGTCGTCTTCTCCGGAGCCCCGCACCTGATCCACCGGCACGCGAACGGCGTCGAGGAGTGGATGGCCTTCTTCGAGGATCCGGACGGCAATCCGCTCGCGATCATGTCCCAGGTGCAGCCGCCGCAGGGCTAGCGTCTCGGCGGTGGGGCGCCGGCCCTGCGCGACCTTGCGACGGCTGCTAGACGTTCTGCGGGAAGCCGAGGTTGATCCCGCCGTGCGAGGGGTCCAGCCAGCGCTGGGTGACCGCCTTGGTGCGCGTGTAGAAGTGCACCCCCTGCGGACCGTAGGCGTGCGAGTCGCCGAACAGCGAGGACTTCCAGCCGCCGAAGGAGAAGTAGGCGACCGGGACCGGGATCGGCACGTTGATCCCGACCATGCCGACCTCGACCTCGTTGCGGAACCTGGCCGCCGCGCCGCCGTCGTTGGTGAAGATGGCGGTGCCGTTGCCGTAGGGGTTGGCGTTGATCAGCTCGATCGCCTGGTCGTAGGAGTTCGCCCGCACCACGCTGAGCACCGGGCCGAAGATCTCGTCGGTGTAGATCTCCATCTCGGAGGTCACGTGGTCGAAGAGGGTCGGGCCGAGCCAGTAGCCGTTGGAGGTGTCCACGCCGGTCTGCTCGGCGGAGTCGATCGCGTGCTCGCGCCCGTCGACGACCAGGCTCGCCCCGGACTTCAGGCCGGCGTCGAGGTACGAGGTGACCTTGTCCCGGTGCGCGGCGGTGACCAGCGGCCCCATCTCGGAGGTCGGTGCGCAGCCGGGGCCGACCCGCAGCTTGGCCATCCGGTCCGCGATCTTCTGGACCAGCTCGTCGCCCACCGGGTCCACGGCCACCAGCACCGAGACCGCCATGCAGCGCTCGCCGGCCGCGCCGAAGCCGGCCGAGACCGCGGCGTCGGCGGCCAGGTCGAGATCGGCGTCGGGCAGCACGACCATGTGGTTCTTCGCGCCGCCGAGCGCCTGCACCCGCTTGCCGTAGCGGGTGCCGTTCTCGTAGACGTAGCGCGCGATAGGCGTCGAGCCGACGAACGAGACCGCCTTGACGTCCGGGTGTTCGAGCAGCCGGTCCACCGCGACCTTGTCGCCGTGCACGACGTTGAACACCCCGTCCGGCAGCCCGGCCTCCTTCCACAGCGCGGCCAGCCAGTTCGCCGCGGAGGGGTCCTTCTCGCTGGGCTTGACCACGACGGTGTTGCCGGTGGCCAGCGCGATCGGGAAGAACCACATCGGCACCATGGCCGGGAAGTTGAACGGCGAGATGATCGCGACCGGGCCGAGCGGCTGCTGCAGCTCGTAGACCTCGACCCCGGTGGAGGCGGACTCGACGAAGCCGCCCTTGACCAGGTGCGGGATGCCGCAGGCGAACTCGACCACCTCGAGGCCGCGGGCCACCTCGCCAAGGGCGTCGGAGTGCACCTTGCCGTGCTCGGAGACGATCAGCGCGGCCAGCTCGTCGCGCCGGGCGCTGAGCAGCTCGCGGAAGTTGAACAGCAGCTGCACCCGCCGGGCCAGCGAGGTCGACCGCCACTGCGGGAACGCGGCCACGGCGGCGGCGACCGCGTCGTCCACCTCGCGGACCGAGGCGTAGTCCACGACGCCGCTGCCCTGCCCGGTGGCCGGATCGTGCAGGTCTCCGCGCCGGTCGGCCACGCCCGACCAGGGCGCCCCGTCGATCCAGTGTGTGACGTGCTTGCTCACGGGTTATCGCCCCTCGGGTTGGAATGTGCGGATGCCGTGCTTTCGAGTCTGCTGACCCTGTTTTCGAGTCTGCTGACGCTGGGCGGGGGTGGCCAATTGCCACAGTGTCGGCGTCGGAGCCGTTCGGCTTACAGCAGCGCGCCGGCTCGGGCGGGCCGGCTCAGCTGTCGAAGCCGAGCCCGGCGCGGTCGAGGGCGCGCAGCCACAGATTGCGCTTGCCCTTGTTCCGGTCGGCGCGATCCAACGACCAGCGCGTGAGGTTCACGCCGAGTGCCTTGAACGGCTCCGGTGGGAAGGGCAGCGGTTTGGTGCGTACCAGCTGAAGGTCCGTCAGCTCAGTCGGCTTACCGCCGAGCAGGTCGAGCATCACGTTCGCACCGAAGCGGCTCGCTCCGACGCCGAGACCCGTGTACCCGGCCGCGTACGCTACCCGGCCGTTGTGTGCGGTACCGAAGAACGCGCAGAAGCGGGTGCAGGTGTCGATGACGCCTCCCCAGCTGTGCGTGAACTTCAGCCCCTCCAGCTGCGGGAAGGTCTGGAAGAAGTGCTCGGCGAGCTTGGTGAACGTCGCAGGACGCTGGTCCAGTTCGGAGCGAATGCGGCTGCCGTAGTGGTAGATCGCGTCGTAACCGCCCCATAGGATGCGGTTGTCGGCGGTGAGCCGGTAGTAGTGGAACTGGTTACCGCTGTCGCCGATGCCCTGACGCGCGCTCCAACCCAACTCGGCAAGCTGTGCGGTACTTAGCGGTTCTGTCATCAGCACGTAGTCGTATACGGGCACGATGTACGGCCTGACGCGCTTGAGTAGCGAAGGAAAGGCATTCGTAGCCAGGACCACCTGGTCTGCGACCACCCACTTGCCCTGCCGAGTGCGCAGCGAGGGGCCGTTGACGCTCTTCTCCAGCGCGACGACCGGCGAGCGCTCGTAGATGCGCACGCCCAGCTCCAGGCATGCTTCGCGCAGACCCCAGGCCAGCTTCGCCGGGTGGATGATCGCGCAGCCCTCCCGGTCCCAGGTCGCGGCGAGATAGGTCGGCGAGTCGACCTGTGCGCGGGTCTGCTCGGCGTCGAGGAACTCGACCCGCTCGCCGTACTGCGCGGCCACGTCCGCGTATTGGCGCAGCTCGGCAGCCTGCCACGGCGCGGTGGCGACGTTCATCTCGCCGGCGCGCTCCCAGTCGCAGTCGATGCGGTACTTGCGCAGCGTCGCCTCGATCGCGTCCAGGTTCTCCGCGCCGAGGCGGTTGAGGGTGCGCAGTTCGTCGGGGAAGCGGTCGATTCCGTTAGGCAGGCCGTGGGTCAGCGAGGCGGCACAGAATCCGCCGTTGCGGCCGGAAGCCGCCCAGCCGGTCCGCGCTCCCTCCAGCACGACCACGTCGCGGCCGGGGTCGCGCTCCTTCGCCAGCA
>NZ_DASRGV010000105.1:0-20433 GCF_035650855.1 Actinocrinis sp. | reverse complement strand
TGCGTCTGCTCACCGCGCGGGCGCGCACCCGCGCCGAGCTGGCGGGTCAGTTGGCCAAGCGCGGCTATCCCGACGACGTCAGCTCCCGCGTCTTGGATCGGCTGGCCGGTGTCGGATTGATCGACGACGCCGACTTCGCCGAACAGTGGGTGCACTCCCGCCGGGCGAACGCTGGAAAAGGCAAGCGCGCGTTGGCTGCTGAGTTGCATACCAAGGGCGTCGACAACGACGTCATCACCGCGGTGCTCGGCGGCATCAATTCCGCGGCCGAGCGCGGACGCGCCGAGCAGCTGGTGCGGACCAAGCTGCGACGGGAGACCCTGGCCGGCGACGACGATGCTCGGGTCACCCGCCGTCTGGTGGCGATGCTGGCGCGCCGCGGGTTCAGTCAGACGATGGCCTATGACGTGGTCAGCGTTGAGCTGGCCGCCGAACAGGAGCGCAGGCGCGTCTAGGCCCGAGGTGAATTCGCCGTACCATGGCCCCGTGACTTCGACGCTGGCGCAGGAAAAGGTGCGGACCTACCAGGTCCGCACCTATGGATGCCAGATGAACGTCCATGACTCCGAGCGGCTGGCGGGTCTGCTGGAAGCCGCGGGTTATCAGCGCGCGGCCGACGGCGCCGAGGCCGACGTGGTGGTGTTCAACACGTGCGCGGTGCGCGAGAATGCCGACAACAAGCTCTACGGCAACCTCAGCCACCTGGCGCCCCGCAAGCGCAGCGACCCAAACATGCAGATCGCCGTGGGCGGTTGTCTGGCCCAGAAGGACAAGGACGCCGTGCTGCGTAAGGCGCCGTGGGTCGACGTGGTCTTCGGCACCCATAACATCGGGTCATTGCCTGCGCTGCTCGACAGGGCGCGGCACAACAGGGTCGCCCAGGTCGAAATTGCCGAGGCGTTGCAGGAATTCCCGTCGGCGCTGCCGGCTGCTCGCGAATCAGCTTATGCCGCTTGGGTTTCGATCTCAGTTGGCTGCAACAACAGCTGCACGTTCTGCATCGTGCCGTCGCTGCGCGGCAAGGAGCGCGACCGCCGCCCCGGCGAGATCCTGGCCGAGGTCGAGGCGCTGGTAGCCGAAGGCGTCGTTGAGATCACGCTGCTCGGCCAGAACGTCAACTCGTACGGCGCCGAATTCGGCGATCGCGAGGCCTTCTCAAAGCTGCTGCGCGCCTGCGGGCAGATCGAGGGGCTGGAGCGGGTCCGCTTCACGTCGCCTCATCCGCGCGACTTCACCGATGATGTGATCGCGGCCATGGCTGAGACGCCGAACGTGATGCCTTCACTGCACATGCCCCTTCAATCCGGCTCCGACTCCGTGCTACGCGCCATGCGTCGCTCTTACCGGCAGGAGCGGTACCTGGGGATCATCGAGCGGGTGCGTAAGGCCATCCCGCACGCGGCGATCACCACCGACATCATCATCGGCTTCCCCGGCGAGACCGAGGCCGACTTCGAGCAGACGCTGCACGTCGTGCGCGAGTCCCGGTTCGCCTCCGCGTTCACCTTCCAGTACTCAAAGCGACCCGGCACGCCGGCCGCCGAGATGGACGGCCAGGTGCCGAAGCAGGTCGTGCAGGAGCGTTACGAGCGGCTGGTGGCTGTGCAGGAGGAGATCTCCTGGGCGGAGAACCGCAAGCTGGTCGGTACCGAGGTCGAGCTGCTGGTCGCCGAGGGCGAAGGCCGCAAGGACGGCGCGACACACCGGATGTCCGGCCGCGCCCGCGACAACAGGCTCGTGCACTTCGCCGTCGGGGACGCGGCGGTCGGTGAGGCCGACGAGGCACAACGGCCCCGACCCGGTGACCTGGTAACCGCCAGGATCACCTACGCGGCGCCACACCACCTCGTCGCGGACGGAGAGAACGGCGGCAGCGCCGTACGAACGCTGCGGCGACTGCGCTCCGGTGACGCCTGGGAGGCGCGTAACGCAGCGAAGGACACCAAGCCGGTCGTCTCGCTTGGGATGCCCGCGGTGGGGGTTCCTGCGCCGCTGCCTGCCGCCCCTGTGTGCGGCTGAGCCCAGATAGGAAGACGCAGCATGCTGGTCGCGGCCGCAGTGTGCCCGCAGACGCCTCTGCTCGTGCCAACGGTCGCGGGCGGCGCGGCTGAAGAGCTGGCGGACGTCCGTAGGGCATCCATCGACGCGGTAACGCAGCTGTGGCGGGGAAAGCCGGACCGAGTCGTCGTGATCGCGTCCGGGGCTGGTTCAGGCGCGCAGGAAGGGCGGCTTGGGGGCACGTTCCGCCGTTTCGGCGTTGAGCTCACGGTCGGCGGCGCCGCGGATAGCGAGGACATGACCGTCGAGCCGTGTTGCGGCCTGCTCGTTGCTCGGTGGTTGCTCGACGCTGCGCTCCCGGCTGCCGCTTTGGCGCGCGAGGGCTGGGAGATCGGCGAGGACACTGCGCCGAAGGAATGCGCGGGGCTGGGGCGGGAACTGGCCGGCCGGAGCGAGCGGGTGGCGCTCCTGGTCATGGCCGACGGCTCGGCGCGGCGCACGCTTAAAGCTCCCGGTTACTTCGATGACCGCGCCGAGCCCTTCGACGACGAGATCGCCCGCGCCCTGGCCGCCGTAGACAAGAAGTCGCTCGCGGCCATCGATCCGACGGTCGCGAGCGACTTGATGGTGGCGGGACGCGCGCCCTTGCAGGTGCTCACCGGGGCTGCGGAGGCCACAGAAGCCGCTTCGGCCGGCAGCACGGGCGCCGGAGAGCGCGCGTGGCACGGCGAACTGCTCTCGTATGGCGCGCCGTATGGGGTCGGGTACTTCGTGGCGTTGTGGAGGATTGGCGGGGCCACGGTAGGGGCGGCTGACGCTTAGCCTCGGTGCGCCAAATGGCGTCGGCTACTTCGTGGGGTTGTGGACGCTTGGGGGCCCGGTGGTGCCAGCCGACGCGTAGCCTCGGTGCGCCCTACGGTGTCGGGCACTTCGCGGGGCGCAACATCGCGGTCAGCTCTGCGGTGGCTGCGAGCCGTCCTCGCCAGGCATGCCGCCCATGCCTGATTGCGGCATGTCCGGGCCGGCTCCGGGCTCGCCGCCCGCGTCCCGCGCGCCCTGCTCGGCGAGCATGTCCTTGGCCCTGCCCGTGCCGGTGTTGATCTGGTCGGTGTACTTGTGGCCGGTCCGGTCGTCGACCATCTGTCCGGCCTTGTCGACGCCCTTGTTGACCTGGTCGCTGTGACCGTGCAGCATCCCGCGCGCCCGGTCCATCATCGCGGTGCCCGAGCCGCCGCCCTGGGTCTTGCTGTGTTTGAACCTGTCGAAGATGCCCATCGTCCTGGCCCTCCGGTCTTGGGCCGCCGTGTTCCGGCAGCCCGATCATCCGAGCATATGCGACATAAGCGGACATCGCGCGTCGGAGCGTGAGCCCGGGGACTGGGAGAATGGGCCCGTGACAGGGCCAGTGACAGAGCAGGCGGCGCAGACGCGGTATTCGGCAGCGGGCCAGCCCGACGAAGTGCCGCGGACGGACGTAGTGCGGGCCGACGACCACGGTGCGGTACACAGCCGTCCGACGGTCATTGCCGTGGTCGGCCCGACCGCTGTCGGCAAGTCAGACCTCGCTGTGGCGCTCGCTCGAGCAGTCGGCGGCGAGGTGGTTAACGCCGACTCCATGCAGCTGTACCGCGGCATGGATATCGGCACCGCGAAGCTGACTGAAGCCGAGCGCCAGGGCGTACCGCACCATCTGCTGGACATCTGGCCGGTCACAGAGCGCGCGGCGGTAGCCGAATATCAGCGCCTTGCGCGGTCGGTCATCGATCGGCTGTTGGCCGAGGGGCGCCCGGCGATCCTGGTCGGCGGCTCGGGCCTCTACGTGCACGCCACGCTGGACGACTTCGAGTTCCCCGGCACAGATCCGGATCTGCGCGCCGAGCTTGAGGCACAGCTTGCGGAGGTTGGCTCCGCCGCGATGCACGCGCGGCTCGCCGGAGCCGATCCGGGTGCGGCTGCGGCGATCCTGCCGTCTAACGGACGCCGCATCGTGCGCGCGCTTGAGGTGATCGAGCTGACCGGCGGCAGGTTCACAGCGACGTTGCCCGGCCACAGCCCGCACTACCCGCACACGCTGCGCCTCGGCCTTACCGCAGACCGTGCTGTGCTCGACGAGCGCATTACGCATCGCGTCGACGTGATGTGGGAGCGAGGTCTTATCGACGAGGTGCGTGCGTTAGAGCGCGTCGGGCTGCGCGAGGGCGTCACTGCGAGCCGGGCCCTCGGCTACAAGCAGGTTCTCGCGTTCCTCGCCGGAGAGATCGCCGAGGAGGAAGCGCGAGAGCAGACCGTGAAGGAGACCAAGCGCTTCGCGCGACGCCAGGAGTCTTGGTTCCGCCGCGACCCCCACGTGCACTGGCTCGATCAGACCGGCTCAGGGGTCTACGAGACGGCGCTGGGACTCGTCCGAGGGTGATGGCCTCGGCAGAGAGGCCCAGCGTCCACCGACTCGACGCGAGCTGAGGAGCAATCAGCCTTCGTCAGGCGCCGAAGATGCGCTTGGTGTACTCGTTGGCGAATACGCGCTGTGGATCCGCCTTATCGCGCACGGCGAGGAAATCCTCAAAGCGCGGATACGCCGATGCCAGGTACTCGCGGTCACGTGTGTGCAGCTTGCCCCAGTGCGGACGGCCGTCATACGCCACCATGATCGACTCAGCGTTCTCGAAGTACTCGGTCGGATTCACGCCGTCGGTCATGTGGAACGCAAGGTACGCGGTGTCACGGCCATGCGCGGTTGACAGCCACAGGTGGTCCGCCGGTGCGGTACGCACCTCGATCGGGATACCGATGCGCAGCCCGGCGTCCTGCAGCATCCGTCGGACCTCGCGCAGCGCGGGCACGGTCGCCTCGCGCGGCAGCGCGTACTCCATCTCCAGGAACTTGAAGCGACGTGGCGAGGTGAACACCTTGTCCGAGCGGTCCGTGTAGCTGCGCGCCGAGAGCGCCTTCGCCGCCAGCTTGTTGATGGCGGGGACGGCGCGCGGTGCGCTGCGACCGGCCTTGAGCAGGCCCGAGAAGAACGTGTTGGAGAGGAATTCGTCCTCCAACCAGGCACGCCCACGCGAGAGCGGGGCCGCCGGGCCGTCCGTGCGGTTGTTGCGCTTGAGCATCGTGCCGTCGGTGTGCGGGAACCACCAGAACTCGAAGTGCTCGTTGTCCCGCCACAGCTCGTCGAAGGACTCGAACACCGCCTCGAGGCGCATCGGCTCCTCGCGCGCCGCAAGCAGGAACGCCGGCTCGGTGCGGAAGGTCACCGCGGTGATCACGCCGATCGCGCCGACCCCGATGCGGGCCGCCTCGAACAGCTCGGGGCGCTCGGTGGCCGAGCAGGACACGATCGAACCGTCCGCCAGCACCACTTCGAGCCCTGCGACCTGCGCGGCGATGGAAGCACTCGACCGCCCGGTGCCGTGCGTGCCGGTGCCGATCGCCCCCGAGACCGTCTGCGCCTGGATGTCGCCCATGTTGGTCAGCGCGAGGCCCTGCTCGGCCAGCAGCTCATTGAAACGCCACAGGCCCATGCCCGCCTCGACGGTGACCAGCCCGGAGGACTTGTCCGCGGACCGCAGCCTGGTCAGGTTGTCCAGCCGGATGAGCACGCCGTCGGTCACCGCGACCGGCGTGAACGAGTGGCCGCTGCCGACCGGCTTGACCGCGAGGCCCTGGGCCGCGGCCTCGCGCACGGTCTGCGCCACCTCGGCGGCACTCGACGGAGTGGCTATGCGCCTGACCCGGGCCTTCTGGTTGCCGGCCCAGTTGGTCCACGTGCGGGTCGGCGTGGAGGTCGCCTCAGTGCTCACAGCCTCGATTGCCCATCTCGTCAGGTCGGCGGGGGTTCCTGCGTGCGGTCTCGCGCCGGCACGCGGCGCAAGGCGCTCTTGCGCGGAATTGTGCCGCCCGGGTTGGTTCTGCGGTGCGTAGCCAACGCGACATGCGGCCGGGCGTCAAGGGACTTCAGGTAATTTCGGTGTTGCCCGCCATCCCCGGTGCCTCCGGCTTTGGCCCGTGACAGGCGTGCGAGGATGGCTTCATGTCTTTGGCCAGCCCGTACGACGCCCTGCTACTGCTGTCCTTCGGCGGCCCTGAAGGGCCCGACGATGTAGTGCCCTTCCTGGAGAACGTCACCCGCGGCCGGGGCATCCCCAAGGAGCGCCTCGTCGAGGTCGGCGCGCACTATTTCCAGTTCGGCGGGGTCAGCCCGATCAACGGGCAGAACCGCGCGCTGATCGCCGCTCTTGAGCAGGACTTCGCGCGGCACGGGCTCGACCTGCCGATCTACTGGGGCAACCGGAACTGGGACCCGTACCTGGCCGACACGCTCGCCCGGATGGCTGAGGACGGCGTGCGGCGTGCCGTGGTCTTCGTCACTTCGGCGTATTCGTCATACTCCGGCTGCCGGCAGTACCGCGAGGACCTGGCCGCGGCGGTGGCGGCAGGGGGAGCGGCGACCGCCGACCTGGAACTCGACCGCGTCCGCGCCTACTACGACCATCCCGGCTTCGTCGAGCCCATGATCCGCTCGACCGTCGAGGCTCTGGGGACGCTTGACGAGTCGGTGCGAGACGCGGCCGAGCTGGTGTTCGTCACGCACTCGCTTCCGCTTGTCCTGGCAGAGTCGAGCCCTTACGTGGAGCAGCATGAGGCGATCGTGCAACTCGTCGCCGAGGGTGTCGAGCGTGCCACCGGGATCGCCGACAGGCCCCGCTCGCTGACCTACTGCAGCCGCAGCGGCCCACCGAGCCAGCCGTGGCTTGAGCCGGATATCGGCGATCACCTGCGCGAGCGCTCAGGCGGCGGGCTGCCTGCGGCGGTGGCGGTGCCGATCGGCTTCGTCTCGGACCACATGGAGGTCGTCTACGACCTCGACACGGAGGCCGCCGCGACGGCTGCCAAGCTTGGCCTGCCCTTCGCCCGGGCGGCGACGGTCGGGACGGACCCGGCGTTCGTCGCCGCGATCCGCGACCTCGTGCTCGAACGCGCCGCGCGGGCACGCGGCGAGCAACCGGAGCCGAAGGCACTCAGCGCCCTAGGCGTTATGCCGGACGTGTGCCGCGCCGGATGCTGCCCTAACCCCCGTGCGCAGAAGCCCGCGCTGTGCGGGTCGGACTGATGCACGCGCCCGAACCGACGCGACTGAACGGACTGACGTGACGCCAGATCCCTGGAAGCTGCTGGAATTGGCCCGCGCCGCCGCATCCGAGGCGGCCCGGCTCGCGGTGGAGCGACGACCGGCCGACCTGGGCGTCGCGGACACCAAGTCGAGCCCGACGGACGTCGTGACCGAGATGGACACCGCCGCCGAAGCGCTCATCCGCGAGCTGATCCTCGAACAGCGACCCGATGACGCGTTCCTGGGCGAGGAAGGCGGAGCCGACTCCGGGCGCGGCGCCGAGATGGGACATGGCGCGGTGCGTTGGGTGATCGACCCGATCGACGGCACCGTGAACTACCTCTACGACCTACCGCACTGGTCCGTATCCGTGGGCGTAGAAGTCGACGGCGTAACGGTCGCCGGAGTCGTCACCGCGCCGCGCTTGGGCGAGGTGTACACGGCCGTGCGGGGCGCCGGAGCTTGGTGTAACGACACGAAGCTGCGCGTAAGGCCTGCGACGGATCTTGGTTCGGCTCTGGTGGCCACTGGCTTCGGCTACCGCGCCGAGCGGCGAGAGCGTCAGGGTGCGATCGCGGGGGCGCTGCTGCCGCGGGTGCGTGACATCCGCCGCAATGGGTCAGCCGCGCTAGATCTGTGCGCGGTGGCCGCAGGGCGTCTGGACGGGTACTACGAGCGCGGAACGCACCATTGGGACCGCTGCGCTGGCACGCTTATTGCCATCGAGGCTGGCGCGGTCGTCGAGGGATTCCACGGCGCCGTGGCGAGTGAGCAGATGTCCATTGCCGCGCCTCACGGCACCTTCAGCGCGCTCCACGACGCATTGGTCGAACTCGGGGCGGATGATGATGATTATTAACAGGCCCGCACTGGGAGAGGTGCGGCGCTGAGAGAGGCGCGGCACTGAGAGGGGTGCGGCACTGAGGGAGATGCGGTACTGAGGGCCGCTGAGGGAAGCGCGGCACCTTGGGGCTGGTGCGCGGCGCTGGGGGAGGCCGAGGTGTGGCGTAGCGGGCTCGGAGACGAGAATCGCCCCGCGCCGCTGAGGGCGTGGGGCGATCAGTGAAGTCTGCTCGGAAGTTCGGGGCCGTCCGGTAGCCGGATCAGGCGGCCGTGGGCGGTGCTACGTCAACGCCGTGCTCTGCGGCGATGCGCAGCAGGGAGTCCAGTTCGCCCTGCTCCACTTGGACCGCGTAGGGATCCTTGGCGTACATCGCACGGCGCAGGGCCGTCTCCGTCTCGAAGATGCGCTGACGCAGGCGAATGGAGAACTCTCCCATAGGTTCGCTCCTTGCGCGGGGAACGGGCGGGGTCGGGTGAGGGGTCCGGGTGCCGCCCAAAGCCGTGGAGGTCGAGGCCGAGAGGCCGCTGGATCGAGGGTCGCCTTGCTGGTGTCGTACGAGGGTTGGTACTGCTCAGAGGTTCTGCCGCACTCACGAGTTCGTGCCCACGCCGCCGGTTCGGCGGGTTGAGCCACCTGGGTCAGGCGTTCCCGAACCCGCTCGCCGCCAAACCAGCTGCGGGGGCCCGGAATTATCTTGACCCGCTCTTTACACGCGGTGCGGCAGCCTGTTTTCCTCGAGCCGGGCCCGTCGGCCGAGCAGAGCGTATTCGGGCCGGTCGTCGGTGGGTTGAACGCCGCGTGAATTCAGGACGCGGTATGCAATCAAGACGATGTGAAATCGATCCGAACAGAGTGCGAAGCGGAGGCGTACTGATCATGCGGGTGCTGGTCGCCGAGGATGAGCAGTTGCTGGCCGACGCCATCGCGACCGGGCTGCGCCGTGAGGCCATGGCCGTGGACGTGGTCTACGACGGGGCCTCGGCGTGGGAGCGCAGCAGCGTGAACGACTACGACGTGGTGGTGCTCGACCGCGATCTGCCCGCCCTGTCTGGGGACGAGGTCTGCCGGCTGATCGCCTCCTCCGGCTCCTCGACCCGTGTGATCATGCTCACGGCGGCTTCGGACGTCTCCGACCGTGTGGCCGGGCTCTCCCTCGGCGCGGACGACTACCTCGGCAAGCCCTTCGCGTTCGCCGAGCTCGTCGCCAGGGTGCGTGCGCTGGGTCGGCGGTCGGTCGCGCCGGTCCCTCCCGTGCTCGAGCGGGCCGGGCTGCGCCTGGATCCCGCGCGCCGTGAGGTGACTCGCGACGGTGAGCCGGTCACCCTTTCACCCAAGGAGTTCGCCGTCTTGGAGGTGCTGATGCGTGCGGATGGCACCGCGGTGACCGCCGAGCGGTTGCTGGAGAAGGCGTGGGACGAGAACGCCGACCCGTTCACCAACGTCGTGCGCGTTACCGTCATGACGCTTCGCAAGCGCCTCGGCGACCCGCCGGTCGTGCTCACCGTGCCCGGCGCCGGTTACCGCATCGCGTAAGAAGCCGACGATGGACATCGATCCGAACGCGAGCACACTCGGCGGCGGCATCCCCGACCCGGGACCGCCGAACGCCGCACAGCCGCCCTCCGTGGGCCCAGCGGGGCCGCGCCGGGTCGAACCGAGCGCGCCGGACCCCCTTGCCCAGACGGTCGTGCCGCTGACCGCCTCGGGCCACTACACGGCCGTCAGCGAGGCCGCTCCGCCCTTCGGCCGCCGTCCGGCGGGGCGCCGCGGCCTCACCGTGCGCGCCCGCCTCACGCTCATCTACGGGTCGCTGTTCATCGGCGCCGGCGTCGTGCTGATCATCCTGATCTACCTGCTGGTGCTCTGGCGGCTCAACCACCCGCGTGCCAACCTGCCGGCGTCGTGCACGCTGACGCAGGCGGACCGAGCCGCGGGCTTGAAACTGACGGCTGCTCAGACGGCCCTGTGCAACCGCCTCGAGCGCTCGGAGACGCTGCGCGGCATCGTGATCTCGTCCTTGCTCGGGCTCGCAGCGACCAGCGTCGTCGCGTTCGGTGCCGGTTACTGGATCGCGGGACGCGTACTGCGACCGCTCAGCCGCGTTACCGCCGCCGCCCGACGTATCGCACACCGGCCGGATGCCGCCTCACGCACCCGGATCTCGCTCGACGGCCCAAGCGACGAACTGCGCGAACTCGCCGACACCTTCGACGAGATGCTCGACCGCCTCGATCTCGCCTTCCAGAGCCAGCGTCGCTTCACCGGCAACGCCTCGCACGAACTGCGCACGCCGCTGGCGATCAACCGCACCCTGCTGGAAGTCGCGCTCGCCGACCCTGACGTGCCCCCGCAAACCGAGCAACTCGCCCGCGCGCTGCTGACCACGAACGAACGCTCCGAGCGCATGATCGAAGGGCTGCTCGCGCTCGCCCGTGCCGATAACGCACTCGTCAATCCCGCCCCCGTGGACCTCGCTGCGGTAGCGCAACGTTCGGCCGCACAGTGCGAAGCCGAGGCCGCAGACCGGGGAGTCGTCGTTCGGACGGACCTGGGGCGCGCCGCAGCATTCGGCGACGGACCATTGCTGGAACGTGTCGCGACGAACCTGATCCAGAACGGGCTGCGCTACAACGTGCCCGGCGGCTGGGTCGATGTGGTCACCTACGACCAGCGAACCCACGGCCTGCTCGTCGTGGCCAACAGCGGGCCGGTCGTGCCCGAGTCGGCGGCAGAGGGTCTTTTTGAGCCCTTCCGCAGACTGCACGCGAACGGCAGCGGTCCGAGAGATCCCGCGGATCGCGGCGCGGGGCTCGGCCTGTCGATCGTGCGCGCCATCGTGTCGGCTCACGGCGGTCACATCGCGGTGCAACCGCGTACGGAGGGCGGCCTGATCGTCCGCGTCTGGATCCCCGCTCCGAGCATCGCGGCCTAACCGGCCGGATTGATCAGCCGATCCGCCGCAGCTCTTTCGCGTAGAGGGCACCGTTGGCAACGTACCGCGCCACCGCGTCGTCAAAGGCACCCGGCGGTACAGCATCGGTCCGGATCTTCGCCGGGACGCCCAAAGCCATCGCTCCGCCGGGAACCTCCGTCCCGGGAGACACGACCGCCCCCGCACCGACCAGTGCTCCGCTACGGATCAGCGCGCGGTGCAACACCACGGAACCCGAGCCGATGAGGCAGTGATCCTCGACCACACAGCCCTCGAGATGCGCGATGTGACCGATTACACATTCAGAGCCGATCACGGTGGCGAGCTCCTCCGTGGCGTGCACCACCGCGCCGTCCTGAACCGAAGTGCGCTCCCCGACCGTGATGCTTCCATAGTCCCCGCGCAGCACCGCGCCCGGCCAGACGGTGCTCCCCGCCCCTACGCTGACCTGCCCGATCACCACAGCGTCCGGGTGGATGAACGCGTCTGGATGGAGGGTGGGAACATGGTCGCCCAAGGCGTAGATCGGCATAGGGCAAACCTTCCATGACGGGGTAGTCGGCAGAGACCGGGGGTCGGAACATCCTGCCAGATCACCCTTTTGGCGGAGGGCGCAGGGTGTCGGTTGCGTAACACCCCTTGAAGTACGGCAAAATCTGCGCCTCGGATCGGGCACAAGTCCGGCTCCCGAAACGTTACGTGCCCAGAACCAGAGAACCGCCTGAAGGGGGAGAGGGAGAAATGGCCACCGATTACGACACGCCACGCAAGACCGACGACGAGCTCAGCGAGGACTCGCTGGAGGAGTTGAAGGCCCGCCGGGTCGACAAGACCGCGGCCGTCGTGGACCTGGACGAGGGCGACGCCGAGTCGCTGGAGCTACCCGGCGCCGACCTGTCCAACGAGGAGCTCAGCGTCCGGGTGCTGCCGCGCCAGGCCGACGAGTTCACCTGCGCCAAGTGCTTTCTGGTGCACCACCAGTCGCAACTGGCGTACGAGCGCAACGGGCAGAGCGTCTGCCGCGACTGCGCATAGTCCGGGTCGCCGCCGGCGGATGGGCGGCGTCTCCGGGCGTCCGGGCCGTCGGCGGTGGTCAGCGTGGGAGCGCGTTGACCACCGCCGCGAGTTGCTTCGGCCGACGGCTGGACAGGTAGAGGTAGGGAGTCGGGTCCGCCGGGTCGGCGACCTCCACGCGCACCGCAGTTGGAATGTAGCTGCGCAAAAGGAGGAAGGCCCGCGGATCCGCCTCGTACGTGCGCAGCGCGCGAGCGCGTTCCGCGTCGAGGGCCAGAGCCGGGCCCAGGGCGGAGGCGGGCAGCGTGGCCGAGCCGGCCTTGAGCGTCCCGTCCGCCGAGATCTCGATCACTTGGTTGCCGTAGGCGACCACCGCGTACTCGCTCAGCGCCGTCCCGGCGAGGAGGGCCACGAGTGACCACCACGGGCCGACCACGAGCATGATGATCGCCAGGCTCAGCCCGAACAGGAAGCCGATGAACCAGTAGGACAGCGGTGCCCGCAGCTTTTCGCGGTAACGCGCGCCGGTGCCGCCCGTGGCGCGCTCACCGCTGCCGCCTTGATCTGGCACAGTCTGTTCGAGCCGTGAGTCCATGGGGCCTAGCGTCACACATCGAGTGAGGGCCGCAGAACCCGCCCCCGCCGGGGACGGAGACAACGTGACTCACGAGTAAGGTTCGGGGCGTGAGCAGACCCGACGTGAGCCAGCCGCCCGCACCGAACGCCGTAGCTCGAGACAGCTCCGGGCCGGTCACGCCGACCACGCCGCCGCCGGACGCCACGGCTCCGCGGCGTCACCCGCAGGCTCCGTCACCGGGCACCGAACTCGGCCAGCACTACCCGATGTGCTTCGCCTGCGGCGACGAACAGCCCAACGGCCTGCACCTGCGGGTTTTCGCTGCCGAAGGCGTCGCCGTGCAGGCGCAGTTCGAGGTGGGCCCCGCCCACCAGGGCGCGCCCGGGCTCATCCACGGCGGCCTGCTCTCCCTCGCCTTTGACGAGGTCATGGGCGCCTTGCACTGGATGATGCGGATTCCCGCCGTCACCGGACGGCTGGAGACCGACTTCATCCGGCCGGTCCCGCTCGGCCGGACCGTGCACTTCTCCGCGCGCTGCGTGGGAAAGCACGGCCGCAAGCTCTACCACCGCGCCGAGGGCCGCCTTGACGGCCCGGACGGCGAGCTGGCGGCCCGAGCCACCGCGTTGTTCGTCGAGGTACAGCTCGGCCACTTCGCAAAGCACGGCCGCGCCGAGGAGGTCCAAGCGGTGCTGGACAAGCCGGACGACTACAGGATGCTGCGGGCCTTCGAGGTGAACCCGTGACGGATCAGCTGGAGTGCACGCGGCAGGACGATGCCGGCGCTGGCCAGGACGGCGCCGCCCCGGAAAGCGCCGGCGCCGGACTGGTCAACGAGGACGCCTTCGGCGGCGACCTGGACGTCCTGGTCACCCGCCTCGACCCCGGCCTTCCCTTGCCGGTGTACGCCCATCCGGGTGATGCCGGAGCCGACCTGCGCACCGCCGTGGACGCGGTCGTGGAGCCCGGCGAGCGGGCCGTGTTGCCCACCGGTCTGGCACTCGCGCTGCCGGAGGGTTACGCAGCGTTCGTGCATCCCCGCTCCGGTCTCGCCGCCCGCTACGGAGTGGGCTTGGTCAACTCCCCTGGAACGGTGGACGCGGGGTACCGTGGCGAGGTCAAGGTGATCGTGGTCAATCTGGACCGGAACGCCCCCGTGGTGTTCCACCGGGGGGACCGGATCGCCCAACTCGTGGTGCAGCGGGTCGAGCGGGCCCGCTTCCGCGAGGTCGCGCAGCTGCCCGATACAGCGCGCGGCACGGGCGGTTTCGGGTCCACCGGCCGATAGGCGCGGCGCGGCGATCTACAGTCGGACGCGGACAGCCGCGGACAGTGGTTACAGGATGGGGAGACGAGACGATGTTCCGACGGCGAGGGCGCGACGCGGAGCAGGAGCCGGACGACGGCTTCGACGAGTCGGCCGACGACGTCTACGAGGACGCGCAGGACGGCGCGCGGCGGGCCCCTGAGGCGGGTTCCGGCCGCGAGAACGGGCCGTGGGACGCGGCGGAGCTCGACGACCCTCACGAAGGCCGGATCGACTTCGGCGGCCTGTTGGTCCCGGCAGCCGGCAACATCCGGGTCGAGATGACCGAGCAGGGCCAGCTGGTGGCCATCCGGATCGAACTCGGGCAGAGCGCGCTGCAGGTCAACGCCTTCGCGGCGCCGCGCAGCGAGGGCATCTGGTCGGACGTGTGCGACGAGATCGCGGTGGAGATCACCAAGCAGGGCGGCATCGTCGACCGCGGCATCGGGCAACTCGGCCCGGAGCTGCGGGCTCGCGTGCCGGTCCGGCTGCCCGACGGCAACCAGGGCATCCAGGTGATGCGTTTCGTGGGCGCCGACGGACCGCGCTGGTTCCTGAGGGGCGTCGTGTACGGCCTCGGTGCGGTACAGCCTGAGGCCGCCGCGGGGGTTGATCAGGTGTTCAAGGAGATCGTCGTGGTACGCGGTACCGAGGCGATGGCCCCGCGTGACCCGATCCCGATGGCGATGCCCAAGAACGCCCAGCCTGCGGAGCCGGCTCCGGCTGAGGAGGCGGCCTCGCCGTACAGCGGTGGGCTCAACCCGTTCGAGCGCGGACCGGAGATCACTGAAGTCAGGTAAGCGACTGATCTATTGACCGCGGCGGTGGGGTCATATCCGGCATTGAATCAGCCGGATACCCCGCTGCGGATGAACCCGGGGCGGCGGCGCAGGGTACACGGCGTGAGGCGGCCAACGCCGAGCGGCGTGGAGCCTACAGCCGCTTGAAGCCCCGGGTTCATCCGTACTGCCGAATGCAACACTGCCGCGGTGTGTTTGGCTACGATGCACGGCATGTCAGCTTTCCCCCCGCCCGAGGCGGCTCCGTCCCCTTTTGCTCCTCAATCGGGCACAGTTGCTCCTCAAACCGGCGACGTGGTGCCGGAACCGCGTGACGGCGTCGCGGTAGAAGCCACCGACGAGGAGCGCCTGGAGGCGTACAAGGAGTCGATCCTCGCCAACTTCGGCGGCAAGCGTGGGCTGACCGAGACCGGGCTGCCGAGCATCGTGTTCATCGTCGTCTTCACGGCCACCAGGAGCCTGAACGCGTCGCTGTGGTCGGCAGTCGCCGTCGCGGCCGCGCTGACCGTGATGCGGCTGGTTCAGCGGGACAAGCTCCAGCACGCCCTGGGCGGCCTTTTCGGCGTCGCGATGTGTGCCGCGTTCGCGAAGTACACGGGCCAGGCGAAGGACTTCTACCTGCCGAGCGTGCTGCTCAACGTCGGGGAGGCGGTGCTGTTCACCGTCAGCGCCCTGGTGCGCTGGCCGATCGTCGGCGTGGTGATCGGCCCGATCACCGGCGAGATGATGTCTTGGCGCGATCACCCGGAGCGGCTGCGCGTGTTCACGATCTCCACGTGGCTGCTCGCAGCGATGTTCACGCTGCGCGTCATCGTCGAGATCCCGCTCTACCTGGCCAACCAGATCACTGCTCTCGGCGCCGCCAAGGTCGTGCTCGGATATCCGCTCTACATCGCGGTCGTCTTCGTGTGCTGGCGGGTCATCAAGAAGGCACCGTTGCCCGCACAGGTCTAGCGGGCGCTAGCCGGATCCGACGAGCTACCGCACCGAACAAAGCGCCCCGCCGACTGCCTGCTCCGAGAACTCGGACAGGCAGCCGACGGGGCGTTGGCGTTGGGCGTCGACTTACTTCCTCCCGGGCGCGGCCTACGGCGCCGAGAGCAGTTCCTCCAGCTGCTGCTCACGGTCCGGAGCCGCCACGAACAACAGCTCGTCTCCCGCCTCCAGCGGGTTCTCCGGGCTCGGCACCAGCACGCGGCCGCCGCGCAGCACCGCGACCAGCGCGGTGTCCTCCGGCCAGGTCACCTCGCCGATCCCGGTGCCGACCAGCGGCGCGTTGGCCGGGAGGGTCAGCTCCACCAGGTTCGCGTCGCCCTGGCTGAAGCGCAGCAGGCGCACCAGGTCGCCGACCGAAACCGCCTCCTCGACCAGCGCCGACATCAGGCGCGGCGTCGAGACCGCCACGTCCACGCCCCAGGCGTCGTTGAACAGCCACTCGTTCTTCGGGTGGTTGACCCGGGCCACCACCCGCGGCACGCCGTACTCGGTCTTGGCCAGCAGCGAGACCACCAGGTTGACCTTGTCGTCCCCGGTCGCCGCGATGGCCACGTTGCAGCGCTGCAGCCCCGCCTCGTCCAGCGAGACGATCTCGCAGGCGTCCGCAAGCAGCCACTCGGCGCGCGGCAGCTCGTCCACCGCGATCTGGTGCGGCTCCTTGTCGATGAGCAGCACCTCGTGCCCGTTCTCCAGCAGTTCCACGGCGATGGAGCGGCCCACGTTGCCGGCTCCGGCAATGGCGACGCGCATCAGTGTCCTGGTCCCTTCGCGAAGATCTCCTCGACCTTGGGTAGTTCCGAGGCGAGCAGGGCCACGTGCGCGAGGTCACCTTCCTGCAGCACGGTGTCGTTGCTGGGCAGCATGGCGTGCCCTAGGCGCGTGAGGGCGGCGATACGCACGCCTGCGGCGTCTTCCAGCCGTGAGACGCGATGGCCCACCCACCCTGGGCTCAGGTGCACCTCGGCGAGCACCACCGTGCCGGAAGGGTCGCGCCAGTGCTCGTCCGCCCCGGCCGGCAGCAGCCGGCGCAGCATCTGGTCCGCGGTCCACCGGACCGTGGCCACGGTGGGGATGCCGAGGCGCTGGTAGATCTCCGCGCGCCGCGGGTCGTAGATGCGGGCCACGACGTTCTCGACGCCGAAGGTCTCCCTGGCGACGCGCGCGGCCAGGATGTTGGAGTTGTCTCCGCTGGAGACCGCCGCGAATGCCCCGGCGCCCTCGATTCCGGCCTCGACGAGCGTGTCACGATCGAACCCGGTGCCGGTCACCCGCCGCCCGGCGAAACCCGTGCCGAGGCGGCGGAAGGCGTTCGGATCCTGATCGACCACGGCGACCGAGTGCCCCAGGTCCTCCATGCTCAGGGCCAGCGCGGAACCCACGCGGCCGCAGCCCATGATCACGATATGCAACTGCGTGGTCTCCTCGGTCGTCTGTGGCGCTCGTCTGGGCCGCGAGGGCGCGGCGCGGGCGTCTTGCCGCTCTGTGTCTATCATCCGTCGGGCGCGCGGCCCAGGGCGGGGTTCGCGGCCGTCCGGCGGGGCGTGCCGCAGGTCCTACCCTGGTATTTGAGCCCGACCGAGCCGCCCGGCGCGGTCCTCCGCTGTAGATCGGATCCCCCTGTGCCCGCTCGTTACGCCTCCCGCACGAACTCCTCTCGTGCGAACCCGCCAGCACGACAGCCCCGGGCCGGCCGCGCGGCCGCTGAATCCGCCGGAACGAGCCTGGTGGGGGAGCGCTTTGAAGTGGAGGTCGGCGCGGTAGCGCACGGCGGATTCTGCATCGCTCGGCACGAAGGCCGGGCGGTGTTCGTGCGTCACGCACTGCCGGGCGAACGGGTCGTCGTCGAGGTTACCGAAGGCGCGGAGAACGATCGCTTCCTGCGGGCCGACGCGGTCGAGATCCTGACGGCGTCGCCTGACCGGGTCGAAGCGCCGTGTCCGTTCTCCGGGCCGGGCAAGTGCGGGGGCTGCGACTGGCAGCACGTGACGCCCGAGGCGCAGCGCAGGCTGAAGGCCGCAGTGGTCGCCGAGCAGCTGCACCGGCTGGCGAAGATCGATCGCGAAGTCGTGGTCGAGGAGGTGCCCGGCAGCGCTGACGGACTCGGCTGGCGCAGCCGCGTCCAGTTCGCCGTCGATGACCAAGGGCGCATCGGGCTGCGTAAGCACCGCTCGCACGACGTCGTACCGATCGACCACTGCATCATCGCGACGCCTGAAGTCGAGCAGGTAGGCGTCGAATCGCGTGCTTGGCCGAACATGGCCGGTGTGGAAGTGATCGCAGCGACCGGTTCCTCGGACCGTGCGGTCGTGGTGACGCCGCGGCCCGGGCAGCGCGTGCCCTTCGTCGAACTGGACGTTCCCGTATCGGTGCTGCGCGGTGACGGAAAGGGCGGCACGCAACGCATCCACGGCCGCGCGCACGTGCGTGAGGTCGCGGCCGGCCGCACGTGGAAGGTAAGCGGCTCCGGATTCTGGCAGGTGCACCCCGCCGCGGCCGACGTGCTCGTGGCAGCGGTCATGGACGCGGTCAAGCCGCAGCCGGGGGAGACCGCGATGGACCTGTACTGCGGCGTCGGGCTCTTCGCCGCCGGCCTGGCCGAGGCGGTCGGCGCGGACGGCGAGGTCGTCGCGGTCGAGTCCGAGGCGGCCGCGGTGGCGGACGCGACCGCGAACCTGGCCGGGCTCGACCAGGTGGTGCTCGTCGAGGAGAAGGTCGAGAAGGCACTGGACCAGGCCCCGGAGGACTTCGAGGCCGAGGTCGTCGTGCTGGACCCGCCGCGCTCGGGCGCCGGGCGCGGCGTAGTCGAGCGGATCGCGGCGCTCAGGCCGCGCGTCATCGCGTACGTCGCCTGCGATCCGGCGGCGCTGGCCAGGGACGTAGCCTACTTCGCCGACCACGGCTACACCCTCGCCGACCTGCGGGCTTTCGATCTGTTCCCGATGACCCATCATGTGGAATGTGTGGGGACGCTGGTGCGGGCCGGTCGGTAGGATCGGTTCCGGCGAGCCGCGACTGGCGCTTCGGCGTGACAGACAGGCCGACTAGGTGGACATAACCACCGGGAAGCGGCCCGCCGTTTTGAGTGGGCACCGTGCGCCTGGGTGTTCGCCCCACCGTAGATCAGCGAACGATGGAGGCAGACATGCACGAGCCCGCCGTACCGCACCTCGCCGCGACCGACCCGGAGATCGCCGACCTGGTCCAGGCCGAGGCCCGCCGCCAGTACGAGAAGATCCGGCTGATCGCCTCGGAGAACTACGTCTCCACCGCGGTCCTGGAAGCCACCGGCACCGTCCTGACCAACAAGTACTCCGAGGGCTACGCCGGCAAGCGCTACTACGAGGGCCAGCAGGTCATCGACCCGGTCGAGACGCTGGCCGTGGAGCGCGCGAAGGCCCTGTTCGGCGCCGAGCACGCCAACGTGCAGCCGTACTCCGGCTCGCCGGCCAACCTCGCCGTCTACCTCGCCTTCCTCAGCCCCGGCGACACCGTCCTGTCGATGGACCTGCCGATGGGCGGCCACCTGACCCACGGCTCGCCGGTCTCGGCCACCGGCAAGTGGTTCCGGCCGGTGCACTACGGCGTGCGCAAGGAGACCGGCCGGGTCGACATGAACGACGTGCGCGAGATCGCGCTGCGCGAGCGGCCGAAGCTGATCATCTGCGGCGGCACCGCCATCCCGCGCACCATCGAGTTCGCCGCCTTCGCCGAGATCGCCCGCGAGGTCGGCGCGATCCTGCTGGCGGACATGGCGCACATCGCCGGCCTGGTCGCGGGCGGGGCGCACCCGTCGCCGGTCGGCCACGCCGACGTCATCTCCACCACCACGCACAAGACCCTGCGCGGTCCGCGCGGCGCGATGCTGCTGTCCACCGCCGAGCACGCCAAGGCGATCGACAAGGCGGTCTTCCCGGGCCTGCAGGGCGGCCCGCACAACCACACCACGGCGGCCATCGCGGTAGCGCTGAAGGAGGCCTCGCGGCCCTCGTTCAAGGACTACGCGGCCAACATCGTCGCCAACGCCCAGGCGCTCGGCGAGGCGCTGGCGGAGCGCGGCTTCGACCTGGTCTCCGGCGGCACGGACAACCACCTGCTGCTGGTGGACCTGACCAACAAGGGCGTGACCGGCAAGGTCGCGGCCAAGGCGCTGGACGCGGCCGGCATCGAGCTGAACTTCAACACCGTGCCGTTCGACCCGCGCCGCCCCTTCGACCCCTCCGGCCTGCGCCTCGGCTCGGCCGCGATCACCACCCGCGGCCTGAGCACCGAGAACATGGCCCAGGTGGCGGGCTGGATCGACGCGGCCGTCGCGGTGGCTGCGCGGGTCGGCTCGCTGGACGGGCTCAAGGAGCCCGAGGTGGCCACGGACCTGGAGAAGATCGCCGGGGAGATCAGGGAGCTGTTGACCGGCTTCCCGATGCCGGGCTGGGCCGCCGAGAACTGACGGTCTGTCACCGCCGCTGTTCGAGTGCTGCCACGCGGTAACGCGCGGCAGCACTGTGACAGGTGCGTGGAACCGGTTGCGGGCGGCTTTCGCGCCGATGTGGTCTAGGCCGCAGTTTCACGAGACGCACCGCGCTGACCAGCGGTGACGCAAATCGGCCAGCTGCGGCCCGGCACAAACCCGACCGAGTTTGCGCGCAGGACTTGGCGGTTATGCCCCTGTGACCCTATCGTTATCAGTGCTCCGCCTAGGTGCGGAGTCCGCCGGGACCGGTGCGCCCGGTGCCGTGCGTTCCCAACCCTGAGCGGGGAGCGCCCGTCACCGGACGTGAGCCGAAGGACGGCCCTGGCGACGACGTCGGATTGAGCCTCCGGCTGTGCGGACACGTGGATAGTAGGGCCGTGGCGGGTGA
>NZ_DASRGV010000104.1:0-32946 GCF_035650855.1 Actinocrinis sp. | reverse complement strand
GCGGGTGCGGGTGCGGGTGCGGGTGCGGGCGCGGGCGAGGGCGAGGGTGCCGGTGCCGGTGCCGGTGCCGGTGCGGGGATTGCGCCACGGGGGACTGTGATGCGCTCTCGCTCTGGGAAGCGAATTGGGTCTACTCCGGTGGTTGGCTCTACTCCGGTGGTTGGCGCGACCCTGTGGGCTCAGTTGACTCGGGCGACCTTGTGGGCTCAGTTGACTCGGGCGACTCTGCGGGCTCGGAGGGCGAGGTCGGCTCGGTGAAGTCGCCGGCGGCGAGGCGAAGCGTGCGCAGGGTGTCGAACAAGGCACGGTGCTGGTCCGAGTCGAGTGCGCTCAAGCCGAACTGAGCGGCCATCAGATCCGCGGTCGCCTTCTCGACCACGACCCGGCCGTCCGGGGTGATCTCGGCGAGCACGCCGCGGCCGTCCTCCGGGTTGGGCTTGCGTGCGACCAGGCCCGACTTCGCCAGGCGGTCCACGATGTTGGTTACCGAGGTCGGGTGTACCTGCAGCCGCTCGCCGATCTTCGACAGCGGCAGCGAGCCGCGGCGGCTGAAGGTGAGCAGCACCAGCGCCTCGTACCTCGCGAACGTCAGGTCATACGGCTTCACGATCGCGTCCACCTCGGCCAGCACCAGCTGGTGGGCGCGCATCAGCGAGGTCACCGCGAGCATCGACGTGGACGCGCCCCAGCGCTGCTGCCACAACTCGAATGCCCGCTCGACCGGATCGAAGGGCAGGCGACCACCCGGGGTGGCCTGGTTCGGCATCGGACCGTCTTTCTCCTTGCAGTGTGCTGGCGCCTGGCTGGCCAACCGGGACGGGACGGGCCGCGACCGGGGCTGAGAGCAGAACCAGCGCCGGGGCCAGACCCGGACTCAGCCTTCGAGCAGTGCCCGGTCGCGCACCGCACCGGTCGCCGCCGAGGTGGCCAGCAGCGCGTACGCCTTGAGCGCCAGCGAGATGGGGCGGTCGCGGTCGACCGGGCGGTAGCCGTTTCCGGCCTCGAGCGCGGCGCGGCGGGCGGCCAGCACCTCGTCCGGGACGTTCAGCGTGATCGAGCGGTCGCGGATGTCGATCGCGATCTCGTCGCCCTCCTCGACCAGCGCGATCGTGCCGCCTGAGGCCGCCTCGGGGGAGATGTGGCCGATCGACAGCCCGGACGTGCCGCCGGAGAAGCGTCCGTCCGTGATCAGTGCGCACTTCGCGCCGAGGCCCTTGCCCTTGAGGAACGCCGTCGGGTACAGCATCTCCTGCATACCCGGCCCGCCCTTCGGGCCCTCGTAGCGGATGACCACCACGTCGCCCGCGACGATCCGGTTGCCCATGATCGCCTCGACCGCCTGCTCCTGGGACTCGAACACGCGCGCCGGGCCGCTGAAGGTCCAGATCGACTCCGCGACGCCCGCCGTCTTCACCACCGCGCCGTCCGCCGCGATGTTGCCCCACAGCACCGCCAGGCCGCCGTCCTTCGTGTACGCGTGCGGGACGGAGCGGATGCAGCCGTTCTCGCCGTCGGTGTCCAGCGAGGACCAGCGGTTCTCGGTGGAGAACGGCTCGGTGGTGCGCACGCCGCCCGGCGCCGCGTGGAAGAGCTCGAACGCCTCGTCGTCGGCCTTGCCGCCGCGCACGTCCCAGCGGTTCAGCCACTCGGTCAGCGTCGGGGCGTGCACCGCGTGCACCGAGTCGTCGAGCAGGCCGCCGCGGTGCAGTTCGCCGAGGATCGCCGGAATGCCGCCGGCCCGGTGCACGTCCTCCATGTAGTACGTCTTGCTCAGCGACGCCTTGTTCGGCGCCACCTTCGCGATGCACGGCACCCGGCGGCTGGTCGCGTCGATCTCCTTGAGCCCGAAGCCGACCCCGGCCTCCTGCGCCGCGGCCAGCAGGTGCAGCACCGTGTTCGTCGAGCCGCCCATCGCCACGTCGAGGGCCATCGCGTTGCCGAAGGCGGCGGGGGTGGCGATGGAGCGGGGGAGGACGGATTCGTCATCGTCCTCGTAGTAGCGCTTGGCCAGTTCGATCACCAGCGACCCGGCCCGCTCGAACAGGGCGCGCCGCTTGGCGTGCGTGGCGAGGGTCGAGCCGTTGCCGGGCAGGCCCAGGCCGAGCGCCTCGACCAGGCAGTTCATCGAGTTCGCGGTGAACATCCCGGAGCAGGAGCCGCAGGTCGGACAGGCCGAGCGCTCGATGGTGCCGAGCGTGTCGTCGGAGACGTTCTCGTCCGCGGCCGCCGACATCGCGTCGATCAGGTCGAGCTTGTCGTAGGCCACGCCGTCGCGGATGTGCGCCTGCCCGGCCTCCATCGGGCCGCCGGAGACGAACACCGTCGGGATGTTGAGGCGCAGCGCGGCCATCAGCATGCCGGGGGTGATCTTGTCGCAGTTGGAGATGCACACCAGCGCGTCCGCGCAGTGCGCGTTGACCATGTACTCGACCGCGTCGGCGATCAACTCGCGCGAGGGCAGCGAGTAGAGCATGCCGCCGTGGCCCATCGCGATGCCGTCGTCGACCGCGATCGTGTTGAACTCCTTGGCCACGCCACCGGCCTCGACGACCGACTCGGCCACGATCTCGCCGACGTTGCGCAGGTGCACGTGGCCTGGCACGAACTGGGTGAACGAGTTGGCCACTGCGACGATCGGCTTGCCGAAGTCCGACTCGGCCATACCGGTGGCCCGCCACAGCGCCCGCGCGCCGGCCATGTTCCGTCCGTGAGTCGAGGTGCGTGACCGCAATGCCGGCATGGTCGGCTCCTTGCCTGTCGCTCGTCGTACGCCGTTTCCGCTTGTTACTCGCGGGGAATATCCTCCCACCCGGTCCGTGGCGCGGACCAGGCATCCCAAGGATTGGGACAGCGTGTTGCGGGGCGGTGGGGCCGAACCGCGCGGCGGTGGGGTGGGTTACGCGGCGATGGGCTCGGGAGCGGCAGCGGGCTCAGTCAGTTCGGCGCGCACCGAGCGCTCGGCGAAGAAGGCACCGGTCGGGAGCACCGACATCACCAGCACCCACACGACGCGCTTGATGCTCCAGCGCTGCCGCCGCCAGCCGTCGAGCGCCAGCAGGACGTAGGCGATGAACAACAGGCCGTGCACCGTGCCCGTGACCGTCACCGCGATCGGCAGGCCGGCGGCGTACTTGAGCGGCATGGCCACGCACAGCAAGAGCAGGAAAGAGGCGCCCTCGGCGAGCGAGACCGGCAGGAAGTATCGACTGAATGTATTCCTTTGGTCGCTATTGTTCATGATCGCGGCCGTTTCGGGCATGGGTGATCCTTGCTGATTCGGGCTGAGCTCTGGAGGCGCGACATGCGCGGGACCATCTTACCGACGCTTGGTCGGGAAAAAGTGCTGGGGTTGTCGAGACTCCTGTCACAGCCGCGCTCCGGCACCTAATCTGTGTGGCCATGGATTGGAACAGGCGCCACTGCGCGCGGCGGGGGCACGTCCTCTACGAGCCCGTCGAACCGGAGTACCGCGACCGGATCAGGGCCGAGACGGCACTCGGCCCGGCCTGGCGCTGCCTGCGGTGCGGCGACTTCGTGCTGGAGCAGCCGAAGGGCAGCGGCCCGGCGGCCGACGCGCCCGTGGTCCCGCGCGGCAAGGTGCTGCGCTCGCTGCTGATCATGCGGCTGCTAGCGGTCGAGCGGGTCTTCCGCTTCCTGCTGGTCGGCGCGGCGGCCTACGCGGTATGGCGGTTCGAGAACTCGCAGCGGGCGCTGTCCCAGCTGTTCGAGCGGGACCTGACCCTGTTCAAGCCGCTGGCCACGCACTGGGGCTACGACCTGGACCACTCCTCGATCGTCGACACCATTCGCAAGTCCTTCAACTACAAGCACTCCACGCTGAGCGTGGTCGCGATCCTGCTGGCCGCTTACGCGGTGATCGAGCTGATCGAGGCGGTCGGCCTGTGGCTGGCCAAGCGCTGGGGTGAGTACTTCGCGGTGGTGGCCACGGCCGCGTTCCTGCCGATCGAGGTCCACGAGATCATCACCAAGCAGTCCGGGTTCAAGATCGCCACCTTCGCGATCAACGTGCTCGCGGTGCTGTACCTGCTGCTGGCCAAGCGGCTGTTCGGGCTGCGCGGCGGAAAGGCCGCCGCCGAACGGGAGCTGCACAGCGCGTCGCTGCTGGAGATCGAGGAGGCGGCGGGGGAGACGCCGGACCGGCGGCGGGGTGCTGAAGAGTCAGACGGTGCGTCTGCGTCTCTGCGAGAAGACGCGGACGTGGCTGAGGCGGCGCCCGGAAGGGTCGAGGATGAGGCTGGAGGGGAACTGCCGAGCCGCGAAACTGCGGCCGTGCATCCTTCCAGCGAATAAAATGTTAATAGTTCAACTACTGCAAGGTATCATGGGCCCATGAGCCTGGAAGACATGCGCACGGAGGCGGGCGGCACGGCGACGAGCGTCGCCGCGCCGCGCTGGCTGACCGACGCCGAGCAGCACACCTGGCGCGCCTGGCTCGAAGTGATGCGGCTGCTTCCGGCGCAGCTGGAGGACCGGCTGCACGACCGGCACGACCTGAACCTGACCGACTATCAGGTGCTGGTCGAGCTGTCCGAGTCCGCCGAAGGCAAACTGCGGATGACCGAGCTGGCCAACCGCACCTCGCTGTCCAAGAGCCGCCTCTCCCACCAGATCGGCCGGATGGAGAAGGCCGGTCTGGTGGAGCGGCAGGACTGCCCGTCGGACCGGCGCGGCGCGTTCGCGGTCATCACCGAGCAGGGCTGGGAGCTGATGCGCTCGGCCGCGCCCGGACACGTCGATGATGTGCGCGAACTTTTCATCGACCTCATGTCCGCGGAGGAGATCGAGGTCGTCGGCAAGGCGATGGACATCATCGCGCGGAAGCTGCGCCAGTCGCCCGGCCTCGGCTGCGCGAACGCGATGGCCGAGATGCAGGCCGCGGCCCGCGCCGCGTCCTAGAACGCGGCTCAGGCGAAGCGGACCACCGAGATAACGCCCGCGATGATGCAGTAGATCGCGAAGGGCGTCAGCGTCCTGGTCTCGAAGTACCGCACCAGGTAACGCACCGAGATATACGAGGCCACGAACGCGATAAGCGATCCGGCGATGGCCGGGCCGATCACGCTTGAGTTCTCCGGCTTCGCCAGCTCCGGCAGCTTGTACAGGCCGGCCAGCAGAATCACCGGCGTGGCCAGCAGGAACGCGAAACGCGCGGCGTCCTCGTGGTGCAGGCCCTTGAACAGACCGGTCACGATCGTCGCGCCCGAACGGCTCAGGCCCGGGAACAGGCCGAGGATCTGCGCCGCGCCGATCTGCACCGCGGTCCCCCGGGAGAGCCTGGCCAGCCGCACATCGCTGGCGATCTCGGGCGGCAGCTCGCGGCCGTGCCGGTCCAGTTCGCGCGGCGGCTCCAGGGTCGCCGTGCTCTGCTTGCGCCGGCTGCCGCCGCTCGCCATCACGGAGGCCGCGGCCCGCTCGCCGCGCCCGTCCCGATCCGCCCTGCGTCCCGCGCCCGCGGTCTCCGCCGCAGCGCCGCCGCCGCGCAGCCGCTCGGCCCCGATCAGGATCAGGCCGTTGAGAGCGAGGAACACCCCGGCCCATACCGGCTTGCCCAGGTGCTGGCGCAGCAGCTTGTCCAGCACCAGACCGGCCAGGCCGACCGGAATCGTGCCGACGATCAACAGCCAGGCCAGCTTCTCGTACGGGGTCTGGATCTGCCGGTTGCGCACCGAGCTGACGAGCCCCCTGATCACGCGCACCCAGTCGCGCCAGAAGAACAGGATCAGCGCGCAGGCCGTCGCCACGTGCAGGGCCACCACCAGCGCCAGGTAAGGCGACTGGTTCGCGGTCATGTCCAGCGTGCTCGCCCAGCTGCCGCCGATGAAGGCCGGGATCAGCACCGCGTGCCCGAGGCTGGAGACGGGGAACAGCTCGGCCACGCCCTGCACCAGGCCGATCACGATCGCTTCGAGATACGTCACGGTACCGGACAAGTCACAACCCCTGGGGATAGTCGGCCCTGGTGGCCGGTCGGCCGCGGCTTCGGCCGGCCGGTTTCGGGCGCAGTGCGAGAGCGGGTCGGAGCAACAATAGTCACTTCGCGAGGCTGTCCGGTGCTCGATACCAGGAATCCAGCGCCTCCGGCGGCACGCCCATCGCCTCGGCCACGTTTTCCCACGGCATCGGGTCGAGGCCGCCCGCCGCCAGCCCCACCACCTCGCGCAGCATGGCGTCCACCACCCGCCGCGCCTTGACCAGCGAGGCGAGCGCGTTCTGGTACGAGCTGCGGTCCACCTCGCGGATCGTCATCGGCAGCCAGCCGTTGATCATGCCGATGAACTGGCGGCGCAGATCCTCGTCGAGCTCGCCGGGGATCGTGACGGAGCCGTCGCACCGCACCTCGGCCAGCACGACGCCCTGCTCGTCTCGCAGGACCGCGCGTACAGCCTGGTAGCTCTCGTAGCGGTGCACGTTGGCGCCGATCCGGTCCGCGCCGGAAATATGATCGGCGAAGTCGCGCAGCCGCGGCGCGACCGAGGCCGCGTAACCGCGGAAGGCCTCGCTGGCCATCGAACCGCCCCCGTCGACCAGTGCCTGCGGCCGCTCCACGACCTCCACCCCGGCGGTCGCCCAGCGGCTGCTGCCGGTCTGCTGGTCCAGCACCACGACGTCGTAGTCGATCCGATCTGGGCGGTAGAACCGGGCCATGGCGTAACCCCCAATTCGGAGAACTGCTGCGGCCGTAAGCCGTTCGCCGGCCGTGCGCCTCCGTTCCTGGCCGGCAGGCTCCTTTTCTCGCAGGCGAAAGGGAACGGGAGGTGAACTCGGGGTGTCCGAGGGGAAACCGTTCGTGGCCGGGAAATCAGAACACGTGCGCACTCGGCCGTCACAGGGCTCTGACCGTGCGGCGCCGTTCGTCCAGCGAATCAGCGATCGAAGATGGCTGACAAGCGGATGCGCGTGCCCGGCCCGCCGAGTCCGGTGGGAGCGGGGCCGCTGAGCACGATCCGCAGTGCGCCGCCGCGGATCCGGTCCGCGTAGCCCTCAAGGCGCACGATCTCATCCGGGCCTGCGTCCTCGCCGAGGGCGGATGCGATCAGCTCGGTCGCGTAGCGGCGATTCCCGAGGGCGGTCAGCTCGGCCAAGGTAAGGCGCACCGAGTGCGTCTTATCGACGGCGACGGCGACCTCACCCACCGTCAGATGCACCGGGTCGCCCACGATGAGCGCGCCCGAGACGAGAGGAAGGGTTCGAACGTCGGTACGGCGCATCAGCTGCGCCGGGCGCCAGCCGCGACCGCGTACCCGGGTCTCGACGCTGCCGCCGGCCGCGAGGGCCCAGCGTCCGCGTATCGACGTGGCCTGTCGGCCTGTGTGGACGCCGCGATTCGGCAGATCCAGCGCAGTCATGACGCCCTCCACACGGCCGGTTCCAGTGCCCGCCCTGGCGCGACGACGCCTGGACAGGCGCCGCCGGGACCCGGGACGTTCCGAGGGTCCGGAGCGGGGGATCAGTACCCAGTAACCGATTTCGCAATCGGGCCCGGCGATCCCGGTCAGCCCCGGCGGCTTCTCCTGTGCCTTAACTGTTCCGCAGTTTCCTGTGGCCAGCCTAAAAACGAGGTAAGGGACCGGTGTGACTTGGCGGTGATTGGCGGTCAGGTTTCGGACGAGCCGGGATGGAACGCCGCCCGACCGGCGCCGGTCGGGCGGCGTCGGGTCGGGCGGGTGCGTCGGCCGGTAGGGGCCGGTCCGGTCAGGTCTCGGCGATGTGCTGAGCGAACCGGTCGCGCGCGGCCGACCAGTGGTCATGGTCGAACTTGCCGGAGCCGAGCGCGTCGGCGGCCTCGTAACCCATCACCATCGCGTGGTGCGTGTTGTCCGGCGTGAAGAGCCCGTGCCGGCCGAATGTCGTGACGTTGCGCAGCTGCTCGACCCAGTCCTCAAGCACGGACAGGTGTTCCTTGTAGCCACGCTGATAGACCGGGTAGACGTTACGCAGTCGCTTGACCTGTAGCCACTCGAGGCTGAGGGGCGGCAGACCGGTGCGATGTACCGCATCCCCGATCACGTCGGCCAGTTCCTCGTCCGAGGCGTTCCAGATCTCGTCCCCTATGTCGCAGGGCAACTCGAAGCAGACCACCGAGCGGTCCTCGGGGTCCTCGGGGTTGATCCGGTGGTTCGCCGGCTCGGAGATCCGGCTGACCGGGGTGCCGGAGGCCGGGATGTAGTGCACGTCGTGCTTGGTCCAGCGCCCGCCCCGGTGCACCGCGTACACCAGCACGATCGCCCGGAAGCGCAGGTTGCCGCTGGCCTCGACGGCCTCGTACGGCGCACCGGGTGACGTCATCCTGGCCAGCAACGGCAGCGGGAGCGTGGAGAAGACGTGCCGGGCGCGCAGCCAGCCGCTGGACTCCCAGTGGTCGAGCCCTGACCAGCCGCCGCGCTCGGCTGCGGCCGTGTGGTGCTCGGAGCGGCCGAGCCGTACCGCGATATCGCTCTCGCCTACGTCCAGCCGTTCGACCATCGCACCGAGGCGCAGCCGCGCGCCCGCGGTTACCGCAGCATCGGCGAGCGTCTCGCACAGCTGCCCGAAACCGCGGCGCGGGTACAGGTACGCGAGCGATTCGCTCGACATGGCGGAACGCACCGAGCGCACCAAAGCCGCCAGTGCAGTAGGCGCCCCGGCCTTCCGGCGCGCCTGGTCGGCGTCGATCTCATCGCCGGTCAGACCCCAGAGCTTGCGCGCGTACGGCGCGTACACCTGTTCGTACAGCGTCGGGCCGAAGCCTGCGCGCATCAGTTCGGCGTACGTGTCCGGGTTCTCAGGGGCCTTGGACCGCCGCCACGGCGTCGAGATCGCCTCGAACGCGGCGCGCGCCATCGGCACGGCGGGCAGCGCCCTGGCCAGTTCCCGCGGCTTGAACGGATACGTGATCCACTTCTCGCCGAGCAGCAGGCGCCCGTCGCGATAGCGGGTCTGCAGGTCGCCGCCGAGCAGATAGCGCAGGTCGGCGAGCACGTAAGCCGGCATGTCGGGGTTGAGCCTGTGGCTGCCGTAATCGACTCGCACACCGGCCACGTCGAACGAGGCGGCCATCCCGCCGACGGACTCGGCGCGGTCGAGAACCACGACGGAGAGACCCCGACGGGCGGCCCGCCACGCGGCGGAGAGCCCGGCCGGTCCCGCGCCGAGGACGACGAGGTCAGTACTGCTATTCAATGTGGCCGCTACTCATCCGAAGTCCGCATCCATGGCGCACTTAGCCTAGTGCGCCGCGCCTCGCCGCGTCACACGTACACGAGCACTGTTCTCTAAAGAGCGACGGCGCAGTCACCGAGTGTAGCTTCACCGGCGGTCGAGGCGGGGAATCAGCACTTCGACGGTGATGAGCTTGAGCGCGGCGGCGGTCGGGATGGCGACAAGCGCGCCGATGATGCCCAGCAGCGAGCCGCCGACCAGTACCGCGACCACCGTGACGATCGGCGGCACGTCCACGGCGTGGCGCATCACCTTCGGCAGCAGCACGTAGTCCTCGGTGAGCCGGAAGCCGATGTAGAACAACAGCGTCGCGATGGCTACGGGTGTTGACACGGTCAGCGCCACGAGTGTGACGATCGCTCCGCCGATGGTCGAGCCGATGACCGGGATCATGTCCATCAGCGCGACGAGCAGGCCGAGTGCTGCCGGGTACTGGATGCCCCAGGCGGCGGTCCAGATGTAGGTGGCCAGCCCGGCGATCGATGCGTTGAGTGCGGAGCCGAGCATGTACCGGCCGACCTGGGTGAGGATCTCGTCGCCGAGCACGCGTACCCGGTCGCGCCGTGAGGCGGGGAAGGCGCGGTACGCCACCGCGACGATGTTAGGCAGCCCGGCGAGGAAGTAGATCGTCAGCGCGACCACGGCGAGTGTGGACGTGAGGGTTGAGAGCACGTATTTGCCCGCGCCGACGATCCCGGACACCGCGGTCGTGCCGAGGCCGCGCGAGGAGAGCGCGGACTGCACCTTGCCGACGACGTGGTACTTCGCCTCCAGCCGGCCGAGATAGGTCGAGCGGTCCTGGATCTGCTGCAGCACGTGCGGAATGGCGTGCACGAGCGCGGTCACCTCGGCGGCCACCGGCGGCACGATCACCGCGAGGAATCCGGCGACCAGCGCCATCACGCCGAGCGCGACCGCGAGCACCGCGCCGGCACGCCGCATCGGCACCCGCGTCTGCCGGGTCAGCGCGGTCACGATGGGGTTAAGGGAGACGGCGAGGAACGCCGCGAGCAACACGGTCGTGATCACGCCGCCGGCGCGCGCGATCCCGCGGACCAGAAGGTAGGCGGACAGCGCCCCGGCGGCGAGGCCGAAGGCGTAGGTGAAGTAGGAGCGCTGCGGCAGCGGGGCGGCCGGTGAGTCGCCTGATACCGCCGGGACCGAAGGCGCGGAGGCGGCCGCGACAGCAGGTTCGGAGGAGGCGAAGTCGGCGGCGGTACCCGAGGCGGTGTCGGCCGAGTCCGGTGCCGGATCCGCGACGCGACTTACGCTCTGCGAAGGACCTGTAGCGTCGCCGTCCGCTGCCGCCGGCGCGGCTGCGTCGGCGGGCGGGGCCTCAGCGGCGGCAGAGGGGTCCGGAGCGTCGCCCGCGCGCGCCCCGTTCGCCTGCCCGCCCGCGCCCATAGCCTAAAGGTACAAGCCGGTCGCCCCGCTGGAGTCGCCAAGACGCTCGGCGGCCACCGCGTGAATGTCACGCTCGCGCAGCAGCACGTACTCCACGCCGCGGACCTCCACCTCGGCCCGGTCGTCCGGGTCGTACAGCACCCGGTCGCCGATCTCGACGGTGCGTACGTTCTGCCCGATCGCGACGACCTGCGCCCATGCCAACCGGTGCGACATTTGCGCGGTCGCCGGGATGAGGATCCCGCCGCTGGACCGGCGTTCTCCCTCGGCGCCGTCGGACCGGACCAGGACCCGGTCGTGCAGCATCTTGATCGGCAGTTTGTCGATAGACCCGGCGCTCTCAGTGGGCGCGGTCGGCTTCTCGTCGTCGGACTTGGATCGGGGACTCACGCCCCGACGTTAGCGCATTCCGGGCGCACGGTGCCCCGGCAGCCTGACTCGCTTATGCGTTCAGGCTGCCGGGGCACGAGCTCGGGAGAGCCGGCTGGCAGCAGGCTCTAAGAAGCCCGGCCGCGTACCGTGTGCAGCGCGACCATCCCGCCGATCACCACACCCAGGCTGCCGAGTAACGCGGCGACCCGCTGCTTACGCAGCTCGCCGGTGCGTTCCGAGACGAATTGGTACTTAACCTGCAGGCCACCTCGCCGAAGCAGGTCACGCGGGCTGAGCCGCTCGGACAGCTCGTCCAGCGTCGAGGACAGATGTTCCCGGGTGCGGTCCAGGTCCGCCTCGATCTCGGCAGGCGACCTGGTGTCCTTCACCTCGATGCGCACCTCGCCGTCGCGATGCCCGTTCGTGCTGCCCTCGAGCTGCGAACCGGCCACTTCGCCGTGCGGCGTGACCACCAGGATCGGGTTGGCGGCCGCGGTGCCCTTCTGTCCCTCGTCTTTCGCCACGTCGATCACCCCCGGGTGGGTCCGGCTGTCGTTGTTCTCCGCCATCGCTCGAACTCCCTCGCTCGTGCCTTCTCGGGACCGCCTACCCCGTTTTGCGGTTTTCCCTCGACCCGGCGCCCCGCCGCGTCCGCGCGCGTCAGCCGCCTGGCGCAGTCCCGGCCCGGCCGGGCCGAGTGGGGCGACCGTGTCGGCCCGCTCTCGTAGGCTGGTGGCCCGCCCATCAGGAGCGGGACGAAGGCAACAGACACCGAGAGACAGGACGGCCGAAGTGTCAGTGCGACTGGAACCCGGGACCGAGGCGCCGCAGTTCACGCTGCAGGACGCGGACGGCAAGCCGGTATCGCTGTCCGACTACGCGGGACGCAAGGTCATCGTGTACGTATACCCGGCGGCGATGACCCCGGGCTGCACGAAGCAGGCCTGTGACTTCCGCGATTCGCTCCAGTCGCTGGCGGCGTCCGGGTACGCGGTGCTCGGCCTCTCCCCGGACAAGCCGGAGAAGCTGGCCAAGTTCCGCGAGCGCGACGGGCTGAACTTCCCGCTGCTGTCCGACCCGGACAAGAAGGTGCTGGAGGCGTACGGCGCGTACGGCGAGAAGAAGCTGTACGGCAAGCTCGTCGTCGGCGTCATCCGCTCCACCTTCGTGATCGGCGAGGACGGAAAGATCGAGCTGGCGCAGTACGCCGTGAAGGCGACCGGGCACGTCGCGAAACTGCGCCGCGATCTCGGCCTTGACTGACCCGGGCTGGACTGACCGTGGCTGGACCGGACCCGGACTGAACCGACCCGGCCCGCCCTGACAGGGCTCTGCGCCCACCCGCACCGGAAAGCCCCACGAAGCCGTATGCTCGCGGGTCAACGGGACGACGCGCCGTCGACTCGGCGACCCGCGGACCGCTCAAGCGCGGTCGCGGACAAACACAGCATCGAGGGGGACCACCGGTGACCGCCCAGGTAAGCCTGCTTCCATCCCACGTGACCCAGGGCCAGGGCCCGGGCGTGGCGTTCCGTATCGAGGGCCAGATCGTCCCGGTCCTGCATCTGGCCATGAACGGCCAGGTCCCGGTCTACTTCGAGCACCACGTGGTGCTATGGAAGCAGCCGCAGGTGGACATCCAGATCATGCCGCTCAAGGGGGCGTTCAAGCGGGTCATCGGCGGCATGCCGATCTTCATGACCCAGGCGGTCGGCTTCGGCGAGATCGCCTTCTCCCGGGACTCGGCCGGCCAGGTCTTCCCGCTCAACGTGCCGCACGGCAGCGCGATCCTGGTGCGCGAGCACCAGTTCCTGGCCGCGACCGCGAACCTCGCCTACAACTTCGAGCGGGTGCGCGGCATCGGCTCGATGCTGTTCGGCAGCCAGGGCTTCTGGCAGGACCGCTTCGAGGCGCACCAGGGCGACGGCCTGCTGTGGCTGCACGCGCACGGCAACGCCTTCGAGGTGGTGCTCCAGCCCGGCGAGATCATCGACGTGGAGCCGGGCTCCTGGATCTACCGGGACATGAGCGTGAAGTACGAGCAGAAGGTCTTCGGCCTGAAGACCGGCATCCTCGGCGGCGGCGGGAACCTGGTGTTCAACCGGCTCACCGGGCCCGGCCGGGTCGGCCTGCAGTCCGGCTACTTCCACCCGGGCGGCGCCGAGGTCGGCGCAACCGCGGGCGCGGTGGCCGGCGGAGCGCGCGGCGGCCTGGGTGGAGCGGTGGCTGGCGGCATCATCGGCGGCCTGCTCGGCGGCAACAGCTGAGAGCCGGCAGCCACGCGGAAACGCAAGGGCGGTCTGGACTCCGTTGTCCAGACCGCCCTCGCTGTGGGTGGGGTGGTGCCGTGGTAGCTCAGGCGACGCTGTGGTTCGGGTGACTCCTGATCAGTTGCCGTGGCCGTTGAAGCCGGGGATGGCGATGGTTCCGGTGTTGAGGAACGCGTTGTCCGCCTCGACGTTCGTGAACAGCAGCGGCAGCGGGATGGTCAGGCCCTGCAGCACCGTGAGCAGGCCCGGGTTCTGCGGGGTGAAGGTCTGGTGGATCAGACCGAGCACATCCGCGGTGAACGAGGTGGACCACAGGTGCACGTTCTCCAGCGTCACCGTCTGGCCCTGGCCGCCGTCCACGTACTGGAGCTTGCCGCCGCCCTGCTGCGAGTAGGTGATCATGCTCAGCAGCGTGACCTTGGCGGCGGTGAAGTCCAGCACCTGCTCGGGTCCGTTGGCGGTCTGTATCGTCGTGACGCCGTTGTAGGTGAGGCTGTACATCGTCATCGACGGCGTGGACAGATGCCATGGCACATTGGCCGCGGTGTTGCCGTCCGAGCTGGCCGTGTTCTTCTTGATCTGCGACTTCGGCAGGCAGCTCGCGGTCGGGGACGGCGAAGCCTGAGCGCCTGCGCCGGTTGCCGCCTGCTTGACGGCGCCGCTGTGCGTGACCGTCTTCGTGCCGCTGGTCACCGCGCCGACCTTCGCCGCGCCCTGCTCGACCGCCGATGCCGCAGCGTCCGCGGCGCCGCCGCTCGTGCCGGTTCCGGTCGACTTGGTGTAGGCCGCGTTCATCACCGGCGCCGCGCCGGCCTTCGGCAGCTGCTGCGAGCCGAAGATCCAGGTCCACACGCCGTTGAGCCAGCCCCAGAAGCCGCCGGAGGACGAGCTCGACGCGCTGGGCGTCGGGGTCGGCGTGGTCGCCCCGCCCGCCGCCGGGCTGGTGGAGCCGGACGCGGACGGTGACGGGGAGGCCGAGCCGCCCGCCGTCTTCGGCGTGTTCGCCTTGGTCGAGCCGCTGGCGCTCGCGCTCGCCTGCGGAGTCGCCGTGGCGGACCGGGTGGCCGAGGTCGACGGGCTGGCGCTCGGGCTGGCGGTGCCGCAGATCGAGGTGGGAAACGGCAAGACCGAGGACGTGCCCGCCGCGCTGGCCGGTCCGGCCAGGGTCAGCGCTCCCGCGACCGCCGTCAGGGTGATCGGGGTGGCGATCGCGACCAGGGCGCGCCGGCTCGTACCGTCAGTCCTCCGGGTGCTGGTCGGCACCGCGCTCCTCCACTTCCGGAAGGTTGATCGTCGGGGCGTCCGCGCCCGCGCGGCTGCGGGCCTCGAACTCGGCGAGCTCGGCGTCACCCGTGGCCGCGGCGCCGTGCGCCTGCATCACCGCCGGGTCCGCGGCGTTCTCGTACATTCCCGGCTCGTAGGAGCCGGCCTGGTAGGGCTCGCCCTCGCCGAGTTCGGCCGGCTGTTCCTCGATCCCCGGCCGCCGACGCCGCTCGCGTCGCGTCGGAGCCTCCCAGCCCGGCCGCGGGGTCCACGCCACCGCGAGGCCGCCGCCGATCAGCGAGAGCAGAGTGCCGATGAAGAAGCCGCCGAGGTTGGTGGCGGGCAGCGCGATCAGGCCCAGCAGGATCGAGGCGATCCCGGCGAAGACCCGGTACGCCGGGGCGAACCAGATGGTCAGCCCGAACATGATCATCAGTGCGCCGATGAAGAACGCGGATACGCCGCCGACGCCCTCGTGGATGATGTTTCCGATCGAGGAGAGCGGCGCGAGCCACAGCTCGATGCCGGCCAGGACGATGAGCAGTCCGGCGGGGAACGGCCTGCCCTTGCGCCAGTGCCGGAAGGCGTGCAGTGCGCGCACTACGGCCGGTCGGCTCGGCTCACGGGGCGTCGGGCTGTCAAGGGTGTGCGTGGTCATCGCGGCTGCTCCGGTAAGGGAGGCGGTGGGTGCGGGGACTCGCGGCCCCGCACCCGCGCCTTGCGGTTGCTGACTGCTTAACGGGACGGACTGCTCCGAACCTTAGTTGCTACTAGAAGCAGGGGTTGTTGCCCATCGACATGCTCAGCGACATGTCGTGGAGCTGGAAGCTGCCCGCGTTGGTTGAGTAGGCGACCTGCTGCACGCCGGTGAGCGTGGCCTTGTCGGCCTGCTGACCGAACAGGCCGGGGGTGCCCTTGGCGCCGGTCGCGCTGCCGCTCAGCGTCGAGGCGTCCTGGCCGATGTTGATGTTCGTGAAGTCGGCCTCGCCGGCGTTCAGCTGCGACATGTCGATGATCAGGTTGTCGGCGTGCACCGCGGTCTTGCCGCCGCCCGCCTTGATGGTCAGCGTGACGTCGCCGATGACGGGGATGGTGGTGACCACCGACTGGCACAGGTTGGTGATGTCCGCCGACGCGAACGCGGAGACCGCGGCCGGGAACTGGGAGCCGTCGGCGTGGTGGTCGACGGTGCCGTACTGCACGAACCCGGTGCCGGTGAGCGACCCGGCGGTCAGCTTGAACTGCTGGCCGGAGACGGCGAACGAGGCCGCGATGGCGCCGTTGGCCATCGCGAGGGAGAGTGCGCCCGCGGCGATGACTGTCGGCACCATGACAAGGCCGAGCCGTTTCCACGAGGTGCGCCCGAGAACCTGGGCGCCGGAGGTGTCCTTCACGTCCACTCCTGATGCGTTGCGCGGCCCGCGAGACGGGGCCGCGGCGGAACCGAGGGACCGCGCCACCTGCGGTTTCGACAGGTTGAACGCGGCGGTTGGCGCTGCGAGCAGTGCGCCGGCTGGGGCGGGGACCGCACCTTCTCCGGCACTGGCCCGGTGGGGAACCGCTCGGGTCCCGCCGTGGGGGAGGGACCGGTCGGACCGGGTAGGAGCGATCGTGCTCGACACGTGGACGTAATACAAGGGGTTCGTTACCGACCGGTAACCAAGCCGTGGCCGTGCTTTCCGGCGGGTTTCCACGAGCCGGGGCGTTTCCTCGCGGGCCGATTGGCGCGGCAGCCCGCAATTCCAGGCATTTCGTGCCGCTGCTGGCACGGGTGACTACGCAGCGCGACCGGATTTTATGAAGTGCGCGATGGTAAATAGTTAGTAATGGAGTGCCGGGGGTCACTCGTCCGAGTGACCCCGCGGCTCATGCGCTTGTGCTATGCGTGGCGGCGCGTATAGGCAGGCCCGGCCAGCGAAGACGTACGTATCGGCCCGGATACAGCTAATAGCGCAGCGGCCACCGAATACGGCGCCTAATACGGCAGTTCGTGCCGCAGCGGCTTAGAACAGCAGTGAGGTGAGCCGGGCGCGGGCCGGGCCGACCCGCGGGTCCTGCGGGCCGAGCAGTTCGAAGTAGTCGAGCAGCAGCCGGCGCGCCCGATCCCGCTCCTCGCCGGAGAAGCCCTGGACCGCGGCGAGCAGCAGGGCCAGCGCCGTGTCCGCGTCCCCGCCGGCCAGCGCGGCGTCGGCGGCCGCGCACTGCGCCTCGATGTCCTTCGGGTTCTGCTTCGCCAGGGCCAGCGCCGCGGCCGGGTCCGCGTTCCGGGTCCGGCGCATCAGCTCCACTTGCGCGAGGGCCGGCTTGGCCTCGGGGTGGTTTGGGTTCTGGCTCAGCACGTTCTGCAGCGCGCGGGCCGCGCCGTCCAGGTCGTCCGCGGCGAGAGCGTCGTACGCGGCGGCCAGCGCCGGGTCCATCGGCGGCTCGGCCGCGACGGCGGCCGCGCCCTCGGCGCCGCCGAGACCGAACTCCCGCTGCGCGAGCGCAAGCAACTCGGAGATCCACTGCCGCACCTGCGCCTCGGGCTGCGCCCCGGCGAATTCACCGATCAGCTCGCCGGCCACGATCGCCTTGACCGACGGAATGCCCTGCACCCGCAAGGCCTGCGAGAGTCGCGGGTTGGCCTCGGCATCGACGCGCGCGAGCACGAAGCCCCCGGCGAACTCCGCGGCCAGTAGTTCGAGCACCCCGAGCAGCTGCTTGCTCTGCTCGGACCAGTCCGCGCCGAGGTGCAGCACCACCGGAACCTGCAGTGAGCGCTCGAGCACCGAGGACTGGAAGTCGGCCTCGGTAGCGTCCACCACGAACGCAGAGGTCTGTGAAGTGGAGCCCGCTGACGCCGGGCCCGCGCCGCCGGGCGCGCCCTGATTCGAGCCCTGCGCCGCGGCCGCGGCCGCAGGCGGCGTCGACGGCTGCTTGAGCGCGGAGAGGTCCACCACACCCGACATCGAGAACGAAGGTCGCATGTCCTCCATTCTCACATCCCCGGCGGCTCCGGCGGCGCGCCCGTGCGAAGCCTAAGATCCGGCTGCGGCGGCGAATCCACGCGCCCGGTCCCCACCGGACGCGCCCTCGGTTCTGCCGCCGCGACGCCTTGCTCAGCCGTACCGGAGTGGACGATTTCCGATACGAGTCGTAGCGTAGCGGAATCTGGCGGCGGACGGGAAGGTGGCGCGACGTGGCGTCGATCACCGGCAAGGAGCCCAATACAGCAACGCGCAATACAAATACAGTCGCCAATACAGCTGCGTCTGGTGCGGCCGCTGCATCGGCCGAGCCCGCTACCGCCGCACCGGGCCGGAACACCGGCCGCCCGCGATCAGCCGACGCCGACGAGGCGATCCTGACCGCGGCCCGCGCACTGCTGGCCGAACGCGGTTGGGACGGAATGACCCTCGGCGACGTGGCCGCCCGCGCGGGCGTGGCCAAGACCACGCTCTACCGCCGCTGGCCGGGGAAGGCCGAACTCGTCGTCGACGCCATGGCGCAGCTCTTCGACACATTGCGGCCGGTGGACGCCGGTTCGGTGCGCGCCGACGCCGTAGTCACCATCAGAGACCTGATAGCGCTGCTGGCTCGCCCGGAAACCCAGACCGCCTTCCTCGCGCTGGCCGCCCACGCGTCCCGCGACCCAGGCCTGCGCGCCGCCGTGCGCGAGAAGATCATCGACCGGCAGCGGCACCTCGTGCACGCCGGCGCCGCCCGGGCCGCGGCCCGCGGCGAGGGCCCGCAGATCACCGAACCCGACCTGCTCTTCGACGTGATCGCCGGGACCATGGTTCATCGAATGCTGATTGCCGGCGAGCCGGTGGACGACGCCTACCTCGAACGTTTTCTCGACCTCGTGCTCCCCGCGGCGCGGCGATAGCGAAGCCCTTACCGCACAACGTGTTCCAGGCCACAGTGATCCAGCCACGGCCCATCGCGGCGGCGTCATAACACTGTGCGATGGCGTCGTACCGAAAAGTGTCCCTGGTATCCGGCACCGCGCGCCACGCGGTAGTGTCGCCCCGACCGCGAACCCGACCGGGGTGCGGTGTCGAGACGAACCGCAGCGCGCCGCAGCGTCCGCCGCGAATGCCGCCGATGTCCGTAAACGCGCGAACTGATCCGGAACGGCTCGAATACGCCCGGTCACCAGCTGTAAGGGTTGAAAGCGGCGGCATGGCCGACTGGTCACGGTTGGGCAACAGGGACCGCCGCGCTCTTCCTTTCGATCAGAGGTTTGGGGCAGGGTCCATGCCTGGCGACGTCTACCAAGGCGCCGCCGCGAGCAGCACCGCACACGTCGCGGTGATCCGTGCCGGTGTGCGTGCCTTACCGGGTCGCGCCGAGAGCTCGGACAGCCGCTCCGCTTGGGCCGCAAAGGTTTTAGAGGACGCGACTCGATGACGATCACCCGGGAGTCGGACGGGACTTTCCTACCCGCCGCCGACGCCGCGCCGGCCAGTCCGGCGATCGAAGGGCGCTCCCTCGGCCGGATCGCGTGGAACCGCCTGAAGAAGGACCGGGTCGCGATGGCCGGCGGGTTCGTGGTCGTCCTGCTCGTCCTGGCCGCGGTACTCGCCGGACCGCTCTCCTCGCTCAGCGGCAACGACCCGGACTCGCTGCACAACAAGCTGATCGACCCGAACTATCAGATCCCTTATGGCGGGATGGGCGGCATCAGCGGCCGGCACTGGCTCGGCGTGGACCTGCCCAACGGACGCGACATCTTCAGCCGCGTCCTCTACGGCGCCCGCGTCTCGCTCGGCATCGCCGGGGTCTCCACCCTGGTGGCCATCGCGATCGGCGTGCTGCTCGGCGTGACCGCCGGGTACTTCGGCGGCTGGATCGACGCGGTCATCAGCCGGGTCATGGACGTCTTCCTGGCCTTCCCGCTGCTGCTCTTCGCCATCGCCATCATCGGCGTGCTGCCGGACAACGCGTTCGGGCTCACCGGCAACGGGCTGCGGTTCGGCGTGCTGGTCGTGGTCATCGGCTTCTTCTCCTGGCCGTACATCGGCCGGATCGTGCGCGGCCAGACCATCGCGCTGCGGGAGCGGGAGTTCGTCGCCGCGGCCCGCTCGCTCGGCGCCCGGCCGGGCCGGATCATCGTGCGCGAGCTGCTGCCCAACCTGCTCGCGCCGATCCTCGTGTACGCCACCCTGCTGATCCCGGCGAACATCCTGTTCGAGGCCGGGCTCTCCTTCCTCGGCGTCGGGGTGAAGGACCCGACGCCGTCCTGGGGCGCGATGATCAACTCCGCGATCGGCACCTTCCAGATCGATCCGGAGTACCTGATCGTGCCCGGCACGGCGATCTTCATCACCGTCCTGGCGTTCAACCTGCTCGGCGACGGGCTGCGTGACGCCTTCGACCCGAAGGGGTCGCGTTGAGCGCGGCCGCGCGCGACGAGGCGCGCACCACCGCCACCATCCACCCGGCCAACAGCCGGCACAGTAACTCGCACACTGAGGGGTTTCTCCGCACCATGCGAAAGTCCAAGCTCATCGCCGCGGCCGCGGGCGTGATAGCCGTCGCCACCGCCGCGTCGGCCTGCGGCAGCTCGTCCTCCGGCGCCGCGAACTCGTCGACGAGCAGTTTCAACGCCGGTATGACCACGGTCGTGAACCCGTCCACGCACCAGGGCGGCGTCCTGCGCATGGCCCTGGTCTCCGACTGGGACTCGATGGACCCCGGCGACACCTACGACGCGTTCTCCTGGGACTTCATGCGGCTCTACGGCCGCTCGCTGCTGACCTGGAAGCAGGCGCCGGGCTCCGCGGGCCTGCAACTGGTGCCGGACCTGGCCACCGACAACGGCGAGGTCTCCGCCGACGGCCTGACCTGGACCTTCCACCTGCGTGACGGCGCCACCTACCAGGACGGCAGCACGATCACCGCGGCCGACGTGAAGTACGCGATCGAGCGCTCGAACTTCGGCCAGGACACCCTGCAGTTCGGCCCGAACTACTTCGCCAAGGTGCTCCAGGACAAGACCAACTACCAGGGCCCCTACCTCGACAAGAACGCCTCGGACGGCGTCTCCGGCATCGAGGTCGACGGCACCGACACGATCAAGTTCCACCTGGCCAAGAAGTTCTCCGACTTCCCGGAACTGGCCGCGCTGCCCTCCACCGTCCCGGTCCCGCGGGCCAAGGACACCGGCGCCAACTACTTCAAGTCGATCGTCTCCTCGGGCCAGTACGAGATCTCCTCGTACGTCCCGGGCAAGGAGGCGGTGCTGGTGCCGAACCCGAACTTCAAGGCGGACACCGACCCCGAGGGCATCCACAAGGTCACCGCCAGCAAGATCGACGTGCAGCTGAACGTCAACCAGGACCAGATCGACCAGGAGCTGTTGCACGGCCAGCTCGACGTCGACCTCGACGGCACCGGCGTCGGCACCACGGCCCAGTCGCAGATCCTGGCCAACCCCACGCTCAAGGCGCAGGCCGACGACGGCTACACCAACGCGCTGACCTACATGACCATCAACACGCAGGTCAAACCGTTCGACAACGTCGACTGCCGGCGCGCGGTCGAGTACGCGGTGGACAAGACCACGGTGCAGTCCGCCCTCGGCGGCGCGCTCGGCGGCGGCGACATCGCCACCACCCTGCTCACCCCGGACATGGCCGGCTACGCGCAGTCCAACCGCTACCCGACCCCCGGCAACCAGGGCGACCCGCAGCAGGCCCAGCAGGCCCTGACCGCCTGCCGGCACGCCGAGCCCGGCCAGTTCAACAACAACGACTCGCTGGACGTGAAGCTCTCGGCCCGCGCCGACCGCCCCAAGGAGGTCAACGCCGCGATCGCCATCCAGGCCGCGCTGAAGATGGCGAACATCAACGTGGAGATCGACAAGTACCCCTCGAACAAGTACTTCGGCTCCTTCGCGGGCAACGACTCCTTCGTCAAGTCGAACAAGATCGGCCTGTCGATGATGAAGTGGGGCGCGGACTGGCCGGACGTGTTCGGTGACCTGGACCAGGTCGTCACGCCGGACGGCATCCACCCCGGCAGCGGCTCGACCAACCTGGGCGACTACAGCAGCCCGCAGGTGCAGAACCTGTTCGCCCAGTACCTGGCCTCGACCGACGCCACGACGCGCGACAAGATCGGCACCCAGATCGACCAGCAGGTGATGGACGACGCGGCGATCGTGCCGCTGGTCTACAACAAGGCGCTGGTCTATCACCCGGCGAACGTGACGAACTGGTTCATGCAGCCCGCGTTCGGCGAGCCGGACTTCTCCGTGCTCGGCGTGTCAGGCAGCTGACAGAGCTGACGCAGCCGTGACGCAGCCGAGCGCGCGTCGCTGAACCAAGGCACCACCCCGTCATCCGAAGGCAGGTGAACGGCGAGCGGCGGCCCCGATCCGGGATCGGGGCCGCCGAGCCACCATCCCGATGCTGACCTACATCGTCCGGCGTCTGCTGGCCGCCGTCGGCCTGCTGCTCGTGATCACCCTGATCACGTTCTGGATCTTCTTCGTGCTGCCGCGGTGGGCGGGCCAGACCCCGCAGTCGATGGCGGCCAGCTACGTCGGCAGGCAGCAGAACCCCGCCGCGCTGCAGGCGGTGATCGACCGCTTCGGCTTCGACAAGCCGCTGTTCGTGCAGTACTTCGACTACGTCGTCGGCATCGTCGGCGGCCGCACGTACAGCGACGGCGTGTCGCTGATCCACTGCAGCGCGCCCTGCTTCGGCTACTCCTTCAAGAACTTCGAGCAGGTCTGGCCGACGCTGCTCAACCGCGCCCCGGTCACCATCTCGATCGCGATCGGCGCGGGCGTGCTGTGGCTGGTGTTCGGCGTACTGTCCGGCGTGATCTCCGCGGTGCGTAAGGGCAGCATCGCCGACCGGGCTTCGATGGGCATCGCGTTGGCGGGTGTGGCGCTGCCGGTCTACTTCGTCGGCCCGCTGCTTGAGGCGATGACCGGTCAATGGAGCACCAAGTACGTGCCCTTCCTCAGCAATCCGCTGCAATGGGCACAGCACCTGCTGATCCCCTGGATCGCGCTCGCATTCGGGTACGCGGCGCTGTACGCGCGCATGACACGTGCCGGCATGCTCGATGCCCTTAACGAGGACTTCGTGCGCACCGCGCGTGCAAAGGGCGTCCGGGAGCGCAAAGTGCTCTACAAGCACGCGCTGCGCTCCGCGCTCACGCCGATCATCACCATCTTCGGCATGGACCTGGGCGCGGTCCTCGGCGGCGCGGTGCTCCTGGAGGTCACGTTCTCGCTGCCCGGCCTCGGGCTGCTCGCGGTGAACTCGATCGAGCAGGACGACTTCCCGGTGATGATGGGCGTGACGCTGATCGCCGCGTTCTTCATCGTGGTCGCCAACATCGTGGTGGACGTGCTCTACGCCGTCGTCGACCCGCGGGTGCGGCAGTCATGAGCGGGCGCCACGGCAAGAGCGCGCCCGCCGCCGAATCGGACCCGGGCGGGGCCGAGGGCTTCTCCCGCGGCCCCGGTCGCCGCCGTGCCCCGGCTCCGGAGCCCGCCGCCGAGCCCGCCGCCGTCAATTCGCCGTTCGAGTACGAACTCACCCAGTTCCCCGAGTTCACCCCGGGCTGGGACGGCGTCGGCGCGCGGCCGTTCCTGGAAGTGCGGGACCTGCGGGTGCACTTCCCGACCGAGGACGGCGTCGTCAAGGCGGTGGACGGCATCAGCTTCCGGGTCGAGCGCGGAAAGACGCTCGGCATCGTGGGCGAGTCCGGGTCCGGCAAGTCGGTCACCTCGCTCTCGCTGCTCGGCCTGCACAAGCGCCCGGACAAGCGGGGTCGCGGCGGCGCGCGGATCTCGGGCGAGATCTGGCTCGACGGCGAGGAGCTGACCACCGCGGCGCCGGAGCGGCTGGAGGAGTTGCGCGGCGACAAGCTCGCGATGATCTTCCAGGACCCGCTGTCCGCGATGCACCCGTATTACACGGTCGGGGAGCAGATCGCCGAGGCGTACCTGGTGCACAACCGCGCGTCCAAGGCGGAGGCCCGCAAGCGGGCGATCGAGATGCTCGACCGGGTCGGCATTCCGCAGCCGGACGCGCGCGTGGACGACTACCCGCACCAGTTCTCCGGCGGCATGCGCCAGCGCGCGATGATCGCGATGTCGTTGATCTGCAATCCGCAGCTGCTGATCGCGGACGAGCCGACCACGGCGCTGGACGTGACGGTCCAGGCGCAGATCCTGGACCTGATGCGCGATCTGCAGCGGGAGTTCAACAGCGCGCTGATCATCATCACGCACGACCTGGGCGTGGTGGCCGAGCTCGCCGACGACATCATGGTCATGTACGCCGGTAAAGCAGTGGAGTACGGTCCGGCCAAGACGGTCTTCACCGAGCCGGAGCACCCGTACACCTGGGGCCTGCTCGGATCCATGCCGCGCCTCGACCGTGCGGTACAAGACCGCTTGCTGCCCATCCCCGGCAGCCCGCCCTCGCTGATCAACGTGCCGTCCGGCTGCGCGTTTCACCCGCGCTGCCGCTTCGCCGAGCTGGCCGCAGGCCGGTGCCGGGACGAGATCCCGCAACTCGCCGACAACGGCCGCAAGCATCTGGTCGCCTGCCACCTGCGGCCGGACCGGCGCCGCGACCTGTTCGCCGAGTACATCGCGCCGCACCTCTAACGGCACCTCTCACCGCAGCTCAACCGGCACGCCGGGCTCAGCTGACGAGCCGGCCTCCACCGCCGCCCTACTCCCGAGGCGTATCCCGCTTTAGCGAGGATGCGCCTCGGCGCTGTTTCCTTGCTGCACGCTGTACTGGCCTGGCAGGTGTGGCATTCTGTGGCCCACGACACATTACTGAACGGTAGTTTGGTGGCCGGAATCCCGTATCCTCGGCTGAGGGACTGGAACCGTCCGGGTGGCGCGCACGGCGCGCCGCGGCGGTCCGGCACCCGATCACCGTGAGACCGACCGTGCGGGAGGCGCCGGAGCAATGAAGATCGTCGTCCTTGTGAAGCAGGTACCGGACACGGCGGCCGACAAACGGCTGGACCCGGACACGCTGACCGTCGACCGGGCGGCTGTGGACGGCCTCATCAACGAGATGGACGAGTTCGCCATCGAGGAGGCGCTGCAGCTGGTGGAGAAGCACGGCGGCGAGGTGACCGTCGTGTCCATGGGGCCCGAGGACGCCACCGAGGCGTACAAGAAGGCCCTGCAGATGGGCGCCGACAAGGCCGTCTTCCTGACCGACCCGGCTCTGGCCGGCTCGGACGCGCTGGCCACCTCGTACGCGTTGGCGCAGGTGCTCGGCACCCTTGAGTACGACCTGGTCGTCCTCGGCTGCGAGGCCTCCGACGCGCGCACCTCGATCGTCCCGGCGCTGCTGGCCGAGCGGCTCGGCCTGCCGCAGCTGACCTTCGCCTCCAAGGTCGAGGTGGACGGCTCGTCGATCAAGATCAACCGGCAGACCGACTACGGCCACGACGTGGTCGAGGCGAGCCTGCCCGCGGTGGTCTCGGTGGTCGAGAAGATCAACGAGCCGCGCTACCCCTCCTTCAAGGGGATCATGGCCGCCAAGAAGAAGCCGGTGGAGAGCCTGGACGCCGCCGCGGTCTCGATCGAGCCGGCCAAGGTCGGCGCGGCCGGCTCCTGGTCGAAGGTGCTCGACGCGGCCGTCGCGCCGCCGCGCGCCAAGGGCGTCATCGTGACCGATGAAGGCAGCGGCGGGGTCGAGCTCGCCGACTTCCTCGCCTCGAAGAAGTTCGTCTAGGAAGGGCCGGGTAGCTGTCATGGCTGAGATCCTCGTACTCGTCGACCACGCCGACGGCGCGGTCAAGAAGGTCACCCTCGAACTGCTCACCAAGGCCCGTGAGCTGGGCACGCCCGCGGCCGTGTTCATCGGCGCCGGCTACGACGACGCCAAGGACAAGCTGGCCGAGTACGGCGCGGCGAAGGTGTATGTCGCGGACGACCCGCAGCTGAGCGGCTACGTCGTCGCGCCGAAGGCCGAACTGCTGGCCAAGCTGGTCGCCGACGCGCAGCCGGCCGCGGTGCTGGTCCCGGCCACCGCCGAGGGCAAGGAGATCGCCGCGCGGCTGGCGGTCAAGACCGGCTCCGGCATCCTGACCGACGCGGTGGACCTGAAGCTCGACGGGGACGCCTTCGTCGCCGAGCAGTCCATCTTCGGCGGCTCTTCGATCGTGCACTCCACGGTCACCACCGGCATCCCGATCGTCGCGCTGCGCCCGAACTCCACCCCGCCGGCGCCCGAGCAGGCCGCGGCCGAGCGGGTGGACGTGTCGGTCGAGCTGAGCGACGCGGCGAAGCTGGCCAAGGTCGTGGACCGGGTCGTGGTGCCCAAGGGCGACCGGCCGGAGCTGACCGAGGCGGCGATCGTGGTCTCCGGCGGCCGCGGCGTCGGCTCCGCGGAGAGCTTCTCGGTGATCGAGTCGCTGGCCGACCAGCTCGGCGCGGCGGTCGGCGCGTCCCGCGCGGCGGTGGACTCGGGCTGGTACCCGCACCAGTCGCAGGTCGGCCAGACCGGCAAGACGGTCTCCCCGCAGCTGTACATCGCGGCCGGCATCTCCGGCGCGATCCAGCACCGGGCCGGGATGCAGACCTCGAAGACGATCGTCGCGGTCAACAAGGACCCCGAGGCGCCGATCTTCGAGCTGGTGGACTTCGGCGTGGTGGGCGACCTGTTCAAGGTCGTTCCGCAGCTCACCGAGGAGATCGCGAAGCGCAAGTAGCGCGCTCGCGGCACGGCGCGGGTAACCATTTCAGGCTCGACCCGGTGGCCCCGGCGGCATCCCTTCCAGGCAGGGGACAGCGCCGCCGGGGCCACTATGCTTGAGAGTGAAATGACTTACCTCGATCACGCGGCCACCACGCCGCTGCACCCGGACGCGGTCGCCGCGATGACCGAGCAGTTCGCGCGGGTCGGCAACGCCAACTCGCTGCACGGCTCCGGACGCGCGGCCCGGCGGGTGGTCGAGGAGTCGCGCGAGGCGCTGGCCGAGACGGTGCGCGCCCGGCCCAGCCACATCGTGTTCACCGGCGGCGGCACGGAGGCGGACAACCTCGCGGTCAAGGGACTGTACTGGGCCCGCCGCGCGGCCGACCCGCGCCGCACCCGGATACTGGCGCCGAAGATCGAGCACCACGCCGTGCTCGACCCGCTGCACTGGCTCGTCGAGCACGAGGGCGCGAGTGTCGAGTGGCTGCCGGTGGACGAGCACGGCCGCGTCGATCCGGCCGCCCTGCACGAGGCGATCCGCCGCGATCCGGGGCCCGAATCCGTCGCCCTGGTCACCGTGATGTGGGCCAACAACGAGGTGGGCACGGTCCAGCCGATCCACGACCTGGTCGCCGTCGCGCACGCGCACGACCTGCCGATCCACTCCGACGCGATCCAGGCCCTCGGCCACCTGCCGCTGGACTTCACCGCCAGCGGCCTGGACGCGATGACGATCACCGCGCACAAGATCGGCGGCCCGATCGGCGTCGGCGCACTGCTGCTGGACCGCAAGGCGGAGCTCACCCCGCTGCTGCACGGCGGCGGCCAAGAGCGTGACGTGCGCTCCGGCACCCTCGACACCCCCGCGATCGCGGGCTTCGCGGCGGCGGCCACGGCGGCGGTCCGCGAACTGGAGCACGAGTCGCGGCGCCTGGCCGAGCTGCGCGACCTGATGATCGACGGAGTCCTGCAAGCCGTGCCCGATGCGGTCCTGTCCGGCGATCCGGGCCGTGGCTTTGAGGACCGGCTCCCCGGCATCGCGCACTTCTGCTTCCCCGGCTGCGAGGGCGACTCGCTCCTGCTGCTGCTGGACGCGCAAGGCATCGAGTGCTCGACCGGCTCGGCCTGTTCGGCCGGCATCGCGCAGCCGAGCCACGTGCTGCTGGCGATGGGCGTGAATCCCGAGCTGGCCCGCTGCTCGCTGCGCTTCTCGCTCGGCCGGACCTCGACCGCCGAAGACGTCAAGACGCTGCTCGAAGCACTCCCGGCCGTGGTCGACCGGGCCCGCTCCGCCGGCCTGAGCTAGCGAGTTCGTCCCCGCCGCTTGCTACTCTGGGTGTATCGGCAGCTATTGGGAAGGAGCCGCGTCATGAGCACACCCACACTGCCCATAACGCCCGAAGACGGCTGGACGCTCGACAATCTTCCCGACAATCTGCCGAAGCACACCGAGCTGATCCGAGGGGTTCTCGTCATGAGCCCGCAGAAGACCTGGCACATGGCGGTGCTCGATTCGCTGCGGGTTCTGCTGCGGAGCCAGACGCCGAACGATTACGTGATTCTGCGCGAGATGGCGGTGAAGCGTAGCCTGCGATCCGCCCCTGAGCCTGATTTGTCGATCGTCCGAGCTGCTGCGTTCGATTGGGACAAGAGCCTTTATTCACCGGATGACGTGTTTCTCGCTGCCGAGATCATCTCACCGGAGTCGGAAGAGCGAGACCGAGAGGACAAGCCTCTCATCTACGCGGCGATGAACATCCCTACGTTCTGGCTCATCGAGCGCGGACCGGATCTCGCACCGATCGTGCACGAACACCACCGTTTCGGTGGCGTGTATCAGCTGAAGCGCACGCACATCGGTAGGTTGAAGACCGAGGTCCCGTTCCCGATCGACATTCCGCTCGAGGCCCCCAAGCCGTAGCGCGCACACTGCTTAGCTGATCATCTGAACTAATCGGCTCGCGACAGCACGTACCCTAGTAACCATGCGTGTTCTTGCGGCGATGTCCGGCGGAGTCGACTCGGCGGTCGCGGCTGCCCGCGCCGTCGAAGCCGGGCATGACGTGACCGGCGTGCATCTAGCGCTGTCCAAGAACCCGCAATCCTTCCGCACCGGTGCGCGCGGGTGCTGCACGGTCGAGGACTCGAGGGACGCGCGGCGCGCCGCCGACGTGATCGGGATTCCGTTCTACGTCTGGGACCTGGCCGAGCGCTTCCACGCCGACGTGGTGGACGACTTCGTCAACGAGTACGCCGCGGGTCGCACGCCGAACCCCTGCCTGCGCTGCAACGAGAAGATCAAGTTCGCGGCGGTGCTGGACAAGGCGCTCGCGCTCGGCTTCGACGCGGTGTGCACCGGGCACTACGCGCACGTCGTGGACGGTCCGGACGGCTCGCGTGAGCTGCATCGCGCCGTCGACGCGGCGAAGGACCAGTCCTACGTGCTCGGCGTGCTGGACGCCGCGCAGCTTGCGCACGCGCTCTTTCCGCTCGGCGACTCGCTGAAGACCGAGGTGCGGGCCGAGGCCGACCGGCGTGGGCTCGCCGTCGCCGACAAGCCGGACTCGCACGACATCTGCTTCATCGCGGACGGCGACACCCGCCGCTTCCTCGCCGATCGCCTCGGCACCGAGTCCGGTCCGATCGTGGACACCTCAGGCGCGGTCGTCGGCTCGCACTCCGGCGCCTATGGCTTCACCATTGGACAGCGCAAGGGTCTGCGGATCGGCGATCCGGCCGGGGATGGCCGCCCGCGCTATGTGCTCGACATCTCGCCGGTCAACAACACCGTGACCGTGGGCACCGCCGAGGAGCTTGCCGTGAGCGAGGTCTCCGGCGACCACCCGCGTTGGTGCGGCTCTGCTCCGACGGGCGAGTTCGAATGCCTGGTGCAGATGCGGGCGCACGGCGAGCCTGAGCCGGCGAGCGTGCGGTACGACGCTACGCAGAGTGTGGTGACGGCTCGGCTTTCCTCTCCCGCGCGCGGTATCGCACCGGGGCAGACCGCAGTGTTCTACGACGGCACGCGCGTGATCGGTTCGGCGACGATCAGCGCCACGCGCCGCGCGAGCGCCGCTACGCAGGGCGTTTCAGCGTCTGCGTAGCGGGTCGCTCATGCATAACCTCTCTTATGCATAGCCGTACGTGACGTCGCGTCAGACGTCGAACCGCACGTACACGCCGCGCCGCTCGTTGTGCGCTACCTCGGCGAGCAGCGCGAGAGAACGCAGCAGTGCTCCGTAGCGGTGCGCGTTCCAGTCCGCTCCCCACGCGCGCAGCTCCCAGTCCAGCGCGATCTCGTCGAGTTCGGCGTTGCTGCGGCCGCGCAGGCTGCGGGCCAGCGCCGGACGCACGCACAGGACCACGCGCTCCTCCGTGCCCTGCGCCAGCGCGCCCGGCCCGGGACCGAGCTCGCGCGCCGGAGTCAGTACCGCCTCGCGTACGACGACCGGGTCGTGGCCGGTCATCAGCGTGTCCAGCTCCAGAAGCTGGGCCGGGTCCAAGTCCGCCGCATCCACGCAGGCCAGGTCAAGCCCGTCGGTGTCGCCCCCGGCGGCCGCCAGCCGCAGCAGTTGCGCGGCGTCCGCCGCGAAGAAGATGGTCTGCACGCGGATTCCCTCCTTAGCCGCTGCTTGCCGTTGCTCCCTGTCATTGCCAACGTCAGACACGCTGCTACCCGTTCCAGACCGGCCCAGACCTGCTGTGGACCGGCGCATAGGATCACTACCCCGTTGAGTGCCAGAGTGTTGCAGAACCGACCGCTTTCCGCAGCGGATTTGCCCGTCGTTCGCTAAGTCGGAGGAACCGGCGATTGCGTCTACGCTCAGTTGCGTGACCACAGATCCTCAGGAAAAGGCCCCGTCGCAACCGTCGCCGCAGCCTTCCTCTGCTCCGTTCTCGGCTCCATCTGGCACGGGCATCGGGTCGTTACCCGGCCAGGACATGCCCGAGGCGATCCGTACGGTCATGGGCGAGCTCGGTGAGCGTCTCGGAGTACCTTTTCTACCCGAGTTGCCGCAACGCGGTGTCGGCGCTGACATGGTGGGGCGCGGTACCGGACTGTTGGTGGACCTCTACGCGGAGGTGCAGCCCTCAGGTTGGCGCATCGCCGATCGGCCAGGGCGCGACCACGGCAGGGCACGTAGTCACCTCTCCTCCGATCTGGATCTGTTGGAGGAGTACACGCAGGGCTACACCGGACCGCTCAAGATCCAGGCCGTAGGACCGTGGACGCTCGCGTCGACCGTCGAGCTGCCGCACGGTGACAAGTTGCTATCCGACTCAGGGGCGGTGCGTGACGTTGCCGAGTCGCTTGCGGAAGGGCTGCGGCTGCATCTCGCAGACGTGCGCAAGCGGGTCCCTGGGGCGCAGGTGATCCTTCAGCTCGATGAGCCGGCGCTACCTGGGGTGCTGAAGGGCACCGTGCCGACCGCGAGCGGATTCGGTTCACTGCGCGCCGTCGAAGAAACCGTTGCGCGCGAGCTGCTGCATACAGTCATCGAGGGCGTGCGATTCGGCGACAACGCAGCCGACGCTGCCTCAGCTACCCCAGTCATAGTGCATTGCTGTGCGCCTGACGTACCGTTCGACACGTTACGTCGCGCCGGCGTCACTGGGATCTCCTTCGACATGTCGCTGCTTCGCGAGCGCCACGACGAAGCGCTCGGCGAGCTGATCGAGTCTCAGATCCTGCTGTTCGCCGGGATCGTGCCTTCGACAGACCCGCCGAGCGCGGCCCCCGGCGTGGCGCCCTCCGTGAAGGGGCTCTCGGACCGAGTCCTCGCCTTGAGCCGCCTCGGCTTCCCGGGCCCGCGCCTCGCCGGATCGGTGGTCGTCACGCCGTCCTGCGGGCTGGCCGGAGCCTCGCCCGGCTGGGCTCGGCGAGCGCTCAAACTGTGCCGGGACACTGCTCGGGCTCTTGAAGAGCTTGACTAGTTTTGTCGGTGGTGACCGGTAGTTTTGAGCTACCGACGAGCACGAGGGGACGATCCGATGGCTGGCGAAACCGCTGGCGGCGCGGCCGGCACCGACCCGCTGAGCGCGGCGCGCACCCGGCACGCCGACCTCGCGGAGCAGATCGAGGAGCACCGCTTCCGCTACCACGTGTCGGACGCGCCGACGATCTCGGACGGCGAGTACGACGCGCTGATGCGCGAACTCGACGCGCTCGAGAACGAGCACCCGGAGCTGCGCACCCCCGACTCGCCGACGCAGAAGGTGGGCGGCGCGGTCTCCACCGAGTTCACCTCGGTGCCGCACATCGAGCGGATGCTCTCGCTGGCCAACGCCTTCGACTTCGCCGAGCTGGACGCCTGGCACGACCGGGTCGTCAAGGAGGTCGGCCTCTCCCCGGCCTATCTGTGCGAGCTCAAGGTGGACGGGCTGGCGATCGCCCTGGTCTACGAGCACGGCCGGCTCGTGCGCGGGGTGACCCGGGGCGACGGCCGCATCGGCGAGGACGTGACGCCGAACGTGCGCACCATCAAGGGCATCCCGCACCGGCTCACCGGCAGCAGCGAACATCCCGTGCCTGATCTGGTCGAGGTGCGCGGCGAGGTCTACTTCCCGGCGGCGCAGTTCGACGAGTTCAACGCCGCCATGCAGGAGTCCGAGGGCCGCACCTTCGCCAATCCGCGCAACGCCGCGGCCGGTTCGCTGCGCCAGAAGGACCCGAAGATCACCGCGCAGCGGCCGCTGCGCATGGTGGTGCACGGCATAGGGGCTCGGCGCGGCCTGACCATCGACTCGCAGTCGCACGCCTACGAGCTGCTGCGCGCCTGGGGGCTGCCCACCTCGGACCGGGTCAAGGTGGTCGACAGCCTCGACGGGGTCAAGGAGTACATCGAGTACTACGGCAAGCACCGGCACGACGTCGAGCACGAGATCGACGGCGTCGTGGTGAAGGTCGACGACCTGGCGTTGCAAGGTCGGCTCGGCGCGACCTCCAAGGACCCGCGCTGGGCCATCGCCTTCAAGTACCCGCCGGAGGAGGTGACCACCAAGCTGCTCGACATCAAGGTCCAGGTCGGGCGCACCGGCCGGGTCACCCCGTACGCGGTCATGGAGCCGGTCAAGGTGGCCGGATCCACGGTCGGCTTCGCCACCCTGCACAACCAGGAGGTCGTCGAGCGCAAGGGCGTGCTGATCGGCGACACGGTCATCCTGCGCAAGGCAGGCGACGTCATCCCGGAGATCGTCGGGCCGGTGACGGACCTGCGCGACGGCACCGAGAAGCCGTTCGCGATGCCGAAGAACTGCCCGGACTGCGGTACCCCGATCGCCGCCCAGAAGGAGGGCGAGATCGACCTGCGCTGCCCGAACGCGCGGCACTGCCCCGGGCAGATAAGGGAGCGCGTCGCCTATCTCGCCGGGCGCAGCGCACTGGACATCGAAGCCCTCGGATACGAGGCCGCCGTCGCGCTCACCCAGCCGGATGAGGGCGAGCCGCCGCTGCGGGACGAGGGCGACCTGTTCGAGCTGACGGTGGAAAAGCTGGCCGCGCCGCGGATGTACCAGCAGGCGCGCGGCAAGGACGCGAAGGAGGGCGACCGCGACCTGGTGCCCTACTTCTACACCAAGCCCGCCGCGAAGAAGCCCTCCGTTCCCACCAAGACCACCGAGCAGCTGATCGAGCAGCTGGAGCAGGCCAAGACCCGCGAGCTGTGGCGCTACCTGGTCGCGCTGTCCATCCGGCACGTCGGCCCGAGCGCGGCCCGGGAGATCGCCCGCGAACTGCGTTC
>NZ_DASRGV010000103.1:0-30030 GCF_035650855.1 Actinocrinis sp. | reverse complement strand
AGTCCGCACCACCGCACCACCGGCCGTGGCACGCCTCACCGGCTACGGTCCGGCCGCACTGCGCCGCGAAGCCGAGCACGTGGCCAGCGCCCCCGAAGGCGGCAGGAACCACGCCCTCAACCGTGCCGCTTTCAACCTGGGCCAGCTCATCGCCACCGGTCACCTGACCGAAGCCGACGCCATCGACGAACTGTCCCGCGCAGCTGCGCAGGCGGGCCTGGACGAGCGCGAGACGGCCCGAACTATCGCCTCCGGCATCAAGGCCGGTCGCCAGCACCCGCGTATCCCGCGCACTGCCGAGAGGAGGGCCGCGTGACCGAGACCGAGGAGACGCAGAGCCCTGCCGTGCGTCCGGTCACCCGCTCCGGCCCGGTCCCCGACGAGGCCGTCTACCAGGGCTGGCTGGGCGAAACCTCGCTCACCCTGACCAAGACCAGCGAAGCCGATCCGGTCGCGGTGCTCGCCACGCTCATGGCGTTCTTCGGCGTGATGGCCGGACCCGGCCCCTACGCCCAGATCTCCGATGACCGCCACCCCGCGCTGCTGTGGCCGCTGATCCTCGGACACACCGGCATCGGCCGCAAAGGCACCTCGCTCGGTGTCGCGGCACGCCTGGTCAAAGCCGCCGACCCAGTGTTCCACAGCGAGAACGTCACCTCCGGACTCTCGTCCGGCGAGGGCCTGATCGCCGCCGTCGCGGACGAGGAAGACGGCGCGAGCGGCGGCAAGCTGCGCCTGGTCATCGAGACCGAGTACGGCGTGACCATGAGCCGCGCGGGCCGGGAGGGCAACACCCTCTCCGGCGTGCTCAGGCAGGCATGGGAGGGCGACGACCTCTCCACACTCACGAAGGCCTCGGTGCATGCCACCGCGCCGCACATCGGCATCCTGGCGCACATCACCCCCGGCGAGTTCCGCCAGCGTGCCAGCGGCGTGGACATGGCCGGAGGCACCTACAACCGGTTCCTGCCCATCTACTCCGAACGCTCCAAAGAGATCCCCGACGGCGACGGAGCCCCCGAAGACCTCGTCAACAACCACGGCGCGGTGCTGCGCGAACTGGTCAAACAGGCCCGCGACCTACGCCGCATCCCGCTGACCGACGCGGCCCGCGCGTACTGGGCGGAGGTGGTCTACAGCGCGCTGTCCGGCGCTCAGCCCAGCGACGGCACCGTCGCCCAGTTCACCGCCAGGGCGACGCCGTACGCGCGGCGGGTCGCGATGCTCTACGCCCTGGGCGACGGGAAAACCGAGGTGGACGTGCCGCACCTGAAAGCGGCCTACGCCCTGGTCTGCTACTCACGGGCCACCGCCGCGTTCGTGTTGGGCACCGGCACCGGAGACGCCCGCCTGGACAAGGTCATCGTCGCGCTCGATGCGGCCGGCGCGCAGGGCCTCACCCGCTCGCAGCTCTCCGACCTATTCTCCCGCAAGCTCACCCGAACCCAGCTCGATGACCTGCTCTCGAAGGTCGAGGCCATCCCCGGCGTCACCCGCACGCAGCGGCATGGAGCGGGACGGCCCACCGACGTGTGGACCCTGGCGGGGGCGAAAAAAGCGAATGAAGCGAAATAAGCGCTCCCACCTGGCCTTTCTCCCTCGCCGCCGTGGCGAAGTAAGGCGAAAAAAGGTCCCTGGCCCGGACTTCTTTCGCCTTACTTCGCCGCCCCCGCGAACACGTTCCCGCAGCTCACCGGCCTTTTTTCGCTTACTTCCCTTATTTCGCCAACCCCCTGGCGGCGAGTTAACCCCCGGCCCCAACACGAGAGGACCCGGCATGACCGCCCAAGACACCACACCACCCCGTGGCACGCCTCGCGTGATGCTCACGGTCGAGCAAGCCGCAGACGCGCTCGGCATCGGCCGAACCACCGTCTTCGCGCTCATCAAAAGCGGCGAGCTCCGCTCGCTCCTCATTGGCCGCTCGCGGCGAATTCCGCTCGACGAAGTCGAGGCCTATTCGGCCCGGCTGACGGCCGAACAGCACCCGACCACCCAACCGCTTGACCACTGAACAGGAGACCCACCATGCCCCGCAAGAAGCGTCCTGAAGGCACCCGCGCACCCAACGGAGCGGGCTCCCTCTACTACAGCGAGACGGACGGTTACTGGCACGGCCGGATCATCGTCGGCGTGAAAGACAACGGCGAGCCGGACCGGCGGCACCGAAAGGCCAAGACCGAAAAAGGCGTCATCGACAAGCTCAATGAGCTGCGCGCCGAAATCAGCGCCGGTCAGCTGCGCAAGCCCGGTCGTTCCCCGCTCGTTGCGGACTGGCTCACACACTGGGTGGAAGATATCGAATCGCGCACCGCGAGGTTCAAGACCCTCGCCGGTCACCGCACCGCCGTTTACCGGTACCTGATTCCTGGTGTCGGGAAGCACCATATGGACGCGATCGACCCGGAACACTTCGAGAAGCTATACACGAAGCTTGAGAAGTCCGGAGCAGGCGTCTACACGGTGCTTCAAGTCCACCGCACTGCGCGAGCCGCATTCAACGAGGCTATTCGCCGCAAGGTCATCATGGGTACGAATCCGGTATCTCTGGCAAAGCCGCCAAGGATTGAGGACGAAGAGGAGCGCGAGCCTTTCGAGCCGGACGAGGTGCGCCGCATCATCGCTGCTTCGCTCAGGCGTAGGAACGGCGTGCGCTTCGTGCTCGCCCTGGCGCTTGGAATTCGCCAGGGCGAAGCGCTCGGCATCAAGCGCGAGCGGCTTGACGCGAAGCGGCGCGCGTTGAGGTTCCCCAAACAGCTCCAGCGCCAGACGTGGCAGCACGGCTGCGAAGACCCTGCCGCCTGTGCGGCCCCACGGCACAAGACCGCAGTGTGCCCGGAGCCCTGCAAGCGGCACAAACGGCCGGAGACGTGCCGACCGTGCCCAGCGAACTGCACAGGGCACGCGCGCCACTGCCCACAGCGCCACGGGGGCGGCTTGGTAGAGGTTCCCGTGAAGTCTCGCGCCGGCCGCCGGTACATCGTGCTGCCTGACCGGCTCTGGGACATGGTCGAAGCGCACAACGCAGAGCAGGACCGCGAGCGCGAGTTCGCTGGCACCGAGTGGCATGACGAGGGCTGGATGTTCGCGCAGGAGAACGGCAAGCCGATCGACTCGAAAGCCGACCGCGCGGAGTGGCGGGAAGTGCTCGCCGAGGCAGGCGTGCGTGAGGCCCGGCTGCACGACGCTCGGCACACAGCGGCAACGGTGTTGGCGCTCTTGGAGGTCGCTCCGCGAGCCGCGATGGACTTCATGGGCTGGTCGAACCCTGACATGATGCTGCGCTACCAGCACGTCACAGACGCCATGCGCAAGGACATCGCGAAGCGGCTCGGAGACCACCTCTGGGACTCCGGCGAGGCGGCTTAAGGTCCGCGAACAGGTACCAACTGAGACCGTAACTGAGACCCACGAACGAGTCAGGGCCGGTAACCTCAATGGGTCACCGGCCCTGACCTGCATTTTCTGTTGTGGAGCCAAGGGGACTTGAACCCCTGACCTTCTGTCTGCCAGACAGATGCTCTACCAGCTGAGCTATGGCCCCTTATATAGATCCGCCCAGCTGGGAGGACTTTTGGTCCCGCCAGGAACAAACGCTTTGCGTATCCATGGAATCACTCTGTTCCCGGGCGGGCTCCGCCATATTAGCCAACGCGGGAGCGAAACGCGAAATCCATAAGCCGCCGGACGGGTCTGGCACGTCAGGCCAGGGCGGCTCGCCCGTCCGCATCACCGTTGCTGTCGCCCTCACCATCCGCGTCCGCGTCCGCGTTGGCGTCGTCGCCGATGACCGGCTCGGGGAGGGAGCCCGCGTTGTGTTCGAGCAGGCGCCAGCCGCGGGAGGCCTCGCCGAGGACCGACCAGCAGCAGTTCGACAGGCCGCCGAGGCTGCTCCAGTGCTCGGGGGGCAGGCCGAGCAGGCGGCCGATCGCGACGCGGGAGGAGCCGCCGTGGCTGACCACGACGAGGGTGCCGCGCGGGGGGACGCTTTCGAGCGCGCGCAGGATCGCGGGGACGACGCGGTCGGCCACCTCGATCTCCAGTTCGCCGCCGCCGCGGCGGACCGAGTGGTCGCGCTTCCAGGCCGCGAACTCCTCCGGGAACTTCTCCCGGATCTCCGTGTCCGTCAGGCCCTGCCAGGTGCCCGCGTAGGTCTCCCGCAGCCCCTTGTCGAGCATGACAGGCAGGCCGGTCAGCGCGCTCAGCTCACGGGCCGTGTCGGCCGCGCGGGCGAGGTCTGACGCGGTGATCACGTTCGGGCGCAGCGCGGCGAGGAGCCGGGCGGCGCGGCGGGCCTGGTCGCGGCCGACGGCGTCGAGCGGCACGTCGGTCTGGCCCTGGAACCTGCCCTCGACGTTCCACTCGGTCTGGCCGTGCCGCCAGATGACGACGCGACGGCCGGGGGCGTGGTAGGCGTGGCGGTCGGATGGGGAGCCAGGGTCGGCGGCGGGCTCAGACTCGGGTTGGGGTGGGTTGGAGTCGGGAGCGTCGCCGGCGTTGAGATCGTCGCCGGGAGTCATTGGGCGCCGCCGAAGTCGGCCGCGGGGCCCGCGGACCGGCCGCTGGTGACGGATGCGGGCAGGCTGATGATCGGACAGTCCTTCCACAGCCGCTCGAGCGCGTAGTAGGTGCGCTCCTCGGCGTGCTGGACGTGCACGACGATGTCGATGTAGTCGAGCAGCACCCAGCGGCCTTCGCGCTGGCCCTCGCGCCTGGCCGGCTTGGCGCCCAGTTCGAGCAGCTGCTCCTCGATCGCGTCGACGATGGCCCTGACCTGCCGGTCGTTCGGAGCGGACGCGAGCACGAAGGCGTCCGTGATCACGAAGACGTCGCTCACGTCGTAGGCCACGATGTCATCGGCGAGCTTGTCCGACGCCGCCTGCGCCGCCGCAATCGCGAGCTCCCTCGCCCGGTCGGTCGCTGTCACTCTCGGCACACCTCTCAGTTCGGTAGGTCTGAGCCAACTTTGTAGTGGTAATTCGTAGTGGTAACAGGGTCTCACGGAGGGGTGACCAAGCGCGGCGAGTGGCGGTTCAGCGCGTTCTACCTGCGGGAGCGCGGTTCGTCAGTTGGTGGTGCCGGGGAGGGTGACGTTGGCCAGCTTGGGCCAGTCGGCGCCGAGCAGCACGGTCGCGTCAGCGAAGGTGCTCATCCCGGACACTACCTGCACGTCGTTGGGCTGAAGGCCGAGCGTCGCGGCGAGCTGTACCGCGGCCGACTTCGCGCCGTCCGAGCCGACTTCGACCACGCTGGTGGACCGGTGGGCGACCGTCGCGCCGTCGACGAACGTGTAGCCGCCGTTCGCGAGGCGCGCCTGCGCGGCGCCTCGGATGGCCTGGGACTGGATGCCGGAGTGACCGGACGCGTCCTCGACCAGGACTCGGGAGATCTGTCCGTTGTTCTGCGTGTTAAGGGCGCCACCGAGCAGGCTGCTCACGATGGGCGCCGCGGCCTGCACGTTCAGCTCGTTCGAGCCGTCGGTGCGCAGCGGCAGTGCCTTAGCGGTAAGCGCACCGGCCTGCTGCTCTGCCGCGAGTGCCGCGAGGATCGGGCTCAGCTTGCTCTCGGGGAGGGCTGGGTCGTCGACGATGCCCAGGTGGTTCAGGTACGCGGTGATCGCGCCGGCGTCCGTGGGCAGCGCCGCGAAGAGGCCGCTGACGACCTGTCCGAACCGCTCGATCTGGGCATCGGGGCCCTCGCCCTTCGCCGTGTACGTGCTGTAGGCGACGGCCTGACCGCCCGTCAGCTTCTGGTTGCCGACGGGGATTGCTGCCGCGGTAGGACTGGCAGTGGCTGCCGGGACCGCGACGTCGGCGTTGAGCTGGATGCCACCGATCTGGTCGATCAACCCGGCGAAGGTGACCTCGTCCATCCGCCACACGCCGTCGATGTTGACGCCGAGCGCGTCGGCGACTGTGTCCTTACCGGCCGCGGGAACGGATTGGGCCATGTTGCCGCCGAAGGCCTGCTGGCCGAATCCGGTGCTGTTCACCACCATCTGAGAGGGGATCAGCACGCTTGCGCCCTTACCGGTCACGGTCTTCGAGGTGCCGGTGCCTGTGGTCGCCGTGTGGTCGGTAACGAGCAGCGCATCGGCTACCGCATTGCCGGTGGAGTCGCTGATCTGGAGCAGGACCACGGACTTCGTGGGGCCGCCGCCTCCGATCAGCGATCCGCCGTTGAAGAGCGCGTACGCGCCGATGCCCGCCGCGACCAGGGCTACCGCGACGCCCGCGCCGATCAGCCGGCGCCGGAAGCGCTTGGTCCGGTCCGCGCGGCTGTCCGCGCGCGACTCGACGAAGGTGAGCCAGCCCTTGACGTCCTGGCCGGTCTCCTCCTCGATGAACGCGAAGTCGGCGGCCGTGTAGCCGTCGTTGGGACGAGGGGCCCCTTCCGGCGGGGGCGGCACGACCGGGTCGGTGACGGTCGGCGGCTCGGGGGCGCGAGCCGGAGCGGCTGCCGCGGCGTTCGTGACCGACGAGGAGGAGGCCGAGAACGACGAACCGGTGTCGAAGAGGTCGTTGTCGTCGAAGAGGGCGTCGGGGTCCGAGGCGGGCGGCGTGGGCGGCCGGGTGGGCGCGGAGGGCGGAGGCGCGGTGGGGGTGGCAGCCGTGTAGGAGGGGGGCTGCCCGAACGGCGTACGGGACGACGGCTGACCGGCTTGGTGCGGGAAAGGCTGGGGTGACGGTGCGTCGTTCCGTGACGGTGCGTCGTTCCGTGAGGGTGCGTCAGGCCACACAGCGTCAGGGCGCGGTACGGAGGGGGGCGGCTCAGGCGGCGACGCATACGGCTGCGGCGAGAACGGTTGCCGCGCAGGCTGCGGAGGTGCCGCCGGCGGCTGCGAAGCGTACCCCGTGGGCGAGTACGGATCGTTCAAGCCATAGCCGACCGGGTTGTAATACGCGGGCTGATCGTTCGGCGGGACCTGGTGCTGGCCGGAGGAGAACGCGTCGAACACCGGGCCGGGCTGTGCCTCGGGCTGCCCGCCCTGAGGCTGGCGCCAGTCGTAGGCGTAGTCGTACTCGTGCCCGTAGTCGTGCTGCGGCTGGGCGGGCTGCTGCTGCCCGTAGCCTGCGGGCGGCCGCGGCGGCGCGGGCAGGCTGCCCTCTTCCTCCGGATTCGGCTTCCGGCGGCGTCCGGGTCCGCTCACGGTGCCTCCTGCGCGGTCGGGTCCGGCGCGGCCCCCCACTCATGCGGGCGGCCGAGGTGTTCTCCAGTGTCAGCAGGGTCCCGGTACAGGCCGCGCTTGTTGATGTACTGCACGATGCCGTCCGGTACCAGATACCACACGGGTTCGCCGCGGCGTACCCGTTCGCGGCAGGCCGTCGAGGAAATCGCCAGCGCCGGGACCTCGATCAGGGAGACCTTGCCGACGGGCAGGCCCGGATCGGCCAGCGGGTGCCCAGGCCGGGTACAGCCGACGAAGTGCGCCATGTCGAACAGCTCGGCGGCTTCCTGCCAGGTGAAGATCTGCTCGAGCGCGTCGGCGCCGGTGATGAAGAAGAACTCGGTGCCCGCGGGCCGCTCGGCGCGCAGATCGCGCAGGGTGTCGACGGTGTACGTCGCGCCGCCGCGGTCGATGTCGACCCGGCTGACCGTGAAACGCGGGTTGGACGCGGTGGCGATGACCGTCATCAGGTAGCGGTCCTCGGCGGAGGAGACCAGCCGGTTGTCCTTCTGCCAGGACTGGCCGGTCGGGACGAACACCACCTCGTCGAGCTCGAACAGCGACGCGACCTCGCTCGCCGCGACCAGGTGGCCGTGGTGGATCGGGTCGAAGGTGCCGCCCATCACGCCGACGCGGCGCGCGCGTGCGGGCTGCCGGGACCCGGCGTCCGCTCGGGACACCGCCGTGTCGGGGGACTGGGGGTCGCTCATGCGCACCGACCCTACCTGGCTCACCCCGCGGTTACACCAGCACTTGGGCTGCTTGTCCTATTTTGCCGGGAATTACTTGTCCCGGTTGAGCCGGGTCACCAGGAACAGCAGCACCAGGAAGATGATCATCACGACGATCGCGTTGAGGGCCGGGTTGATGCCCGCGTAGCGGCCGCTGCCCTCTGCCAAAACGGTAAGCGCGTGCACCGTGTCCGTCCTTACTTCCACTCGATCGCCATAGGCTTAGGTACCCGGTTCGCGGCTCTCGCCCGCTCAGGCACGCTGCGCTCTCCGGTCGCGCCCTAAATATAGAGGGCCGCGCCGCGCGCCTCGCCGAGAGGGTCGGTCAGTCGCGGTTCTTGTCCTGCGTCTCGCCCGAATCGCGGTAGCCGCGCAGTACCAGCCAGGCGATCAGGATGACCACGGCGAGGCCGCCGAAGATGTAAAGGCGCAGGAAGATCCCCGGCGGGGTGTTGTCCGGGGCGTTGACCGCCAAAAGAATCTGTTGCACGACTCGACCATACGCGCCACGGCACGCCCTGGCAGACGCCGGGTCGGTAATGTGGCGATCCGGGAACCTCCCGACTCCACGAGGGGGCACAAGTCCATGTCACAGCCATCGCAGGCCGGGGAACCGGCCGATCGCGTGCCCGACCGCAACCGCCGCCGTTTCCCGGAGATCAGCTCGCGCGCCTACGAGCATCCCGCCGACCGCGCCGCGCTGACCGCCCTGCGCAAGCTGAGCGGGTTCGACACGCTGCTCAAGAAGCTCAGCGGCCTGATCGGCGAGCGCAACCTGCGGCTGATGCTGCTGGCCAACGCGGTCCAGGTCTCCGACCGGCAGTTCCCGCGGCTCGACGCGATGTTGACCGACGCCTGCGAGATCCTGGACGTGCGCGAGCGCCCGCAGCTGTTCGTGCAGCAGACCCCGCTGGTCAACGGTATGACCATCGGACTGGACAAGCCGGTGATCGTGCTGACCACCGGGCTGGTCGAGCTGCTTGACGAGGAAGAGCTGCGGTTCGTCGTCGGACACGAACTCGGCCACGCCTTCTCCGGCCACGCGGTGTACCGCACGATGCTCATCTGGCTGATGAACCTCAGCGGCGCGGTCGCGTGGCTGCCCGGCGGCCAGCTCGGCATCCAGGCGCTGATCACCGCGCTGCTGGAGTGGTTCCGCAAGGCGGAGCTGTCCAGCGACCGGGCCGGGCTGCTGGTCGGCCAGGACATCGAGGCTGCGGTACGCACCCAGATGAAGATGGCCGGCGGCGCGCACCTGCACGAGATGAACGCGCTCGCCTTCATCGACCAGGCCCGCGAGTACGAGGCCGGCGGCGACATCCGCGACTCGATACTGAAGCTGCTGCTCACCCGGGACCAGACGCACCCGTTCCCCTCGGTGCGCTCACTGGAGCTGACCCGCTGGGTCGAGACGGGCACCTACAACCGGATCCTCGGCGGCGACTACCCGCGCCGGGACGGGGACGCGGCCGCCTCGGCCACCGAGGACGCGAAGGCCGCCGCCGACTCATACGCCGAATCGGTGCGTAACAGCGCGGACCCGCTGATGGCGAAGCTACGTGAGTTCGCCCGCGACGCCTCGGGAATTGGCGACCGCATCGGAGGCGCTATGTATCGCCGGTGGGGTCAGCGCCCGAACGGCGAGGAGCCGGGCCGGGACGCGGACGACACTGAGGAGTGACCAGTACCACCGAGTGAACCGGTGCGGCCGGGTGAACCGGTGGGACTGAGTGACGTGTTAAGGCATCGCGGCGACGTGTTAACGACGCGTGCCCGGTGACGGCCAGACGACGAACCTGAGGAGCAGCCCGCATGGGAATCAAGGACATTCCGCTCAAGGCGCTGGACGGCACCCCGACCAGCCTCGGCGAGCACACCGACCGAGCCGTGCTCGTGGTCAACGTGGCGTCGAAGTGCGGACTGACCCCGCAGTACTCGGCGCTTGAGGAGCTGCACAAGGCCTACTCGGACCAGGGCTTCTCAGTGGTCGGATTCCCGTGTAACCAGTTCGGCGGCCAGGAGCCCGGCACCGCAGAGGAGATCCAGACCTTCTGCTCGACGACCTACGGCGTCACCTTCCCGCTGTTCGAGAAGATCGACGTGAACGGCGCGGACCGCAGCCCGGTCTACGCCGAGCTGACCAAGACCGCCGACGCCGAGGGCTACACCGGCGACATCCGGTGGAACTTCGAGAAGTTCCTGCTCGACGGCGAGGGCAACGTGGTGGCCCGGTTCGGTCCGCGCACCGAGCCGGACGCGCCCGAGGTGATCTCGGCCATCAAGACCCTGCTGTAGCCCGTCGGTCGCGGCGCGGGCCGCGACGGGTTACGAGAACGAGCGCGCGACGCTGCGTCAGCGGGCGGATGGCCGCCCGGCGACGAGGGCAGCTTGCTGCCAGCCGGGGCGCTGAGCATGGACGGCGCGTCAGCCCTCCGTAAGACTGTTCCCCATGGTGCAGTGGAGGGGTTGGCGCGCCGCCGACCTTCCCGAGCTGACCGGCCGGGTGGCCCTGGTGACCGGGGCGACCAGCGGGATCGGCCTTGAGACGGCGGCGCAATTGGCCCGGGGTGGGGCCCGCACTCTGCTCGGCGTCCGCGACCTGGAGCGCGGCGCACGGGCAAGGGACCGGATCGTGGCGCGTCATGCCGGGGCGTCCGTCGAACTGGTGCGCGTAGATCTGGCCTGCTTGGAGTCCGTGGAGGACGCCGCGCGGGAGATCGCGGACCGGGCCGGGCACATCGACGTCCTGGTGAACAACGCCGGGGTGATGGCGCCGCGGCCGGAACTGACCGCCGAGGGCTTCGAGCTCCAACTGGGCACGAATCACCTGGGGCACTTCGCCCTGACTGGCCGTCTGCTGCCGCTCCTGCTGGCCGCGGACGGGGCCAGGGTGGTGACGGTGACCTCGCTGATGCATCGCACCGCGAGCGGGGCGGGGCTGAGCGAGCCCGCTGATTTCAAGACTCTGCCGCACGGCTCGCGGTGGCTGGGGTATTCGCGTTCGAAGCTGGCGAACCTGTTGTTCGCGCTCGAACTCGACCGGCGGGTACGAGCGTGCACCGGCTCGGCGGCCGTGCTGCGTTCCATCGCCGCACACCCCGGCTATACGCGCTCGGAACTGGTAGCGCACGCCAGCATCGGGCAGCGTGCGGTGATCGGCCAGATCGCCCAGGTGTCCACGGGCATCATCGGCCAATCCACGGCGTCGGGCGCACTGCCTTCGCTGTACGCGGCGACACACCCGAATGCGGCCGGTGGTGAGTTCTTCGGGCCGCGCTTAGGCATGCGCGGGGCGCCGATACACGTTAAGCCGAGTCACGTGGCCCGCGACAAGGCGCTCGCCGAGCGACTGTGGGCGGCGTCGGTCGAGGCGACGGGGGTCGGGTACGAAGAGCTGTGCACGCCGCGCTAGGGGACCCGGTTCAGGCGCCCAAGCTGCGCGGTAAGTGGTCGAGTCTTTACGAAGCGGCACAGGCACGCCGGGCTGTGTGAGTCCGAGCCTGAAGGCACGGAGGCTAGAGTGCCCGCATGGCAACTCGGATAGGCGCCTGCGCTACTGCCCGTACAACCGCCGGCTTCGCAGCGTTAGCTCTGACCGCCACGCTCACGGCGTGCACCGGTGGCGGCTCGGCCTCGTCCACCGCCTCCAGCTCGTCCGCGCACGACGTGCCGAGCGGCAAACAGCTCAGCACGATCCTGCTGGCCGCGGCCGACCTGCCGCACGACTTCACCGAGGAGTCGATCGGCGCGCAGAACAGCGGCGCGAAGCTGTCCGCGGCGGCGTCCAGCGTCGATCTGAGCAGCGCGGACTGCAACAAGGTGCTCAACCTGGTCAACACGGTGGGCCAGAACAGCCTCGGCGAGGCCTCCTACGCCAGCGACGCGTTCACGCCGCCGTCCGGGCTCGGCGAGTTCGACGAGACGCTGCTGGAGTTCCACGGCACCGACGCGACCACGTTCACCAACAAGCTGGGCGCGGCGCTCAATCGATGCAGCACCTTCCAGGCCTCGGACGCCAGCGGCGCCACCCAGAGCGCGTCGGTCAAGGTGATACCGGGACCGCGGGTCGGGGACGAGTCGGTGGGCTTCACCGTCAAGGTCGCGATCGGCAACCAGACCATGGTGATGAACGGCGCGGCGATCCGGGTCGGCACGGCGGTCGCGGTGATCGACAACTCGCTGCTACAGGGCCAGAACACCGAGATCGACCTGGCCAAGCTGGCCGACGTGCTGGTGCCGCGGTTGAAGTCGCTGCACTAGACCACTCTCCGTTAGACCACTCTGCACTAGACCACGCTGTACTAGGTCACATCGTTGACGGCGTGACCACGTCGTGTACGCACGGGCGGACGCCTGCCGGGGCTTACCCTTGGACCCAAAGACCCCGAGCGAGAAGCGGTGAGAACGCTGCCCAAGCGCACGCCAGACGGCCCTCCCCCGCCCCCTGCGGTCCAGCGGCTGCGGATCCGCTACGCGAAACGCGGCAGGCTGCGCTTCACCAGCCACCGCGACATCCAGCGGGCGTTCGAACGGGCGCTGCGGCGCGCGGCGGTACCGATGGCGTACTCAGCCGGCTTCTCCCCGCACCCCAAGATCTCCTGGGCCGGAGCAGCCCCCACCGGCACGGCCAGCGAAGCGGAGTACGTCGAGATCGCGGTCACCCGGCGCGTCGACCCGACGGCGCTGCGCGCTTCGCTGGACGCGGCGCTGCCGCCTGACTTGGACATCCTGGAAATCGTCGAGGCCGCCACTCCCTCGCTGACCGACCACCTGGAGGCCTCGGTCTGGCAGATCGAACTGCCCGAGGTCGAACCGGCCGAGGCAAAGCGCGCCGCCGATGCGTTCCTCGCCGCCGAGACGGTTGAGGTGGAACGCCTGATGAAGACCGGAATGCGTACCTTCGACACCAGATCAGCCGTAGTTTCGCTCAACGTCCTCGACAGCCCGGCTGAAGCCGGGCACCAGTCGCGGTCGTCTGCCTGTGCGATACTGCGAGTGGTCGTCCGGCACGCCACGCCGGCCGTCCGCCCCGATGATGTCCTGACCGGACTCGGATCCGTGAGCGGTCTTGTGCCGCCGGTCGCCCCACGGGTGACCAGGCTGGCGCAGGGACCGCTGGTGCACGGCGACGGTCTGCACAGCGCCGGTCTGACTAGCCAGACCGCGCCCGGTGCGCCGGCGAACGCCGAGTCCGCGGCCGGGTCCGGGGCGTGGCCGGTGGCCGACCCGATGGCCCTGGACCGGAGCGCTTCGGCGAATTCCGGGCCGTCGAGCATCAAGACCCCGGTTTCCGGGGTATGAGTGCTCGCAGGCGCCCCGCCTTCGCGGCGGCGCCGGCACGACGGCCCGATTCGGCGAGACGCCCGATCCGGCCCACCTGACTTCAGTACGTACAGACGAGCCGCCGCGCGGCGCCGACGCACACCGGAACCGGTGGCGTCCGAGCGCCCGGCGGCCACGACGGGAGAACCGCCCGAATGCTCGATCACGAGCCCACCGGTTCCGGCTCAGGCCTGGAACCCGAGAACGAGTCCACAGCCGACTCGCCGAACACCGCCCCGCGCCGCCGCCGTGCGGCCAGCCGCCCCGCCGGGGCCCCGACCGCGGAGAGCGCTCCGCGGGCCGAGGCCGCGAGCGGCGGTGACGCGTCCGAGCCGGCCGAGGCCGCCCCGGCGGCCAAGCGCGCCCGCGGCAAGAAGGCCGCGACCAAGGCCGCCGCCGAGGCGCCTGCGGCGAAGAAGACGACGCGCAAGACCGCGACGAAGAAGGCGGCCCCGGCCGCCGCTGCGGAGCAGGCTGGCGACGCGTCCGCCGAGGCGGCCGCAGCCCAGGCCGCGCCCGAGGTCGCCGCAGCCGCCGCGCCGGAGGCCCCGGCCAAGAAGACCGCGCGCAAGACCACCACGCGCCGCCGGACGCGCACCGGCGAGGCGGCGGACACGGAGGCCGCGGGCGCCGCGGCTCCGCAGACCGCGGCCAGCGCCGAGTCCGCCCGCGCCGATGTGAGCGCTCAGCCCGAGCCGGCCCAAGCCGACGCAGACCGGTCCGGCGGTGCTCAGTCGGGCACTGGTCAGTCCGGCGCCGCTCAGCCCGAGGCCGCCGAGACGCCGCAGGCCACCGGCCGGGCGCGCCGCAGCCGGAAGCGGGCGACCGCGCCGACGCAGCCGGTCGAACCGCTGGCCGCCGCCTCCTCCCCCGCCACTGGCTCCTCTTCCGCCAGCGGCTCCTCTTCCACCACCGTGGACGAGGAAGAGGCCGCCGGCGCGCTCGAGGCCGAGGAGATCGAGGCCGCGTGGTCACCGGACGCCGAGGCCGAGGAGGCCCCGACGCTGGCACCCGCGCCGGTCACGCCGCAGCGCCCCGGCATGCTCATCTTCCAGGCGCCGGTCGTCGCCGAGCCGATCCGCCGCCGGGCCACCGCGCCGCAGACTCCGACTCAGGCCCAGCCCAAGCCCGCCGCCGCGGCCGAAGAGGCCGAGCGTGCGCCGCAGCAGCCGACGGCCGATGAGACGCCGGAGGCCAACGCCGAGCGCGAGTCGCGCCGCCGCCGTCGGCGCAGCCGCAACGGGAGCGGTCGCAGCGGCGACGCGGTCGCCGCACGGGCTGACGCCGCGTCAGCCGAGGAGTCCGAGACCGAGCCCGCCGAGGCCGACAACGCCGACGAGGCGGGGCTGGTCACCGACGCCGAGGGCTCGAGCCGGCGCCGTCGCCGGCGCCGCCGCCGGCAGACCGCCGAGGACCTGGCCGCCGGCGGCACGGAAGATGACGACCCGCCGAACACGGTGGTGCGCATCCGTGAGCCGCGCGAGCCCCGCGAGCCGCGGGAGCGCCGTTCCTCCCGGCTGAGCGAGCCGGACTCGGTGCGCACCGGTGACGACGTGCTCGGCGTGCGCGGCTCGGTGCGCCTGGCCGCGAAGCAGCAGCGCCGCCGCGACGGCCGCTCGACGCGTTCCCGCCGCGCCCCGATCGTGAGCGAGGCCGAGTTCCTGGCCCGCCGCGAGTCGGTCGAACGCGTCATGGTGGTGCGTCAGGCAGCGAACCGTACGCAGATCGGCGTGCTTGAGGACGGCGTGCTGGTCGAGCACTACGTCAACCGCGAGTCCTCGGTCTCGTACGTCGGCAACGTGTACCTGGGCAAGGTCCAGAACGTGCTGCCGTCGATGGAGGCGGCGTTCGTCGACATCAACAAGGGCCGCAACGCGGTGCTGTACGCGGGCGAGGTGAACTTCGCCGCGGCGGGCCTCGAGGGCCAGCCGAAGCGGATCGAGTCCGCGCTCAAGTCCGGGCAGCCGGTGCTCGTGCAGGTCACCAAGGACCCGATCGGGCACAAGGGCGCGCGGCTGACCAGCCAGATCTCGCTGCCCGGCCGGTTCCTCGTATACATCCCCGGCGGCTCGATGATGGGCATCAGCCGCAAGCTGCCGGACAACGAGCGCACGCGGCTCAAGCAGATCCTCAAGAAGGTCGTGCCCGAGGACGGCGGCGTGATCGTGCGCACCGCGGCCGAGGGGGCGAGCGAGGAGGAGCTGGCCCGCGACGTCGAGCGCCTGGTCGCGCAGTGGGAGGAGATCGAGCGGCGGTCCCGCACGGCCAACGCCCCGGCGCTGCTTTACGGCGAGCCGGACCTGACGGTGCGCGTCATCCGCGACATCTTCAACGAGGACTTCAGCAAGCTGATCGTCTCCGGCGACGAGGCGTACAAGACGATCCACGAGTACCTGTCCGGGGTCGCGCCCGAGCTGGCCGAGCGGCTTGAGCACTGGACCAGCGACACCGACGTGTTCAACGTGTACCGGGTCGACGAGCAGCTGGCCAAGGGCCTGGACCGCAAGGTCTGGCTGCCCAGCGGCGGCTCGCTGGTGATCGACCGGACCGAGGCGATGGTCGTCATCGACGTGAACACCGGCAAGTTCACCGGCCAAGGCAGCAACTCCCTTGAGGAGACGGTCACCCGCAACAACCTGGAGGCGGCCGAGGAGATCGTCCGCCAGCTGCGGCTGCGCGACCTCGGCGGCATCATCGTGATCGACTTCATCGACATGGTGCTGGAGTCGAACCGGGAACTGGTGCTGCGCCGGCTGCTCGAATGCCTGGGCCGGGACCGCACCAAGCACCAGGTGGCGGAAGTCACCTCGCTCGGTCTGGTGCAGATGACCCGCAAGCGGGTCGGCCAGGGCCTGCTGGAGGCCTTCTCCGAGACCTGTGACCACTGCAACGGCCGCGGGATCATCGTGCACATGGACCCGGTGGAGCCGCACGGCCGGAAGGCCGCGGAGCGGGCCACCACCGTGGTCGAGCGGATCGACCGGGTGACCGGAGAGCACAGCCACGGCCACGACGAGCACGGCGGTTCTGGCGACGCGTCAGAGCACCACGGCGGTAACGCATCGAACGGCAATGCCGGTGACGCTCGTCACGCCAGCAGTGCGGTAGAGAGCCGGGCCAGCCGGCGCAGGCGGCGTAAGGGCAAGCACCACGAGGGCGAGGATGCACCGGGCGCACCGGTGGATTCGTCCTGGGTCGCCGACGACGCCGCGCCGGACACGAGCCCGCGCGCCGAGGTGGATGCGGGCGCAGACGCCGAGTCGGCTCAGGCTCCGGCCGTGCAGACCGCGCCGATCAACCTCAAGGCGCACGCGGACGACCCGGACGCCGCGGCGACCGGTGACGAACTGAGCGAGGCACTGGTCGATACCGGCCGGCCGCGCAAGCGCCGCCGGGCGGCCAGCCGCCCCGCAGGCTCTCCGCAGTCGAACGCGGAAGCTTCTTAAGGCTCCAAGCGCTTCGCCGCGCGGCCCGCACGATCCGTATCGGACCGACGCGCCGCGGGGCGAGCGAGGGTGCGCGTTCGGTGACGGTCACGCACCGCTTAGCACCGGTGAGGCTCGTTCGTGATCTTCAGTTTGACCTCACCGGCACCCGATCCGTACGCTTGCTTTTCGGCGTGTTTAGGCTCGCCCCTCGTCCCGCGGTGCCCCCGCGCCGCGCCGGACCAGTCAATCGACAGTCTCAGCTTGTCGCGGCGACTTGTATCGCACTGCGCGCAGGCGTAGGCAAAACCGTAGGAGTAGCGGTGTACGCGATCGTCCGCAGCGGCGGTAGGCAGCACAAGGTCGCCGTGGGCGACGTAGTCGAGGTCGACCGGCTCGTCGGCGAGCCGGGTACCCCGGTGGAGATGAAGGCGCTGCTCGTCGTCGACGGCGACTCGGTCACCTCCGACGCGTGGGTGCTCGAAGGCGTCAAGGTCCACGGCGAGATCGTCGCCGAGGTCAAGGGCAAGAAGATCGACATCCTCAAGTACAAGAACAAGACCGGCTACCGGGTGCGCCAGGGCCACCGGCAGAAGTACACCCAGGTCAAGGTCACCAGCATCGACACCGGGAAGAAGTAAGCTGACATGGCACACAAGAAGGGCGCCTCGTCCAGCCGCAACGGACGGGACTCGAACGCGCAGCGGCTCGGCGTGAAGCGCTTCGGCGGCCAGAAGGTGAACGCCGGCGAGATCCTGCTGCGTCAGCGCGGTACCCACTTCCACCCGGGTGAGAACGTCGGCCGCGGCAAGGACGACACGCTGTTCGCGCTGACCGCGGGCGCCGTGCAGTTCGGTACGCACCGGGGCCGCAAGGTCATCAACATCGTGAGCGTCGACGCCTAAGCAGCGTCTACCGCACGGTACGCACAGCAGTCTCAAAGCACCGTCTCGCCAGTACGCCGGGTCGCAGTGGTCGACCCGGCGTACTGTCGTGATCGGGCTTATCTGAAGTCGGAGAGAAGACAGCCATGGCCACCTTCGTAGACCGCGTGATGTTGCACGTCGCGGCCGGTAAGGGCGGCCACGGCTGCGCTTCCGTGCACCGAGAGAAGTTCAAGCCGCTCGGCGGCCCCGACGGGGCGAACGGCGGCCGGGGCGGCGATGTGATCCTGGTGGTCGACCCGAACGTCACCTCGCTGATCGAGTACCACTACTCCCCGCACCGCACCGCGGGCAACGGCAAGCCGGGCGCGGGCGACCTGAAGCAGGGCGCCAACGGGGCCGACGTGGTGCTGCCGGTGCCGAGCGGGACCGTGGTCAAGTCCGCGGACGGCGAGGTGCTGGCCGACCTGGTGGGCGCGGGCACCCGCTTCGTGCTGGCCAAGGGCGGCCCCGGCGGGCTCGGCAACGCGGCGCTGGCCACCACCAAGCGCAAGGCTCCCGGATTCGCGCTGCTCGGCGAGCCGGGCGAGGCCGGGGAGTTCGTGCTCGAGCTCAAGTCGGTCGCGGACGTGGCGCTGATCGGCTACCCGAGCGCCGGCAAGTCCTCGCTGATCGCCGCGATGTCGGCGGCCAAGCCGAAGATCGCCGACTACCCGTTCACCACGCTGGTGCCCAACCTCGGCGTGGTCACCGCGGACAACCATGTCTTCACGATGGCCGACGTGCCCGGGCTGATCCCGGGCGCGAGCCAGGGCAAGGGGCTCGGCCACGAGTTCCTGCGCCACATCGAGCGCTGCGCGGTGCTGGTGCACGTGCTCGACTGCGCGACCCTGGAGCCCGACCGCGACCCGCTCAGCGACCTGGACGTCATCGAGGCGGAGCTCGCGGCGTACGAGGAGGCGCTGAGCGGCGACGAGCAGAACGTCGGCGGCGGGACCGGCGCGGGCGCCCAGTTCGCGGCGCTCGGCATGCTGTCCGACCGGCCGCGCCTTGTCGTGCTCAACAAGATCGACGTCCCGGAGGCGCGCGACCTCGCGGAACTGGTGCGCCCGGACCTGGAGGCGCGCGGCCTGCGCGTGTTCGAGGTCTCCGCGGTCAGCCGGGAGGGACTGCGCGAGCTGGCCTTCGCGCTGGCCGAGATCGTCGAGCAGGCGCGGGCGCAGCGTCCGGCCGAGGAGCCGGGGCGCCTGGTGATCCGGCCGAAGGCGGTCGACGAGGCGCCGTTCACGCTCTCCTTCGAGGACGGGCACTACGTCGTGCGCGGCAGCAAGCCGGAGCGCTGGGTGCGGCAGACCGACTTCTCGATCGACGAGGCGGTCGGCTACCTCGCGGACCGGCTCAACCGGCTCGGGGTCGAACAGGCACTGCTGGAAATGGGCGCGCACGAGGGCGACGAGGTCGTGATCGGCGACGGCCCCGACGCGGTGATCTTCGATTGGCAGCCGACGTTGGCCAGCGGCGCTGAGCACCTCGGGCCGCGCGGCTCGGACGACCGGCTGTACAGCTGACCGAGCCGCTTGCGCGATACCTGCCTCATGCGCAACAAGTCCTAGCACTTCCCGCAAGAACGCAAATCTTGACCGCAAGCAAATAACAGAGCGACGAAAATATCTTGCAGTGACTCTTGTGGAGCCGCCCGAGCGGCCCTAGTGTCACCTCGCGGCCTGGTGGTGTGTGGCCACCGTGGGCGTCATCAGGTGTTCACACTCACGAGAGAAACGAGCATTCGATGCAACGGAGCATCTCCGGAGCTCTGCCCAGCTCACCCGGCCGGCCGCGGCGTACCGCGGTGCTCGCGGCCGCGACAGCCGCCACCGCCGGGCTCGGCGTGTTGTTCGGCGGTCCCGCGCTGGCCGCCGGCGGGTACACGCCGACCGCCGTGACCCGCGCCGCGATCGACCCCTCCCTGGTCGCCGGGCGCGGCGCCAGCCTCGGCATCGTCGAGCAGGAGGCCGAGAACGCCGCGACGAACGGCACGGTCATCGGCCCGAGCACGACCGCCTACACGCTTCCGGCGGAAGCATCCGGCCGGTCCGCGGTCAATCTGACGCCCGGTCAGTACGTCGAGTTCACGCTGCCCAGCTCTGCGAACGCGGTCACCGTGCGGTACAGCATCCCTGACGCTCCAACCGGCGGCGGGATAACTGCCCCGCTGGACGTGACCGTCAACGGCCACGATCACCGCACGATGACTCTCACGTCGCAGTACGCGTGGCTGTACAACGAGTATCCGTTCAGCAACGACCCGAATGCCGGTCCGCTGCACCCTGACTGGTGGACCACCGAGTGCAGTTGCGTGCCGGATCAGACCACGCCGGCCCCGGTGTTCCCGACCCCGTTCCGGCCGAACCACTTCTACGACGAGCAGCGGCTCCTCCTCGGCCGGACCTACGCGGCGGGCTCGAAGATCCGGCTGACCGTTCCGGCTGGCAGCACCGCCGCCACCACGACTATCGACCTGATGGACTCTCAGCTGGTCGCGCCGCCGAAGCTCGACCCGATCTCGGCGAACGTGCTGTTCTTCGGCGCCGACCCGACCGGCCGGCGCGACTCCGCGGACGCCTTCGACCGGGCGATCGCCTTCGCACAGAAGACGCACCTGAAGGTCTACATCCCGCCGGGCACGTTCCAGGTCAACCGGCACATCATCGTCGACAACGTGACCGTCGAGGGCGCGGGCAGCTGGTACTCGATCGTCAAGGGCCACCAGGTCACCCTCAGCAGCCCCGCGCCCGACGGCTCGATCCACACCGGCGTCGGCTTCTACGGCAGGGACGCCTCGGCCGGCGGCAGCCACAACGTGCACCTCTCCGGCTTCGCGATCGAGGGCGACGTGCGCGAGCGCATCGACACCGACCAGGTCAACGGCATCGGCGGCGCGCTGAGCGACTCGACCGTCGACGGGCTCTACATCCACCACACCAAGGTGGGCATGTGGTTCGACGGGCCGATGGACAACCTCAAGATCACGAACAATGTGATCGCAGATCAGATCGCCGACGGCATCAACTTCCACACCGGCGTGACGAACTCGCTGGTGCAGAACAACTCCATCCGCAACGCCGGCGATGACGGCCTGGCGATGTGGTCCGAGGTCACCGCGGACGCGAACGACACCTTCGACCACAACACCGTGCAGACGCCGGTGCTGGCGAACGGGATCGCGATTTACGGCGGCAGCGACAACACCGTGTCGAACAATCTGGTCGCCGACCCGATCCGGGAAGGCAGCGGACTTCAGGTCGGCAGCCGGTTCAACGCGGTGCCCTTCAGCGGCCACCTGTGGATCACCGGCAACACCACGGTGCGAGCCGGAACCTACGAGCTGAACTGGAACATCGGGCTCGGCGCGATCTGGATCTACGCCTTGCAGAGCAGCATCGCCGCGGACGTCGAGGTGACCGGGGACGACTTCCTGGACAACACCTACAACGCGATCATGCTGGTCGCCGACTTCCCGGTGAAGGACCTGTACTCGATCTCGAACGTCCACTTCTCGGACATCAAGGTGGACGGCACCGGTACCTCCGTGCTCAGCGCGCGGGCCGCCGGGTCGGCCAGCTTCCAGAACGTGGTGGCCCGCAACGTCGGCGCGGTCGGGATCAACAACTGCGGGTCGTTCCACTTCACGCCCGCGGGCTCCGAGTTCGCCGTCACCGACCTCGGCGGCAACACCGGCGGCGGGACCACCGGGCCGTGGCTGGCGCCCTGGGAGCTGCCCAACACGATCACCTGCGACGACCGGCCGGCGGTCGTGCCGCCACCGCCGCCGTCTCCCTGGTCGTGACGGCGGCTGCGCCTAGTCAGAGCTAACCGACTGCCGGAGCTGGACGGGACCGGCCGGGGGCTCGGGTCTCCGGCCGGTCCCACGCGCTGAAACCCGAGAGCGACGACGCGGCCGGCGACCTTATCCTGAGCCGGTGAGCGAAGGCGGGCAGGCGACCAAGCGTGAGGCGGTCACCGCCGCGCGGCGGATCGTGGTGAAGGTGGGCTCCTCCTCGCTGACGACGGCGGCCGGGGGGCTGGACGGCAGCCGGGTGGACGCCCTCGTGGACGCGCTGCACGAATCGGCGCTCTCGAAGCCGGGCGGCGCGGAGGTGGTGCTGGTCTCCTCCGGGGCCATCGCGGCCGGGCTCGCTCCGCTGAACCTGCGAAAGCGGCCGCGGGAACTAGCAATGCAGCAGGCCGCCGCGAGCGTCGGCCAGGGCCTGCTGATCGCCCGCTACACCCAGTCCTTCGCGCGGCACGGCCACGGCGTCGGCCAGGTGCTCCTCACCGCGGACGACGTGACCCGCCGCTCGCACTATCGCAACGCCCTGCAGACGCTCAGCCGGCTGCTGGAACTCGGCTTCATCCCGATCGTCAACGAGAACGACACGGTGGCCACCCAGGAGATCAGGTTCGGCGACAACGACCGGCTGGCCGCGCTCGTCGCGCACCTGGTCAACGCGGATCTGCTGGTGCTGCTCTCCGACGTCGACGCACTCTACGACGGCGACCCGCGCAAGCCCGGAACCCGCCCGATCAGCGACGTGCGCGGACCCGAGGACCTGGCCGGCGTGTCGATCGGCGCCCCCGGGCGCGCCGGAGTCGGCACCGGCGGCATGGTCACCAAGGTCGAAGCGGCCCGGATCGCCACCGAGGCAGGCATCCCGGTGGTGCTCACCACGGCCGCATACGCCGCCCGTGCGCTCGCGGGGGACGCGGTCGGCACCCTGTTCCACCGCACCGGGAAACGGTCCGCAGCGCGCCTGCTGTGGCTCGCGCACGCGACGGCGCCGCGCGGCGCCCTGAAGCTGGACGAGGGCGCGGTCGACGCGATCGTGCGCCGCCGCCTCTCCCTGCTGCCCGCCGGGATCACCGCCGTGTCCGGCACCTTCGTCGCCGGCGATCCGGTGGACCTGGTCGATCCGTCGGGGCGGGCGGTGGCCCGCGGCCTGGTGAACTACGACGCGGTCGAACTGCCGTCGCTGCTCGGCCGCTCGACCCGCGATCTGGCGGCCTCGCTCGGGCCGCAATACGAGCGCGAGGTCGTGCACCGCGACGACCTGGCCGTGCTCTGATCCGGTGTAGCCACTGCCGACTGCGCGGCGACCGGCTGCCGTGCCACCGCGAGCGCCGGTCTCACTGCCTGAAATAGCGTGCTACCTCCCGCCGTCCGCGCCGTAACCTGGAGGCATGGTGGACGAGTCGAGCGAGTCTGAGGTCATCCGGACGGCGCGCCGGGCCCGTGAGGCGGCCGCGGATCTGGCCGTGCGCACACGCGCCGAGAAGGACCGGGCGCTGCACGCCATCGCGGACGCCCTGCTCGCCGCATCGCCGCGCATCGTCGCCGCCAACGCGCAGGACACGGAGCGCGCGCGCGAGGCGGGCGTCGGCGCCGGCATCGTGGACCGGCTCACGCTCACCGCGGACCGGATCGCCGCCATCGCCGAGGCGCTGCGCAAGATCACGACGCTCGCCGACCCGGTCGGCGAGGTGGTGCGCGGCTCGGTCCTGCCGAACGGGCTCGAGCTGCGCCAGGTGCGCGTGCCGCTCGGCGTCGTCGGGATCATCTACGAGGCGCGGCCGAACGTGACCGTCGATGCCGCGGGGCTTTGCCTCAAGTCGGGCAACGCGGTACTCCTGCGCGGCTCCTCCTCCGCCCGCTCGTCCAACACGGCACTCGTCGAGACGATGCGCGACGCCCTGGCCGACAGTGGTCTGCCGCGCGACGCGATCCAGCTGGTACCCGGCGACACGCACGACTCCGTCAAGGAGCTGATGCAGGCGCGCGGCCTGGTGGACGTGCTCATCCCGCGCGGCGGCGCAGCTCTGATCAGCTCGGTGGTCACCGGCTCCACGGTCCCGGTGATCGAGACCGGAGTCGGCAACTGCCACGTGTACGTGGACGCCGATGCGGACCTCGACCTCGCCGTCGAGCTGCTGATCGACTCCAAGGCGCAGCGTTACAGCGTGTGCAACGCGGCGGAGACCGTGCTGGTACACCGGGACATCGCCGAGGCGTTCCTGCCGCGCGCGCTCGCCGCGCTCAAGGACGTCGGCGTTACCGTGCACGGCGACGAGCAGACCGCAGCGGTCGCGGCGGCTGCGGGTAACGCATCGGACGTTGTACCGGCCACCGAAGAGGACTTCTACACCGAGTACCTCTCGCTCGACATCGCCGCGGCCGTCGTGGACTCGCTGGATGCCGCGGTAGCGCACATCCGCAAGTACTCCTCCAGCCACACCGAAGCGATCATCACCCGCTCGCAGGCGGCGGCTCGTGCCTTCACCGCCCGGGTCGATTCGGCGGCGGTGATTGTGAACGCCTCGACCCGGTTTACCGACGGCGGCGAGTTCGGCTTCGGCGCGGAGATCGGCATCTCCAACCAGAAGCTGCACGCGCGCGGCCCGATGGGGCTGCCGGAGCTGACCTCCACGAAGTACATCGTGATCGGCGACGGCCAGACCAAGGCGCGCGACTCGAACACCTGACGGGCCGAAAGCCGGCCGGGGGCGTCGGCGCCGACGCCGGAAGCGGCGCCCCGCGCGCCGAAAGTTTCAGGCTGCTGACCAGCCGGATCGCGGTCGAGGTCGCCGGAAGTGGGCGCGGCGCCGATATTCGTCGCAGTTGGCTGCCGTACCCCCTACTGATCACGCAACATTTCCGTTACTTTTCCCCAATGACCGAGCGCTTTCCCGAACAGCGCAACCGCTCCGCGCAGCGCCGCGCAGACGCACCTCAGGTCCCCGCGGGCGCCCCGGACGGCGCCGCGTCGCTCGACGACGCGCCGCTCGTGTTCGACGAGTCCTTCGTCGCCGCGGCGCCGGTGCGCGAACCCTCGGCGCAGGCCCGTGCGTTGCTCGCCAGAGGTCGGGCGGAACTGTCCGCAGACCCGTCATCCGCGCGGCGATTCCTCGACCAGCCAGAGCGCCGCTGGGCCGTACGCCCGGCCCACCATCTCTCCGCCGTCCGGTTGCCTGCCGTGGCGATAACCGTGTGCGTGTTGGCTGCCGCAGCTGTGTTGCTCATCCTGCTGCGGTAACAGCCTGCATTCAGGAGAAGTCGGGCACGTCCATCCGCGCGGCGTCCGCCGACTGGTCGTCCGGTTGGAGCTGGGATTCGCGCTCGGCGGCGATCTGCGCGGTGTAGTGCGCGATCTCGCGCTCAAGACGGCCGTCGTCCCAGCCGAGTGTGGCTGCCATCAGCTCCGCCGCCGGTCGCGCCGAGCTGACGCCGCGGTCGAAGGTCTCGAAGCTGATTCGGGTGCGCCGGGCGAGCACGTCGTCGAGGTGGATCGCGCCCTCGTGTGAGGCCGCGTAGACGATCTCGGCGCGCAGGTAGTCGTCCGCGCCGTCCAGCGGCTGGCCGAGCGCGCGGTCCTTCTCCACCAGCGCGATGACCTCCTCGGCCAGCGAGCCGTAGCGGCCGAGCAGGTGCTCGATCCGGGCGACGTGCAGGCCGCTGGCCGCGGCGATGCGGGCGCGCGCGTTCCACAGCGCCGGGAAGCCGTCCGCGCCGAGCAGCGGGACGGTCTCGGTGCACGAGGCCGGGCCGCGCCGGTCGAGGCCGTGCAGCGCCGCGTCCACGGCGTCGGCGGCCATCACGCGGTAGGTCGTGTACTTTCCGCCGGCCACGACGACCAGGCCGGGCGCGGCGTGTGCGACGATGTGCTCGCGTGAGAGCTTCGAGGTCTCATCCGACTCGCCGGAGAGCAGCGGCCGCAGACCGGCGTATACGCCCTCGACGTCTTCACGCGTCAGCTCGGTCCTCAGGACCCTGTTGACGTGGCCGAGCACGTAGTCGATGTCCGTAGCGCTCGCCGCGGGATGCGCCTTGTCCAGATCCCAGGCGGTGTCGGTGGTGCCGATGATCCAGTGCCGGCCCCACGGAATGACGAAGAGGACCGACTTCTCTGTCCGCAGGATGATGCCCGACGCGGACTGAATGCGATCCTTGGGCACGACGAGGTGCACGCCCTTTGATGCGGTGACGTGGAACTTGCCGCGCTCCCCGACCATGGCCTGCGTCTCATCGGTCCACACGCCGGTGGCGTTGACCACTTGCGCCGCTTTTACCTCGAACTGCTCACCGCTCTCCTCGTCCCGGACCACGGCTCCGGTAACGCGCTCCCCCTCGCGAAGGAAGCCGACGACGCGGGCACGGTTCGCGACGAGCGCGCCGAACGAGGCCGCCGAGCGTACGAGCGTGGTGACGAAGCGGGCGTCGTCGACCTGCGCGTCGTAGTACTGGATCGCGCCCACGAGCGCGTCCTTCCTCAGCGAGGGAGCGATGCGTAGCGCGTGACGGCGTGTCAGGTGACGGTGCGGGGGCAGACCGCGGCCGTGCCCTGACGAGTAGCTCATCGCGTCGTAGAGCGCGACGCCGGATCCGGCGTACACCCGCTCCCAGGCGCGTCCGGTGAGCGGATAGAGGAAAGGCACGGGGCGCACGAGGTGCGGAGCGAGCCGCTCGATGAGCAGGCCGCGTTCCTTGAGCGCTTCGCGGACGAGCGCGAAGTCCAGCATCTCCAGGTAGCGCAGGCCACCGTGGATGAGCTTGGAGGACCGGCTCGAGGTGCCCGAAGCCCAGTCCCGCGCCTCCACCATGCCGACGGAAAGGCCGCGGGTCACCGCGTCCAGGGCGGTGCCGGCGCCGACCACGCCGCCGCCGATCACCAACACGTCCAGTTCGGTGGCGGCGAGCGCGGCCAACGCGGCCCGCCGTTCCTCGGTTCCGAGCTTCGCACTGCGCATACCTCTACGATGCCGGTTTGCACCGACTTGGCGCTATGCGAGTTACGCCACGGGAAGGGCGGGCTCTAGGCGGTTGCTAGTGGTCCCGCTGCTCCGGGACCATCCGCTCTTGCGGACGCGCGGCTAAGACACCGTCAGTTCGACCCGCTGGAACTCCTTGAGGTCGGAGTAGCCGGTCGTCGCCATCGCCCGCCGCAGCGCGCCGAAGAGGTTCATGGTGCCGTCCGCGGTGTTCGACGGGCCGACCAGGATCTCTTCCAGCGTGCCGACCGTGCCCAGGTGGGTGCGCACGCCGCGCGGCACCGAGCCGTGCCAGGCCTCCGCGCCCCAGTGGAAGCCGTGGCCGGGGGCTTCGACCGCGCGGGCCAGCGGCGAACCGATCATCACACCGTCGGCCCCGCAGGCGATCGCCTTGGCGATCTCGCCGCTGCCGCCCATCGCGCCGTCCGCGATGACGTGCACGTACCGGCCGCCGGACTCGTCCATGTAGTCGCGCCGGGCGGCCGCCACGTCGCTGATCGCGGTGGCCATCGGCACCGCGATGCCGAGCACGTTCTTCGTCGTGTGCGAGGAGCCGCCGCCGAAACCGACCAGCACGCCCGCCGCGCCCGAGCGCATCAGGTGCAGCGCGGCCTTGTAGGTCGCGACGCCGCCGGCGACGACCGGGACGTCGAGGTCGTACACGAATTGCTTCAGGTTGAGCGGTTCGCTCTCGTGCGAGACGTGCTCAGCGGAGACCGTCGTACCGCGGATGACGAACAAGTCCACGCCCGCGTTGACCACCGTCTTGTAGAACTGCGCGGTGCGTTGCGGCGACAGCGCTCCGGCGGCGACCACGCCGGCGTCACGGATCTGCTTGATCCGGGCGACGATCAGCTCTTCCTTGACCGGCTCGCCGTAGATCTCGCGCAGCCGCTTCACGACGCGCTCGGCGGGCAGCTCGGCGATCTCGGCGAGCAGCGGCTCCGGGTCGGCGTAGCGGGTCCACAGCCCTTCCAGGTCGAGCACGCCCACCCCGCCGAGCCGGCCGATCGCTATGGCCGAGGCCGGGGAGACCACCGAGTCCATCGGCGCGGCCAGGAACGGCAGGCGCAGCTGGTAGGCGTCGATCTGCCAGTCGATCGAGACGTCCTCGGGGTCACGGGTACGCCGCGAGGGGACCAGGGCGATGTCGTCGAAGCCGTAAGCCTCGCGGGCGCGCTTCGAGCGGCCGATCTCGACCTCGGACACGATGGGGCTCCCTTTCCGGGCGCTGAGTCTTGGCGCCGCAGAGGTCAGCGGCGATATCGACTCTAGCGCCTCGGCGCCGCGTGACTAGCGCGAGTGGTAGTTCGGGGCCTCGACGGTCATCTGGATGTCGTGCGGGTGGCTCTCCTTGAGCCCGGCCGAGGTGATCCGCACCAGCTGCGCCTCCTGCAGGTCGGCGATGGTGCGCGCACCGGTGTAGAACATGGCCTGCTTGACGCCGCCGACGAGCTGGTGGGCCACGGCGGCGAGCGGACCGCGGTACGGTACCTGGCCCTCGATGCCCTCGGGGATGAGCTTGTCGTCGGACGAAACGTCCTGCTGTGCGTAACGGTCCCGGGAGTACGCCCTGCCCTCAGCCTTGCCGCGGGAGGACATCGCGCCGAGCGAGCCCATGCCGCGGTACGACTTGTACTGCTTGCCGTTGATGAAGATCAGGTCGCCCGGGGACTCCTCGCAACCGGCGAGCAGCGAGCCGAGCATGACCGTGTCCGCGCCGGCCGCGATGGCCTTGGCGATGTCGCCCGAGTACTGCAGGCCGCCGTCGCCGATCACCGGGACACCGGCCGGCTTGGCCGCGCGGCTGACCTCGTAGATCGCGGTGACCTGCGGCATTCCGACGCCCGCGACCACGCGCGTGGTACAGATCGAGCCCGGCCCGACGCCGACCTTGACCGCGTCCACGCCGGCGTCGATGAGCGCCTGCGCGCCCGCGGCCGTCACCACGTTGCCGCCGATCACCTCGATATGGGCATTCGCCTTGACCTTGGAGACGGTGTCGCACAGGCCCTTGGAGTGCCCGTGCGCGACGTCCACCACGACGAAGTCGACGCCGGCCTCGGCCAGCAGCATCGCGCGGCGGTACGCGTCGTCCCCGACGCCGACCGCGGCGCCGACGACCAGGCGGCCTTCCGCGTCCTTGGTGGCGTGCGGGTACTGCTCGGTCTTCGTGAAGTCCTTGACGGTGATCAGGCCGTGCAGCTTGCCGGTCGCGTCGACCAGCGGCAGCTTCTCGATCTTGTGCGCGCCCATCAGCTTCATCGCCTCGGCGCCGGAGATCCCGACGTGCCCGGTGACCAGCGGGGCCTTGGTCATCACGTCGCGCACGAGCCGGGAGTGATCGGTCTCGAAACGCAGGTCCCGGTTGGTCACTATGCCGATGAGCAACCCGGCGTCGTCGACCACGGGCAGGCCGCTGATGCGGTACCTCGCACAGAGCGCGTCGACCTCGGCGAGCGTGGCCTCCGGGCTGATCGTCACCGGCTGCGTGATCATGCCGGACTCGGAACGCTTGACCAGGTCCACCTGCGCCGCCTGGTCTTCAGCCGGGAGGTTGCGGTGCAGCACTCCGGCGCCGCCCTGGCGCGCCATGGCGATCGCCATCCGCGCCTCGGTGACCGTGTCCATCGCCGCGGACAGCAGCGGGATACGCACCGACAGGTTGCGGGTCAGCCGTGCGGTCGTGTCCGACTCGCCGGGCACCAGGTCCGAGACGGCCGGTACGAGCAGCACGTCGTCAAAGGTCAGCCCCAGCAGGCCGAACTTCTCGGGGATGTCGGAGACGGACACGAAAACCCTCCGTGGTCGGGTCGGGGTCGGCTGCGTCGGGGGAGATGCCAAGTCTAACGGCCCGAGAGCCCGCCCTAATCCCGCTCGGGCGGCGGCTCCGGACCTGGACTGCGTTCCTGGTCCGGAGCGGGCTGCCCGCCGTGCGGAGGCTGAGGGTATCGGCCGCGGTCAGCGAACCAACCCCCAGCGGAATCCGAGGGCCACCGCGTGCGCGCGGTCCGAGGCGCCGAGCTTCTTGAACAGGCGCCGCGCGTGCGTCTTGACCGTGTCCTCGGACAGGAACAGGTCACGGCCGATCTCCGCGTTGGAGCGGCCGTGGCTCATCCCCTCGAGCACCTGGATCTCGCGGGCGGTCAGGGTCGGGGCGGAGCCCACCTCGGCCGGGCGCAGCCGGCGCGGGGCCAGCCGCCAGGTCGGGTCGGCCAGGGCTTGCGAGACGGTGGCCCGCAGCTCGGCGCGCGAGGCGTCCTTGTGCAGGTAGCCGCGGGCGCCGGAGGCCACGGCGAGGGCCACGCCGTCCAGGTCCTCGGCCATGGTGAGCATGATGACCCGGGCGGTCGGGTCGGTGGAGACGAGCCGGCGGACGGTCTCGACGCCGCCGAGGCCGGGCATCCGCACGTCCATCAGGACCAGGTCGACCCGGTCGGCGGTCCAGCGCCGCAGCACCTCCTCGCCGCTGCTCGCCGTGGTGACCCGGTCCACGCCGGGGACCGTGGCCACCGCGCGGCGCAAGGTCTCGCGGGCGAGCGGTGAGTCGTCACAGACCAGGATGGACGTCATATGTGCCTCCACGCACTGTGGATACCTGCTGCTGTCAGGCAATGCCGGGAATTGACGCGAGTGGGGCCGGAAACCGGTGGGACGGCCCGCCGGGTGGGGGGTTCCGG
>NZ_DASRGV010000102.1:0-9269 GCF_035650855.1 Actinocrinis sp. | reverse complement strand
GTAGACGACCCCGCCCCTCCCACATCATCACCTCGCCAACTCAAGCCGGTGCCCGCGACCCCGCCTCCCGCACGTCCCGCACCGCGCATCAACGCCATGCCGCTTCCGCAAGCCCCGGCACGCGCACAAATCGCCCCACTGAACCAGCCCACCGGCAGCACTGCGCTAGTACGTCAGAACACGACGACAGCCACGACCACGACCACCACGACGACCGGCGGCGCCGCCATCATCCCGCGGCCCTCACACCGCGGCGCTACCTCCCCCGAGGAAAGTCAGCCCCCGTCGACCGAGAACCGGGTCCTCTACGGCCTCGCCGCCGCGCCGCTCCTCGCGGCCGGCCTGCTCAAGGCGCTCGGGCGGCACCGCCGCCGTCAGCTGTGGAACCGCGTGTTCGGCCGGCGACCGGTGACCGCCAGCGGAGACGGCGCGGTGGCCGAGGAGTCGATCCGGGTCGGTGCGGGCGAAGTAGAGGTCTGGTTCCTTGACCTCGCGCTGCGCGGGCTGTCCGCCGGGCTCGCCGAACGTGGCCGCAGCGTACCCGCCGCGTACGCCGTCCGGCTGCGCAATGAAGGCATCGAACTCCTGCTGGGCAAGCCGACCGACCCCGACGACCCAGAAGCCGCGCCGCCCCCTCCGTGGTTCACCGCCGCGGACGGCCGCTCGTGGAACTTCCCCCGGCCGGCGATCGTGGACGTCGACGCGCAGGCGGCACACCGCCGATTCGCGCCGTATCCCGGGCTCGTCACGTTGGGCGCGGTGACTGCTCCCGCGTCACCGGACGCGGCTGCCGCTGCCGCCGCCAACCCCGATCAGCTGATGATCGACCTCGAAGAAGCCCGCGGCCTCATCGGGCTCGACGGGCCGCCCGAGGTTCGCCGCGCCGTGCTCGCCGCCCTGGCCGTCGAGCTGGCCACCAACTCGTGGTCGGATCGTATGACGGTCACGTTGGTCGGCTTCCCCGGCGACCTGACCCCGCTCGCCCCGGCGCGCGTCCGGCACGTGCGCACCCTCGACGAGATTCTGCCCAGCCTGGAGATCGAGTCCGTCGAGCGGACGAAGGCGCTCGCCGCGGCCGGGCTCGACTCCGTGCTCGACGGCCGTTCCCGCGCCAGCCAGGCCAGTTCGTTCCCGCCGCACTTCGTGATCGTCTCCGAGGAGCCGCACGCCGCGATCCTGGCCCGGCTCTCCGCCGTCGCCACCACCGCGGCGCGCGTCGGGCTCGGCTTCATCGTCGCCGGCGACGTCGTCGGCGCGACCTGGCAACTGACGGTCAGTTCGAAGGGCATGATCAGCGCGCCGCTCCTGGGTATCGAAGCCAAGGCGCAACTGCTGCCCGAGGAGCAGTACGCAGCCGTCCTCGGCCTGTTCCGCGCGGTCTGCGACATCGAGGGCACCGAGGTCACCGCCGAACCGGTGCACCAGTCGGTCGGCTACAGCGGTCCGCTGCCCGACGAGCCGCCCGCCGTTTACGCCTCCCTGCTCGGGCCGCTCGAAGTCACCGGCGTCGGTGAAGTCGAACCCGAACGCGCACCGCTGCTCGACGAAGCGCTGGTCTTCCTGCTGCATCACCGCGACGGAGTCCACCCGCGGGTCCTCGCCGCCGCGCTCTGGCCGCGCGGCGCGACGGCGGACGTCGCGGAGGCAACCTTCGCCCGGCTCGCCACGTGGCTTGGCAACGACCCGCACGGACAGCCGAATCTGTACACGGATGCGGACGGGCGCATACGCCTAGGCGCTTACGTGTGGTCGGACTGGGACGTGTTCGTCTCCCTACAGTCACGGGCACTGTACGACGCATCGATCCAGGACCAGAAACAACGCGACGAGATGCTTAGGGCAGCGCTTGACCTGGTACGCGGCCCCTACCTCGCCGGTCGCGAACCGAACCGCTACGGCTGGCTGGCTTACGAAGTCGCCGAGGCACAAGTCCCGGCAGTTATCGCGGACACGGCGCTACAACTCGCCGACTCCTGCATCGCAGCCGAAGAGGCCGAAGCAGGGATCGAAGCGGTAAAGGCAGGCATGCGCGGCAGTCCCGACGATGAGGAACTATGGCGCGGTCTGTTGCGCGCAACCGCTGCGACGCAGGACCACGAACGGCTGCGTGGCGCTATCGAAGGGCTTTACAAGCGGACTTGGTACGTCCACGGCGTGCAAGGTCTCCACCCCCGTACTGAGGCGCTGGTGAACGAGCTGATGCCGGACTGGAGAGAGGTGCTCGCGGCTTAAGGACGACAGGTCCCACATCGACTATCGTGCGAACTATGGCCGGTCGGACAGTGGTGGTAACGGACTCGACCGCATGCTTGGCGCCCGAACGCGCGGCCGCCGCGGGCATCACGGTCGTTCCGCTCCAGGTAGTCATCGGCACGGAGTCGTACACGGAGGGCACGCCCGAAGCCAGGGCGGCGCTCATGGACGCCCTGCGCAAACACCAGCTCGCCACCACCTCGCGCCCATCGCCCGAACAGTTCGCGGCCCACTACCGCGAACTGGCCGAGGCGGGCGCGACCGGCATCGTCTCGGTCCACATCTCGGGCGAGCTGTCGGCCACGCACGAGTCGGCGGTTCTCGCGGCGTCGACGTCCCCGATCCCGGTCGAGGTGGTCGACTCCCGCTCAGTCGGCATGGGACTCGGCTACGCGGCACTGGCTGCGGCTGACGCGGCGGCCCAAGGCGAATCGGCAGCCGCATGCGCAGCCGCGGCGGCCAAACGAGCGACGATGACCTCGGCCTTCTTCTACGTCGACACGCTCGAGTACCTCCGCCGCGGCGGCCGCATCGGCTCGGCCAGGGCGTTCGTCGGCTCGGCGCTGGCGGTCAAGCCGCTGCTGCACCTGGTCGAAGGCCGCGTCGAGCCGCTGGAAAAGGTCCGCACGGCCGCGCGCGCGATCGCCCGGCTCGAACAGGTTGCACTCGAACGAGCCGGCCAGGACGCGGTAGACGTCGCGGTTCACCACCTCGGCTCGGTCCCGCGGGCGGAACTCCTGGCCGAGCGACTTCGCGAGCAGCTTCCCGGACTGTCCCGGGTGGCGGCCCCGGCGTCCGAGCGCGGAGGAGAACTGACCGTCTCGGAGGTCGGCGCGGTCCTCGGCGCGCACGCCGGTCCCGGCCTGCTGGCCGTGATCGTCTCGCCCCGCCTCCCGTGACGCAGTAGAGCGCTCGCCCGGATCACCCTTTCCCGATCCAGCTCGTCCAACGCCGCTGCTTCCCGCCGACCCTTTTCGCACGCCGCGCGTGTTCCCGCCACCTCTTTCCTCTGAATCGCGCGCCTCCCCGCCATCCCCCTCGTCTGCGCATCGCGTCCGCCTCCCGCCAGACCCTGTCCTAGCCTCGTGCGCCCCGCCAACCCCCTCCTCCACCCAACTTGCGCACCTGCCCGCCGCACCTCCCCAACGCGATATGTCTTGACTTTCGGAAGTCGAGCTATATCGTGTCTGTCGTCGAAATCGTTTCTCGTGGCCTGGGAGGGTAGCCATGCCCGCTGCGCAAAATCTCGCGGTGGATGCGAAAGAGCTGGTCAAGACATACAAGGGCGGAGTCGAGGCGGTGCGCGGCATCAGCCTTCAAATCCCAGCCGGCTCAGTCTTCGGTCTGCTCGGCCCGAACGGCGCCGGCAAGTCCACCGTCGTCAAGATGCTCACCACACTCTCCGCGCCGACCGCCGGGGCCGCCACCGTCGCGGGCCACGATGTCGTTCGCGATCCGGCCGCCGTGCGCCGGGCGATCGGCTGCGTCGCCCAGGAGTCCGGCGTCGACGTTCAGGCGACCGGCCGCGAAAACCTCATGCTCCAGGGCCGCATCTATGGACTGCGCGGCCGCGAGCTGAGCCTGCAGACCATCGAGCTGCTCGACCGGTTCGCTCTCACCGACGCCGCCGACCGCCTAGTCAAGACGTACTCCGGCGGCATGAAGCGCAAGCTCGACGTCGCGATGGGCCTCATCCACCAGCCCAGCGTGCTCTTCCTCGACGAGCCGACCACCGGCCTCGACCCCGAGGCCCGCGCCGAGATGTGGGAGCAGATCAAGGAACTGGCCTGGGATCGCGGGCTCACCATCCTGCTCACCACGCACTACCTGGAGGAGGCCGACCAACTCGCCCAGCGCCTCGCGATCATCGACAAGGGTCGCGTGGTCATCGAGGGAAGCCCGGACGAGCTGAAAGCCGAATTGCACGGCGACGCGATCACGCTGGAGCTCGGCTCTGACGCCGACGTCGAGCGCGGCCGTGACCTGCTCGGCGAGATGACCGTGGTCAAAGAGGTCGCGCAGGACGGCCGGATCCTGCGAGCGCGCGCTGCAGATGGCGCGGGCACCGTACCCGGCTTAATCGGCGCGCTCGACGCGGCGGGAATCACCGTCACCGCCGTCACGGTCGCCCGCCCCTCGCTCGATGACGTGTATCTGCGGCACACCGGCCGATCGTTCTCCGCGGCTGAGGAGGAGGCGGGACGTCCAGGGCGCTCAGACCGCTCCGCCGTCGCCGCATAACCAGCCGCCTGTACTTGCGGCCTCCGTCAACCGTCTTGCCCACGTCCGCGAAGGGGAGGAACAGTGCTTGCGCTTACCCACACCTGGTTTATGACGCAGCGTCACTTTAAGGCGTTCATACGCCAACCGATGTACGTCGCGTTCACACTCATTCAGCCGGTCATCTGGCTGTTCCTATTCGGCCAGCTGTTCAAACGGGTCACGGACCTGCCCGGCTTCGGCACCGACGTCAACTACATCACGTACCTCGCGCCAGCCGTCGTCGTGATGTCCGCGCTGTTCGGAGCCGGTTGGGGCGGGATGGGAATCCTCGAAGACCTCAACCGCGGCGTCATCGACCGATTCCTGGTCTCGCCGGTCAACCGCGGTTCGCTCATCGCCGGACGCCTTATCGTCCAGACCGTTGCCACAGTCATCCAGGCCGTGATCATCCTCATCCTCGGCGCCATCGCGGGTGCCGACTACCGCCAGGCGGTGCTCGGTGCGCTGGTGCTGATGGTGGCCGTGAACCTGCTGGCGACCGCGATCGGCTCGCTGTCCTACGGCCTCGCGCTGGTCGCGCGGAAGGAGGAATCGATCATCGCGGTCTCCAACTTCGTCCTGCTGCCGCTGCAGTTCCTGTCGACCGGGTTCATGGCCGCCGCGCTGATTCCGGGCTGGATCCGCTCGGTCGCCGCGTACAACCCGGTGAACTGGGCGCTGACCGCGGGACGCGGCGCGCTGCTGGCGAATCCGGACTGGGGATCGATCACCGCCCACCTCGGGTACCTCGCGCTGCTGGTGATCGCCTGTGGACTCGTCTCGACCAGGGCCTTCCGTGCTTATCAGCGTTCGATCTAAGCGGCGCCTCCCGAGCCGTTGACTTCTGCCCCCATTGGGGTTATCAACTAGGTATAACCCTTCACTAACCCCATTGGGGGAGGCATGGTGCCGAAGATCAACGTCTACGTGCCCGATGAGCTCGCCGAAGCCGTCAAGGAGGCCGGCATCCCGGTCTCCGCGGTCTGCCAGCGGGCGCTCGAAACGGCGGTTCGCCGGGTCACCGCCATCCGGCAGGCCGTGCTCTCGCCGACTTCAGGCCTCGGCACGTCCGACCGGCTGACGCACTTCACCGAGCGCGCCCGCACGGTAGTGAAGATGGCCGCTCAAGAGGCACGTGACCAGTCAGCTTCCGAAGTCGGCACCGAGCATCTGCTGCACGCGATAGTCGCCGAGGGCGGCAACATGGCGCTGCACGTCCTCAGTGCCCTTGAGATCGAACCCGACCAGATCACCCGCGAGCTCGAACAGCGCCGCGGCGCCGCGCAGTCGCAGCATGCGACCGAGCCGACTGACAAGGACGCGGGCCGCGAGCCGGCCGCCGCTGCCGACGCGGACGACTTGCGGATCGGAGCCCACGCCGCCGCAGCGCTCGAACTCGCTGTCACCGAGGCGACCTCATTCGGGCACAACTACGTGGGCTGCGAGCATCTGCTGCTCGGTCTGATCGCAGAACCCGATGGCACTGCCGGACAGATCCTGCGTGGACTCGGCGCCGAACTGCGGCTGACCCGACGAGCCGTCGGCGCCGCGGTGGCCGGGTACTACATCCATGCCCAGCAGAGCCAGGCCGCCAGCGCACCGACCGTCACCGATCCGATGTCGAAGCTCTCGACACTGATCGACCAGCAGCTCAAGCCGGTGGTGCAGCGGCTGGAGCGGATCGAGAACAACCTCAACCTCGGCGGCAACGGCTGAGTCTCCGTGCCCGATTCCCGCGTTCCGAAAATAGTTATCCACAGATGTTCTGGAACCAGGTGATTTGAACCCCGCGGCTCCGTAACGTCGAAAGCGAAGATCACGACCGTGGTCCCCGCCTTCGAGGAGCCGTCATGTCAGGGAGCGAACGCGCTGGTTTCGCGCACTACGAGTTCGGCAGGGCCGCCCGCGCGGTAGCCGTCGAACACGCCGCCGCGCCGCGCAGGCCCGGCCGATTAGACCTGCTCATGCAGCAGATCAACGATCGATTACCGGTGACCCTGCGGGGCCGGTGGCGGCTCGATCGGCGCACCGGCACGGCGCTGGCCGCCGCCGTCGCTTTGGCGGCCGTGGTACTCGGCGGCTGGACCCTGTTTCGCGCACAGTCGAAACAAGTCGCCCAACCGCAACTGCTCACCGCCGGTCATCCTGTTCACCGGCAGGCCTCCGATTCCGCAGCGCAGGATGTCGAGGCGCAGTCGGCCCGTCCCGAAGGCGCGCCACCGGCGGCCGCGCCGTACCCTGCGACGTCGGCAATCGGCATAGTCGTCGACGTGGAAGGCAAGGTCGCCAAACCAGGCGTCTTCCACCTGCCGACCGGCTCCCGCGTCATGGACGCGATCAGGGCCGCGGGCGGCGCCTTACCGGGAACCGATCTGGTCCCACTCAACCAGGCGCGCGTTCTCAACGACGGAGAACAGGTACTGGTCGGCGCGCCCGGCGGGCTCGACGCAGGTCCCGTCGCTCCCGGGCCGACCTCGCGGGCCGGCGGCCGCGGCAAGGTACCGCTGTCCGGGCCGATCCATCTCAACACCGCCACGGCGGACCAACTCGAACAGCTTCCCGGCGTCGGTCCCGCGATGGCCCAGCGCATCCTGGACTGGCGTTCTGAGCACGGCCGGTTCACCTCGATCGGGGAGCTTCAGCAAGTGCACGGGCTCGGCCCGACCAAGTTCGCCGCCCTGCGCCAGTGGGTGACGCTGTGAGACGGCAGGGCGGCCCACCAGATCTCAGACTTCTGCCGCCGGTGCTGGCCGGGTGGGCTGCGACCTGGATCGGCCTTTCGCTCCCGCCCGAGATCACCGCCTTGGCCGCGACCGCGATCGCCATCGGGGGAGTAGCGGGAATGGTCCAAGCGCGGCGGCGCGTGGCAGCGCATCCGCTGGCCCCGGAACCGTGGTCGGCCGGGCTGTGCGCCATGCTCCTCGTTGCCGCCGGACTCGCCTTGTCAGCCGCACTGCACGTCGCGGTCGGCTCCAACGGGCCGGTGCCTGGCCTGGCAGCGGAATCAGCCTTCGTCGGCACCGCGCTGACGGTGACCGGCGATCCGCGCCGAGTCGAGACGAGCCAGAAACCATGTGCCGCGGCCCCTCCCGAGGCGGGAAGCGGCTCGCAGGCCCACGGCGCTTCAGGTTTCAACCGTAACCCGGCCTCATCGACGCTCATCCTCGTACCGGTGCGCATCACGCTGGTCACCACCGAGAACGGCGCGAGCTACCAGGTCGGCACTTCGGCCACCGTCATGGCCAAACCGCACTCGGGCGCGGACCTGGACGCCTGGCTCACATTGCTGCCCTCGGAACACCTGATCGTTTCCGGCCGGCTCGAACCCGCTCGCGGCGGAACACGCGACGCGGCGCTTCTCGTCGCCCGAGGAGCGCCAAAGGTGATCGGCGGCCCTTCCACACTCCAAAGCCTCGCGGGAAGTCTGCGCGCCGACCTTCGGGAGGCGGCGTCCACGCTGCCTGCCGAAGAGGCCGGCGTGCTGCCCGCGCTCACCGTCGGCGACACAAGCCACGAGCCGACTGAACTCGCCGACGCCCTCAAACGCACCGGCCTTACCTACCTCACAGTCGTCAGCGGCGAAAACCTGGTGTTCACAACCGCCGCCCTGCTCCCCCTCGCGCGGTGGCTGGGTCTGCGGGGCCGCGCCGTCACCGGAGCGTCCGCCGTCTTCGTGCTCGGATTCACCGTGCTGGCCAGGCCGGGTCCGCCGATGGTGCGGGCAACCGTGATGTCGCTGCTCGGCTGCATCGCGTCGCTCTCCGGCCGGAGGTTCCGAGCGCTGGCGACCATGGCAGCCGCCGTGCTCATCCTGCTCCTCATCGATCCCTGGCTCGCGCATACGTACGGCTTCGCGCTTTCTGTGGCGGCGACCGCTGGACTGCTTATCGTCGCGCCCGGCTGGTGCGACCGCATGCTCGACCGCGGCGTTCCGCTGTGGGCGGCCGGGCCTGCCGCAGCGACCGCCGCGGCGGAGGTCTTCTGCGAGCCGCTGCTCGTCATCTTCACCGGCTCGTTGCCGCTTATCGCAGTGCCCTGCAACGTGCTCGCGGTCCCGGCCGCGCCCGCCGCCACTGTGCTCGGTGTCAGCGCGATGGCCGCGGACGTGGTCTCGCCGGCGCTCGGCCATGCCGTCGCGTGGGTTGCGCAGTGGCCGGTTCGGTGGATTTGCCTGGTGGCCCGAACCGGGGCCGAGGTGCCCGGTGCGGCGATCGGTTGGCCTACCGGACTCGGCGGTTGCGGTCTGCTTCTGGCCTGCTACGTGGCCGCTTGGCGGCTGCTGCTGCGAGTTCGTGTCCGGCTGACCTCCGCCACTGGCGGATCAACGCCACTATGCCGGACTGGTCTAGACAAGATCGGCTTGGTGTAGATATGACTGAGGTTCGTCGCCGAGGGAGGGGCGAGCAAGCGGACCGGAGCGCTGGAGGGGAGTGCTCGCGTCCAGGCTCGGTGGTAGACACCGCGCGCCGCCGGAAACTGCTCCGGCTGGGCGTGCTGGTGTTAATCGGTGCGCTGGTCGCGGGGGCCGTGGCCCTGGTGCGGCAGGCTGCGGCACCCGCCTGGCCCCCGCGTGACTGGTCCATGGCCGTCTGCGATGTCGGCCAGGGAGACGCGCTGCTCCTGCATACCGGCCCCGCGTCAGCCATCGCCGTGGACACCGGCCCGGAGCCAGCCCGCGAGGACGCCTGCCTGCGCCGCTTCGGCATCACCAACCTGCCGCTGGTGATCCTGACGCACTTTCACGAGGACCACAT